>DATFEN010000029.1:0-16405 GCA_035251085.1 Vicinamibacteria bacterium | reverse complement strand
CGACGGCGGGGGCCGCGGGGTCGCGGGGCCCGCCGGTGGCGCGGCGCCGAGGCTCCTTCGCGGAGCGCGCGGACTTCGTCGGGTGTCAGGTGGCGGAACTGCCCCGGCTCCAGGCCGCGTGCGCTGACGGGGCCGAGCGCCACGCGCCGGAGCTTCGACACGGGGTGGCCGACGGCCTCGAGCAGACGCTTCACCTCGTGGTGCTTGCCCTCGTGCAGGGTGACCTCGACCCAGGCGTTGTTGCCACCCTGGACGACGCGGGCGCGATCGACGGCCATCCGCTCGCCCTCGACCGTCACGCCACTGCGCAGCCGCTCCAGGGTGCGGGGGTCGGGGAGACCCCGGACCTTGGCCTCGTAGACGCGCGGCACCTCGTAGCGCGGGTGCGAGACGCGCTCGGCGAAGGCGCCGTCGTTGGTCAAGAGGATCAGCCCCTCCGTGGTCACGTCCAGGCGGCCGACCGGGAACAGACCCGCCACCGCCGGCACCAGCTCCATGACCGTGGCCCGCCCCTCCGGATCCCGGCGCGTCGTGACGACTCCCTTGGGCTTGTTCAAGAGCAGGTAGACCGGCGCCTTCGGGGGTCGGACGCGGACGCCGTCGACGCGGACGTCGTCGCGCCCGAGGTCGGCCTTGGTGCCCAGCTCGCGCACGGGTTCGCCGTTGAGGGTGACACGGCCCTCGAGGATCACGCGCTCGGCGCCGCGCCGCGACGCAACCCCTGCGCGGGCGAGGATCTTCTGCAGCCGCTCCAGCACGGAGCGGATGATAGAGCGAAACT
This sequence comes from Vicinamibacteria bacterium, assembly GCA_035251085.1. Lineage (GTDB taxonomy): Bacteria > Acidobacteriota > Vicinamibacteria > Fen-336 > Fen-336 > DATFEN01. The sequence continues at coordinate 15,624 of DATFEN010000029.1, read as the reverse complement.
ACTTGTGCATGAGGCGGAAGCGCAGCCGTACCTTGTTGTCCTGGTCGACCACCTCGAAGACGATCCAGTCGAAGCCCACCGTGTCGCTGACGAGGACGCTCGTCTTGCCGTTCACGTCGATCGTGCCTTCGTCGGGCGTCACGGTATCGCCCTGATCCTTCTGGAGCCGCCACCGAAGCGATTCGAGCGCCGTCTTCGCGGTGACCGCGAAGCCGACCGAGAGCGACGTTCCGCTGGTCGCCGGGCACGCCTGGTCCACGGTCACCGTATTGACGTCGATGCACTGGCCTTCCGGGAGCTCCGCCGGCTTTTCCCAGTCGATCTCGCAGCCTTTGGTCGTGGACGGCGGCGTGACGCCGCAAGCCCCGGCGGGCCCTGGCGGTGGATCCGGGCTCGGAGTGGGTGTGGGCGAAGGATCCGGCGTTGGCGATGGACTGGGAGTCGGGGTCGGGCTGGGGCTCGGATCCGGCGAGGGCGTTGGCAGCGGGTTGAGGGGATCGTTGCCCGTCCCGCGCACGCTCACCTGAACGCTCGCGGTGGCCGAAGATGTGCCAGAACGCGCGGTCAGCGTAAACGTGGACGTATGGTAGGCGGAGAACTTGTGCGATCCACGGGCTGGCACTACGCCGATGCCGTTGTTGAGCGCCACCGCCTCGGCACCCTCGACGTCCCAGGTCAACGTGACCGACCCGCCGCTGGAGACGTCGTCAGGATCCGCCTCGAACTTCTGGATGGTCAGCGACTTAGGGCCGCTGACCGAATCGATCAGGCCACACCCGGCAATGACGACGGAGAGGCCGGCGACGAGGAGGGGAAGTCGCATTCCAAACCCCTTTTGTAAAAAACGCGAACAATGGTAGGTGTTTAGAATACGAGTGTCAAGTAGTCCTTTAACCTTCGCCGTTTTCCTCCGCGTCCAGAGCCACTTCGACGGGCCGCGGGGCCTCGATCGCCCTCTTCAGGCCCGCCACGTCGACTTCCTCGCCGAGCACTTCTGCGAACTCCTCGATCTTGGGGAGCTCACCCAGGTCCTTGAGCGCGAAATGGAGGAGGAAGTCCTTGGTGGTCCCATACAGCATCGGGCGTCCGACGACCTCCTTGCGACCCACGATGCGGATGAGGCGCTTCTCCAAGAGCGTCTTGATCACGCCGCCCGATTTGACCCCGCGCAGGTCGATGATCTCGGGCAGCGTCACGGGCTGCTTGTAGGCGATCACGGCCAGCGTTTCGAGGGCCTGGATCGAGAGGCGTGTCGGGGCCTTCGGGTCGATCAGCTCGCGAATCCAGTCGTTGTATTCCGGCCGCGTCGTGATCTGCCAGCCGCCGGCCACTTGGACTAGCTGCAGGCCCCGGCCGTCGCGCGCGTATTCCTGTTCGAGCTCGTCGAGGGCGGCCTTCCAGGCCTCCTTCGGCACACCCTGGAGAACCTGGCCGATCTGCCGCGGTGTGAGCGGCTCGGGCGAGGCGAAGATCAGCGCTTCGAGCACGGCTCGGATCTCCTGCGGGGGCAGGATCGGCGGCTGGGCTTCGGTGGCGTCTTCGGTCATTTCCTTACTGAGCCCCCCACCCTTTCCCTCCCCACAAGGGGAGGGAATGGCTCGGCACAAGCTGCGTCCTTCGCCTCCGCTTCGGGCGGAGTCGAAGGACGCGGGCTCTATCGGCTGGCCGTCCCGAACGCGGTCGTTGGTCGTTGGTCGAGGATCTCGCCGACCGAGTATCCATGTTCGTCTGTCTCCGTGTTCTGCGTGGCTACCTGACTCGTTCCTACAGCGCCGGCTGCGGGGTGCCCTCGGCCGGCCCGATCGGCCTGAAGACCCGGATCGGACCGAACAGGCCACGCTGGTATACCTTGATGCGCTTCAGCCGGATCAGCTCCAGCAGCGCGAGGAACGTGACGATCATGTCCCGCTTGGTGCGCTCGACCTCGAAGAGGGCGATGAAGTCGAGGGACTCGCCTTCTCGCACGAGCGCCACGATCTCGTCCATTCGCTCCTCGACGCTCTTGCCCCCCGGCTCGACCTCGTGGGCCAGCAGCGTCCTGCGCCGATCGAGCAGCTCCTTGAAGGCGGCGATCAGGTCGAAGAGTCCGGCTTCGAGCATCTCCTCGCCCGCGTCGTCGAGCTTCGGCACCACGGAGTCCGGGCGCGTCCAGGTGGCTGCCCGGACCTGGGCCTGCTGGTGCAGCATGCCCGCCGCGTCCTTGTAACGCTGGAACTCCAGCAGCCTCCGAACCAGCTCCTCGCGCGGGTCCTCGTAGGGCTCCTCTTCGCCCTGGGCCTCGGTCGGGCTCACCGGCACGAGCATCTTCGACTTGATGTGGATCAGCGTGGCCGCCATGACCATGAATTCCCCGGCCGTGTCGAGGTTCAGCTCGCGCATCAGCTCGAGGTACTCCATGTAGCTGCGCGTGATCGGCGCGATCGGGATGTCGTGGATGTCGATCTGGTCGCGGCGGATCAAGTACAGCAGCAGATCGAGCGGTCCCTCGAAGCTCGGGAGCTGGATCCTCGGCGCGTCCTCGGGTAGCGTGGACTCGACGCCCTGCGGGATCTCCACCCTTTCCGCCTGAGTCGGCTTGTCCTTCTCGTCCGGCGTCGTCGTCACGCGTAGCGGATCTTCATCGCCGCCCGCACGTCCTCCATCGTGGCGCGGGCCGTCTCTCGCGCCTTCTTCGCGCCCGCGCGCAGGACGTCCCAGACCGTGTCGGGCCGGCTCGCGTATTCGGGACGCCGCTCGTGGATCTCCGCCAGGCGCTCGATCAAGTGGTCCGCCAGCTTCATCTTGCACTCGATGCAGCCGATGCCGGCCGTGCGGCAGCCGTGGGCGGACCACTCCTGCGTTCCAGCACTCGAGAAGGCCCGGTGCAGGTCGAAGACCGGGCACCTGTTGGGATCGCCCGGGTCGGTGCGGCGCTTGCGCGCAGGGTCGGTCACCATGGGGCGCAGCTTCTCGCGAATCGTCTCGGGCGGCTCCTTGAGGTAGATCGCGTTCCCGTACGATTTCGACATCTTGCGCCCGTCGGTGCCGGGCATGCGGGGCGTCGGCGTGAGCAGCGTCTTCGGCTCCGGGAAGACCGGCCCGTAGAAGTTGTTGAAGCGGCGCACGATCTCGCGGCTCAACTCGATGTGGGGTGCTTGATCCTCCCCCACCGGCACGGCGTCGGCTCTGTAGATGATGATGTCGGCGGTCTGCAGCAACGGGTAGCCCAGGAAGCCGTAGGTCGAGAGGTCCTTGTCCGTGATGTTCTGTTGCTGCTCCTTGTAGGTGGGCACACGCTCGAGCCACGGCACGGGGATCACCATCGAGAGCAGCAGGTGCAGCTCCGCGTGCTCCTTCACGTCGCTCTGGACGAAGAGCGCGGCCCGCCTCGGGTCCAGCCCCGCGGCCAGCCAGTCGACGGCGACCTCGAGGATGTTCTCGCGGATCGCCGAAGGGTCGGCGTAGTCGGTCGTGAGCGCGTGCCAGTCGACGATCGTCCAGTAGCATTCGTAGCTGTCCTGCAGCCCCACCCAGTTGTCGAGGGCGCCGGTCAGGTGGCCCAGGTGCAGCGGGCCGGTGGGGCGCATGCCGGAGAGGATGCGGGGACGCCCCATGTCAGCGGGCGAAGCCCAGCAGGAGCCTCGTGAGGCTCTCCTCGATCGGCCCGATCACGGCCCACAGCCCGCCCGTGGCGAAGAGCAGCAGCAGGATCCAGGCGCCGTACGGCTCGACGACGCGGACGTAGGCGTCGGCCAGGCCGCGAGGGAGGCCGAAAGCCGCCACCTTCGAGCCGTCGAGGGGCGGAAGCGGAACCAGGTTGAAGATCGCGAGAAGCACGTTGATCTCGATCCCCCTGAGCAGGAGCGCGAAGGCGGGGTTGCGCGAAGCCGCTCCGCCGAGCTGAAGGTAGATGAACAGGGCAACCGTGGAGAGCAGCGCCAGGATCAGGTTCGAGATCGGCCCGGCGCTCGCGACCGTCACGTGGCCGGCCGCGATCGAACGGTCGCGCCGGAAGTTGGCGGGATTGTAGGGAGTCGGCTTCGCCCAGCCGAACAGCGGCGTGCCCATGGACACGAACGCCAGGAGCGGCAAGAGCACCGTGCCGATCGGATCGATGTGGACGACCGGGTTCAAGGAGATGCGGCCGGCCCGCAACGCCGTGTCGTCGCCCATGCGAAGCGCCGCCCACGCATGAGCCGCCTCGTGGAACGACAGGCTGAACAAGAGCACGATGTAGGTCGTCAGACCGAGTACGATCCGATCCGGCGTCAGCTCCAACGGGTCTCCAAAGAAATCGCGATGGTAGCATCAATCCACGGGAGGCCGCCGATGCGCGCCCTGCTCTTCTGCGCCGTGCTCCTGCCGTTCGTCTTGCCGGTCTCGTCGGCAGGGCAGGAAACGGCCACAGCGAGTCCGGAAGTCGACGCCGAAGAGACTGCTGAGGCGGGTCCCGTGGCCGTGCCGCCCGCCACGGACAAGGCGATGCGCTACTACCGGAGCGGCAACGTGCTGTGGGCGATCGACGTGATGCTCGGCCTTCTGATCCCGGCCGCCTTTGTCTTCACCGGCTTCTCTGCCGGGCTGCGCGAACTCGCGCGACGCATTGGACGCAAGTGGTTCTTCACGCTCGTCGTCTACTTCGTCCTCTTCAGCCTCGTCACCTTCGCCATCGGTCTTCCATGGGCGTACTACACCGAGTTCGTCCGCCAGCACGACTACGGCTTGTCCAACCAGACGCTCGGCAAGTGGTTCGGCGACTCGCTGAAGGGACTGCTGGTCGGGATCGTGATCGGCTCGCTGTTCCTGTGGGTGCCGTTCCTCTTGCTCGGTAAGAGCCCGAGACGCTGGTGGCTGTACACGTCGATCCTGATGGTCCCCTTCCTGCTCCTGATACTCGTCATCGCACCGATCTGGATCGACCCTCTGTTCAACGATTTCGGCCCCATGAAGGATCGCGGGCTCGAGCAGCGCATCCTGGCTCTGGCCGACCGCGCCGGCATCGACGGCAGCCGTGTCTTCGAGGTCGACAAGAGCGTCGACACCAAGGCGGTCAACGCCTACGTGGCGGGCCTGTTCGGCACGAAGCGCATCGTGCTGTGGGACACGATCATCGCCAAGCTGACGCCGCGCGAGCTCCTGACCGTGGTGGGCCATGAGATGGGGCACTACGTCCTCGGCCATGTGCCGAAGACAATGGCCTTCCTGGCGCTGCTGATCCTGTTCACGCTCTATCTCGCGCATCGGACCGCCGGGGTCTTCTTCTCGCGTTTCGCGCCGCGAATGGGCTTCGCTTCACTCGCCGACATCGCGGCCCTGCCCCTGTTGATCTTGCTCAGCAACCTGTTCTCGTTCCTCATGGTGCCCGCGGCCCTCGCCTATTCGCGTCACAACGAGCACGAGGCCGATCGCTTCGCGCTCGAGGTCACCCGGGACAACCACGCCTTCGGAACCGCCTTCGTCAAGCTGCAGACCGAGAACCTGGGGAATCCCCGACCCGGGTGGCTGTACGTGCTGTGGCGGGCCGGCCATCCGCCGATCGGCGACCGGATCGACTTCGCGAACGCCTACCGGCCGTGGGAGAGGGGTGAGGCGTCGCGGTACGAGAAGCTCTTTCGCGCCGTTGACGTCCCGTGACAGCTCAAACGGCGCGGCGCGCCCGTCGCCAGGCCTCGATCTCGAGCCGGTGGCTGGCGTCGTGCTCGGCCATCATCGCCGGGATGTCGCAGAGCGCTACGGTGCCGACTCCATCCTGAGTGCCTGCTCGCGTCCAGTCCGCGGCGCGCACCTCGCCCAGCATCGCGAGGTTGTCCTGCCGCGCGGCGCGGAAGACGGCAAGCCCTTCGGTCAGCGACCGCGACCGATAGCAGCGCTCCTGCGCGATGGCGGCACCGTCGAAGTCCGGCAGGCGCGGCTGGCTCTCGGTCAGCAGCCTGCGGATCCGGATGCCGAAGCCGCCGCGCTCCAGGTCGGCGAGATGCCAGCACTGCTCGACGGGCCCGAAGCTCCCGTCCGGCCCTGCCGACGCCGCGTCCGCGGCCGATACGCCTTCGAACGCGGCTGCCAGGTAGTCGGGCATGGCTGCCAGCTCGCTGATGAGAGCACGCCGCTCAGCCATCCCCAGCTCCATGTACTTCATGCGGCGATGTTACTCGGCGCCTGCCGTCAGGGGCTGGCACGGGCACGCAGGCCGTTGAACGTCCCCAGCATCAGGCACGTCTCTGCCTCCTGCCGCGCCTCGAGCAGCGCCCGTCGCAGCGTGGGATCGGCTTCGACCCGTGGAAGCGTTCGCGACATCGCGTCCACGGCTTCCTGCCGACAGCTGGCCTCGAGCAAGGACTGCGCATAGCTTTTGAGAAAGTAGGGATCGCGGCGGCCCGCCATCTCGCTCAGAGAGTCGACGACTTCGGGGAGAAGCGCCGTCTGCAGCTCGACCTGGTGCTTCGGGAACAGGCTCTTCATCGCCTCCCGCTGGTTCGAGAACGGGATCGGGCTCTGGGCGTCTCGAAATGTCGACAACCAACGGCGCTTGGTCTCCTCTTGGGGACGCGCTGCGTCGGCGGCGAGTCCGGAGCGGCGTCCGTAGTCCGAGCCGTCGTGTTCCTTCTCCCGCATCACCAGCTCGTCGGATCGCCGGTGGGCGTGGGCGGCCAGCTGGATCAGCACGGTCCAGCGGCGATCCTGGTCGAGATGGAATCCGACCGGCAGGTCGATTCCGTCGAGCCAGGCCGCCAGGCGATCGAGAGCTGCAGCCGAGTGAGCCCCCTGCACGACGTGATCGAACCAGATCTTCTGGGCGTCGGAGCCGGCCGCGGCCTCAACGAGGCCCGTCGCGAGGAACCGCTCGATGCGAGGACCCCAGGTTGTGAGCTGTGGCCTCGATTCGGGTTGAAGTCGCTGCAAGTAAGCCAGCGCGTCGAGCATCGCGTCGAGAACCTGGGCCAGGACGCGGTCGTCCGTCTCGGCGCCTCCTTGCACCAGGGCAATCTCCAGAAAGCGCCCGAGCGAAAGCCGACTGCGGCGGGTCATCTCCCAGAGCGTGTCCCACATGACCGATCGCGTCAGCGGCTCGCGCAGCGAGCGCAGGCTTCGCTCCAGGCTGGCGAGGCTCTCCGGATCGAGGTCCGCCCTGAAGTAACCCCAATCACCATGATTCGGATCGATCAACGCTGGGCACGGTCGACCCTCGCCCACGCCGACGATGGTCTCGCGCCCGGACACGTCCATCGGAAGAGTCGCCTCGATTGCAAGGCGTCCGCGTTGGTCCAAGCCGTAGAGGGCAAGCTGCGCCCGGTGACCTCGGAGGATCGGAGCGATGCTCGGGCCGCTTTGACGGATGGCGAGACGCCGCAGGCGTCCGTCCTCGCACATGGGAACGGCCGCTAGAGTGTCGAACCCCCGAGCGTAGAGCCATTGGTCAACCCATTCCTCGAGATCCAGGTGCGCGGCCTCGGCGACTGCGTTCGTAAAGTCGCGGAGTCGGGTGTTGCTCCAGGAGTGTCTCTTCAGATAGGCCGAAACGCCCGCCCGGAACGGCTCCGGCCCCACGACGTGGGAGAGCTGCTGGAGCACCGAGGCTCCCTTGCCATACGTGATGCTGTCGAGCACGTCGAAGAAGCTCGCGGTGTCGGGGATCGGCGTCTCGATCGGGTGCGTCGTCGTCAGATCGTCGGCCTTGTAGGCGCTGCGCTTGCTGTCGAGGTAGAACTCGTGCCAGGCGTCGCCGAACTCGGTGGCCACCATGGCCTTCGTGGCCATGAGGGTGGCGAAGCTCTCGTTGAGCCAGAGCCCGTTCCACCAGCGCTTGGTCACGAGGTTGCCGAACCACATGTGCGCCATCTCGTGCAGGATGACCTTGGCCCGTCGCTCTCGCTCGGCGCGGGTCGCCTGGCCGCGGGAGACGTACGACTCTCCGAACGTGACGGCGGCGGCGTTCTCCATCGCCCCGATGTTGAAATCCGGCACGAGGAGCTGGTCGTACTTGCCGAAGGGGTGGGGAATCTCGAAGTAGCGCGCGTAGAAATCGAGGCCCTGCCGTGTCACGGTGAGCCACTCCGCGGAATCGACATGCCGCGCCAGTGAGCGACGCGCGAACAGACGAAGAGGGATCTCGCCGGCGTTCCCCTGCCACTCGTGATAGGGCCCCGCGTGGAGCGAGTAGATGTAGGTGCTCAGGGGAGGCGAGGCGGGAAAGCGCCAGCGTTTGCGCCGCTCAGGGAGGGGCTCCACGGAGGTCTCCCCCATCGTTGAGATCACGACCCACTCGGCCGGCGCAAGGACCTCGACGCGATAGGAGGCCTTGAGATCCGGCTGATCCAGGCACGGGAAGAGGCGGTTGGCGTAGTAGGGCCAGAGGTAGGTGTAGAGGTAGGTTCGGCGGTCCTCCGGATCGACGAACCTGTGCAATCCGTTTCCGTCGGTCGCAAAGGGATGCTCGAACTCGATCTCGATCCTGTTCGACCCGGGCCTCCGCAGGCCGGCCGCGAGCGTCAAGAAGAAGCCGTTGTAGTCGTGCTCGGCGCTCGCTCCGTTCACGACGACCGAACGGACGTGACCGCCGCCAAAATCCACCGTCAGCGGCGTGGTGGTGTCGGTCAGCGTCACGTCGATGATGACGCGCCCCGAGTAGCGCTCGCTGTTCGTCAAGTCCAGCTCGACCGCGTACGCGAGGTCCCGTACCTGCGCGCGGCGCAGCTCAGCCTGCTCCTGGTCGATCTTGTCTGCGGAGGGTCGGGCGCGCGCTGCTGCCCCGGCAGAGATCGTGCCAATGGAGCCGGCCAGCAGGCCGACCGTTGCGATCGCAACTCGAAGCCGATCGGCCTGCCTTCCCATGGCGCCTGAGGTCGCTCAGCGTACTGCCGAACGACAGCGGAGTCGACGCCGCCCCCCGGGCGTCAACTCAGTGGTTGAGCCAAAGCGACCGGGCCGTCAGCTCGCGGTGATCGAGACCGGCGGCTTTGTCGAGCAGCGCGAGCGTCGGCGGCAGTTCGATGCGAAAGCGCCACTCGTCGGCGCGGCCACCCGCGGCAGCGAACGCGCCCGCCCACGCCTCCCACCACGGACCCGCGACGCGTCGCGAGAGCGGCTCGACGACGAGAACACAGGCCCCTCGGTGGTGGGCCGCGAGCAGATCACGTTGGAGCCGTTCGCGGCCCGCGTCCGGGAGCTCGTTCGCAGCGAAGGCCAGCAAGATGCCGGCGCCACGCCCCGGAAGGCGGGCTGAACTGAGGTCTCGGCGCGTGATCCGGCCCTCCACGCGAAGCGTGCGCAGCGTGAATCGGGCCTCCTCCCCCGCCCACCCGCTGCGCTCGACGCCTTCGTAGTGAGCCCCGGCCTCCAGCGCCCACGCCGCTCCCGCGGCGGCGGTGCCACAGCCGAGGTCGAGGATGCGCTTCGGCCGGGCTCCGTCGAGCGCACGCACGATCTCGCGCAGCGTGAGGAAGTGCAAGGCGCCGTAATAGAGCGCGAACGCCGCGCGCTTGGCGGCTCCATCGAAGAGACCTTCGAGGCGGGCTCTGCGATGCACATACAGTGACGACAGGGCCTGCACGCCCTTGCGGATCTCGGCGAACTCGAGCTCCCGCAAGTGGCGCGCTTCGAGGCGCGTAAAGTACTCCGCGAAGGCGTCTCCACTCACCCGTCGAAGCGTGCGCGGATCCGCTCGGCGACGGTGCGGCCCACGGCCGCGGCCAGCTCGTCGAGGCTCGCGCCCCGCACGCCGCGCACGGAGCCGAAGCGCGTCAGCAGCCTCCGCCGCTTCGTCGGTCCGACGCCGGGGATGTCGTCCAGCTCCGAGTGCAGCGTGCGCTTGTCACGGGCCTGGCGGTGGAAGCCGATCGCGAAGCGGTGCGCCTCGTCGCGGATGCGCTGCACCAGCTGCAGGACGGGCGAGGCCCTCGGCAGCGCGATCGGTTCGTCTCGGCCGCGCACGAAGATCAGCTCCTCTCGCTTCGCCAGGCTCGCGACCGGCTGCGCTCCCAGGCCCAGCTCCTCCAAGGCCGCGACCGCCGCGCCGAGCTGCCCCTTCCCCCCGTCGATCAGGACCAGCTCCGGCAGCTCCTTGCCCTCTTCGAGGACGCGCCGATAGCGGCGGCCCACCACCTCGCGCATCGATGCGAGGTCGTCGGGCGCCCCGGACACGCCCCTGACGCGGAACTTCCGGTACTCGGACTTCTTCGGCTGGCCGTCGACGAAGCAGACCATCGACGCCACGATGTCGGATCCCTGGATGTTCGAGATGTCGAAGCACTCGATACGCCGCGGCTCCTCGTCGAGCTCGAGCAGGTCGCGCAGCGCCCGCAGCACCTCCTGCGACTGCCGGCGCGGGTGTTTCCACTCGAGCTCGAAGGCCAGGCGTGCGTTGCGCACCACCAGGTCCAGCAGACGCACCTTCTCGCCGCGCTGCGGGACCCGCAGCACCACCCGAGCGCCCCGCCGCGCCGTCAGCCAGCGCTCGAGCAGCTCGCGATCCGGGAGCTCCTCGGGCACGAGGACCTCACGCGGCACCGGCCGGCTCTCGGCGTAGAACTGCTGCACCGCCGTGGACAACAGGCGCTCCGGCTCCGTCACGCGCTCGAGCAGGAAGGCGTCGCGCGCGACCACCTTCCCGTCGCGCACCGAGAACACCTGAAGCGCCGCCCGCTCGCCCTCCGCGTAGACGCCGAACAAGTCGCGCTCTTCGATGTCGGTGGTGGTTATCTTCTGCGGCGTCTCCAGGCGCTCCAGAGAGCGCGCCTTGTCGCGCAGGCTGGCAGCCTCCTCGTAGTGCTGCTCCGCCGCCGCACGGGACATCTCGGCCTCGAGACGCTCGATCACCGCGTCGGTGCGCCCCTCGAGGAACAGCCGCGCGTCCTCGCATGCCCGCCGGTAGTCGCCGAGGGCGCAGATCTCAGCCACGCATGGGGCCAGGCAGCGCTTGATCTGGTACTGGAGACAGGGCCGCGGCCGGCGACCGTTCAGCTCCTCCTTGCACGAGCGCACGCCGAAGACCCGGTGCACGACCGACGCGGTCTTGCGCCCGAGGCTCGCCGGGATGTAGGGGCCGCCGTAGGCGTTGCCGTCCCCGCCCGGCCGACGCACGATGTGGAGACGCGGGTAGTCCTCCTCCAGGGTCAGCTTCAGGTAGGGATGGTTCTTGTCGTCGCGAAGCCGGACGTTGTAGATCGGCTGATGTCGCTTTATGAGGTTGTTCTCGAGGGCGAGCGCCTCCATCTCGGTGTCGGTGACGACGAGGTCGAGGTCGGCGACCGCCTCCATCATGCGGCCCTTGAGATACTCCATCGGCCGAGAGGCCTGGAAGTACGAGCGGACGCGGTCGCGCAGCAAGCGCGCCTTGCCGACGTAGACCACCTTGCCCGCAGCGTCCTTGAAGAGGTACACGCCCGGCCGCGTCGGGATTGCCTCGAGCTTCTCCCTCAGGGCCACAAGTCCATTATAGGGAAGCGTTAGAATCGCCTCCGCCCGCGGAACGATGATCTCGGAGCGAGTGGGCGGGCTCCTCTCCCGCCCCTTGGACGCCGTCGTGCGCGCCTTCGCCCGCACGAGCCCCGACGTCCTGACCATCATCGGCCTGGCCCTCAACGGCGTCGCCTGCGCCTTCATCGCGATCTCGGGGGGCAAGGACTACCGCAGCCCCGAGCTGCTCCAGGTGGGAGGCCTGGTGGCGCTGGTCGCCAGCATCTTCGACATGCTCGACGGCCGCGTGGCGCGCCTGCGCGGCCGCGAGACGAAGTTCGGGGCCTACCTCGACTCCACCATGGATCGTTACTCCGACATGGTCCTGTACATGGGTCTCTTGATCCTGTACGCGCGCGTCGACAAGACGCCGCACATGGTGCTGGTGTGGGTCGCGGCGTTCGGAAGCTTCATGACCTCGTACGCGCGCGCGCGCGCGGAGAGCCTGGTCGAGCGCTGCACGGTGGGCTTCATGGAGCGGCCCGAGCGGATCGTGCTGCTGATCGTCGGCCTGCTCGCGAACAAGGTGGTCGCCGTGCTGTGGGTCATCGCGGTCCTGGCCAACGTGACGGCGCTGCAGCGGGTCGTATTCACGCTCCTCGAGCTGCGCCGCGCCGCGCGGGAGTCCCGGTGAGCTTCACGCCGAAGAGCGAGCGGGTGCGGCGCGACCTGCTGAACCCGGTCAAGTTCTGGTTCTACCTCTGGTGGCGGCTGCCGCTTGCGGCTTTCGCGGGCCTGAGCGTCGAGCGCCTCGACGAGGCGCGCTGCGAAGTCTCGCTGCCCGGCGGATGGCGGACGCAGAACCCGTTCAAGTCGACGTACTTCGCGGCGCAAGCCATGGCCGCAGAGATGTCGACGGGCGCGCCCGCGCTCACGCTGGCCAGCGGGTCGCAGGCGTCGATCTCCACGCTCGTGCTCGGTATCCGTGGGGACTTCACGAAGAAGGCCGTCGGCCGCTGCACCTTCACGTTCGAAGACGTCGGGGCGATGGCACAGGCGATCGAGAAGGCTGCGGCGAGCTCCGAGCCGGTGACCTTCGTCGCACGCTCGACAGGTCGGATGAAGGACGGGACCGTCGTCGCCCTCTTCGACATCACGTGGACGTTCAAGCGCCGCTGATGACCGGATTCGTCGTTGCGGGCGGCCTGAGCCGGCGCATGGGCCGCGACAAGGCGCTGCTTCCGTGGGAGGGCGGGACGCTGCTCGACCATGCGATCGCGCGGCTGCGCGAGGCATGCGGGAGCGTGCGCCTGCTCAGCGGCCCAGAGCTGCGCTACGCGGACCGCGGGCTGCCGGTGGATGCCGACCTCGTGCGCGACGTCGGCGCGATCGCGGCGCTCCACGCGGCGCTCGAGCACGCGACCGGACCCGCCGTCCTGCTCGCGGTCGATCTTCCGAACGTGCCGATCGCGCTGCTGCGCCGGCTCGCCGAAGGCGTGCTCGACTGCGACGCCGTCGTGCCGATCTCTCCAGGCGGCCCGGAGCCACTGTGCGCTGCGTACGGACCCGCGTGTCGCGACGCCGTCCGCCGCGCATTGGACCGCGGCGCGTACAAGCTCACCGCCTTCTGGCCCGACGTGCGGGTCCGCGAGCTCTCGACAAGCGAGCTCTCCACCTTCGGCGATCCCAGCCTGCTCTTCGCCAACCTCAACACGCCGGACGAGTACGGCCGGGCGAGTCGGGAGTAGCGCATGCGCGGCCTGGAGCAGATCCCGTGGCTCTACGACTTGAGCATGTGGGTGATGGAGGCGACTGGCTTCGGACGCTGGCGCCTCTGGCTTGTGACCAGGGCCCATGGGCGCGTGCTCGACGTGGGCTGCGGCACCGGGCGCAACCTCGCGCTGCTGAACACGTCCGTGCCGCCGGTGGGCATCGACCCCTGGTTGCCGTCCCTGCACGCGGCGCGGCGTCGTGCCCCGAGCGCCTGGCTCGTGCAGGCCCGGGCCGAAGCGCTGCCCTTTCGGGACGGCGTCTTCGACACCGTCCTGAGCGGCCTGGCCTTCTGCAGCGTTGGCGACCCGCCGGCCGCGCTTCGCGAGGTTCGTCGCGTGTTGAGGTCCGGGGGAAGCTTCCGTCTCCTCGAGCACGTGCGGGCGGAGCCCGCCTGGCAGGCACGGCTTCAGGACCGGATCCAGCCGTACTGGACGCGCTTGACCGGTGGATGCCATCCCAACCGGGACACTGAGGCAAGCGTCGCGGCCGCCGGCTTTCGCGCAGATCCGGGCTCGCGACGCGCCCAGGGCACGATGCGCCGCTGGACGGCTCGACCGGGCTGAGCCGCGCGCACAGCCAGCGGGCCGATTCGCGCCGCCCGGATCACCGACGAGGCGGCGGCGTTCCGTGCGGGGCGCGAACGCGGGTGCCCCTGATCTGGGCACGACCCCAATCGACCAGCGCCCCCACGATCGGGCCGAGCTTTCGGCCCGTCTCTGTCAGGCGATACTCGAAGCGCCTGCGCGAATCGCGGGAGCTTCTCCTCTCGACGAGCCCAGCCTCTGCGAGGCGCGTGAGCCGCTGGGCGAGGATGTTGGTGGGGATCCCCTCCCCGGCCCTGAGGAACTCGCTATACCTCGACCGGCCGAGCAGCAGGTCCCGCACGATCAGCAGGCTCCACTTGTCGCCGAACACGTCCAGGGCACAGGCGAGCGGACACTCCGAGCGCTTGAAACTCGCCGCCCGCAGGCGCGCCCGTTCAGCGCGTGTCGCCATGTCGTAATCCTAATCCCTCGCTCCGTACTTGCTTTTTGCAAGTTAAGCGCTAGGATGCCGACAGGGCACGCATGACCCTGTTGCTCCTGATCGCCGGCCTCCTGTCCGTCGTCGGCCTCTCCCTGGTCGTCGAGGCGATGCGTCCCCGCCCCGAGGAGCCGCGGACGCTCTACTGGGACCCGTCGATCGCGATCCAGTACGCGCGCGTCGACGGACTGCGGATCCGGCACATCAAGACCGGTCGCGGGCCCAACCTCGTCTTGCTCCACACGCTCCGGACCCAGCTCGACATCTTCGAGAGGCTCGTCCCCCGCCTGGCCGGAAGCTTCACCGTTCATGCCCTCGACTACCCGGGGCACGGCTTCTCGGACATCCCGAACACCGATTATCGGCCCGAGCTGTTCGTCAGGATCGTCGAGGCGTTCCTCGACCAGGCGGACATCACCGAGGCCACGCTGGCCGGCGTGTCGATCGGCGGCACGATACCGCTCCTGATCGCAGCCAAGCGGAACCCTCGGGTCAAGAGGGTCGTCTCCATCAACCCTTACGACTACGGCAAGGGCCGGGGGATCACACGCGCCAACCTCGTCGCCAAGCTGGTCTTCACGCTCGCGAGAGTTCCCGTCCTGGGAGAAACCGTGATGCGACTTCGCAATCCCATGGTGGAGCGCCGGATCATGGAGGGCGGCGTCGTCGATCCGGCAGCCCTCACGCCCGGGTTCCTGAGCCAAATCGTCGCTTCGGGAGCCCGCGCGGGACACTACCGCGCGTTTCTCAATCTCATCCGACACGCACACCTCTGGGAGGGCGCTCGCCGGGTCTACGGTCAGGTCGCGATTCCAGTGCTCGTGGTGTATGGGGAGCGTGACTGGTCCTTTGGCGAGGAGCGGCGGCGCACGGCGGACGCGATCCCTGGAGCCAGGCTCGAAAGCGTGCCTGGCGGCGGCCACTTCCTACCGCTCGACCAACCCGAGCGCCTGGCGGAACTCATCAAGGGGTTCGCATGAAGAGAACGCGTCTCAGCCTCTTCTATCTCGCGGGCTACCTGCTGCCGACCGGGCTGGCGCTCGTGGTCCAACCGCAGGCGACGATGAAGCTGCTTCAAGCGCAAGGCGACTATGGCGACGCGCTGCCGCGGTTCATCGGGATCCTGCTCCTCGCGCTCGGCATCATCGTGGCGCACATGATCCGGGTCCGTGCGGAGGCGATGTATCCGGCGACCCTGGCGGCGCGCATCGTGCTCCTGGCTGGCCTCGTCGGGCTCTACGTGCAGACACGGGATCCGTTCTTCGCCGTGGTCACCGCCGTCGTGGCAGTGGGATTCGTGGCGACGCTCAGCTCCTATCTCGCAGACCGCGGGGCGAAGACTCCGCGGTGACCAGCCTCACGGGGACGGAGCCGTCGCCGCCACTGCGCGAACGGGCTCCGCAAACGGCTTGATCCCCAGTGCGATCGCGTACCCTATTCCCGTGCTGCTCGACCATC
>DATFEN010000020.1:0-4683 GCA_035251085.1 Vicinamibacteria bacterium | reverse complement strand
AAGCTCGAGCTGATCGCCCAGTGCCGTGACCGAAACTTCTCGATTCCCGAAATCGACGCCTTCGTCGCTGAGCGGCTCGCTAGCGCCCGAGAGGCGCTGAGCAAGGCGCGCACGGAGGGGACGATGCCAAGGAGGACGCTTCGCGTCCATGATCGAACCATCCAGCTGGCAGAGGAAGCGGAACGCACACGCCACGACCGCCTCATGAATCCCCTCCGCATGCGTGCGCTTGAGGTGGCGGCAGAGCTCGCGGAGAGAACCGTCGAAAACGAAAAAGCCCCCCCAAGCCCTCGCGCCCTAGGTCTCAAGCGGTCCCACGACGAGGTGTGCGCGGACGCCTTCGTTGAGACCCCGGCGGGCGCAGCTCGCGGGCGTAGCGTACGAGGCGCACGACACGAGCGTGGGGGGCTCGAGCATTCGGACGTCGATTCACTGCCCGAGTGGCTGAAGGATCAGACGGCCGTTGAGCTCGAGCGGACGCTGCAGACTTCATCGAGACGAATCGGCCGCAGGCATACGCTCAGGCGAATCGCAGTTCACGGGGGCGGGCTTCGGCCTCGCCCCATCGCCGTACCCTCGCTGACTGCTGATCGCTGACGGCTGATTGCTGTCTGCTGATCGCTGCCGCTAGACTCGCCCCAGAAATGATCGTCGCCTACGTCTCGGGTCATGGCTTCGGCCATGCCACGCGGACGGCCGAGGTGTTGCGCCGCGTGCATGCGCTCCGGCCCGAGACGCCGATCACGGTCGTGAGCTCGGCGCCCGAGCGACTGTTCCGCCGAGCCGTCCCCGCGCCGCTGTCCTTCCGCAGCCTCGAGTGCGACGTGGGCCTCGTCCAGAAGGACGCGCTGACCATCGACGAGAGAGCGACGGCCGAGCGCTGGCAGGCCTTCGCCCGCAACCTGCCCGACCTCGTGGACAGCGAATGGCGTTGGCTGCGCCACGCCGACGCCCGCGTGGTGCTCGGCGACATCCCGCCGCTCGCCTTCCAGGCGGCGCACGAGGCCGGCGTTCCCAGCGTGGCCATGGCGAACTTCTCCTGGGACACGGTGTACGCCCACTACGGCAGCCGTCACCCCGCGCTCCGTGACGCCGCGCGGCTGTGCTCCGACTACTACGCGCGCGCCGGCGTGCTGCTGCGGCTGCCGTTCGCCTGTCCGATGAGGGGGTTCCCCAGCGTGGAGGACGTTGGCCTCGTCGCGCGGCGCCCGCGCGTGCCCCGCGTCGAGGCACGACATCGGCTGGGGTTGGGCGCGGAGACAGTGGTGCTGCTCTCCTTCGGCGGCTTCGGCCTGCCGGGCCTCGACCTGGAAGCGCTCTTGTCCCTGCGCAGCTTTCTGTTCGTCACAACCGACGCCACTGGGGCAGCGCCGGCGTCAAACCTGCGCGTGCTGAGCGACGCG
Organism: Vicinamibacteria bacterium; assembly: GCA_035251085.1. Classification (GTDB taxonomy): domain Bacteria; phylum Acidobacteriota; class Vicinamibacteria; order Fen-336; family Fen-336; genus DATFEN01. Next base: position 3,280 of record DATFEN010000020.1, on the reverse strand, counting down.
CTGCTCGAGGCGAAGGAGTTGAGCTACGAGGACGTCGTGGGCGCGTCGGACGTGGTGGTGAGCAAGCCGGGCTACGGCATCGTCAGCGACGCGATCGGCGCCGGAGTGCGGTTGATCTACACCGACCGGGGAGACTTTCCCGAGTACGACGTCATCGTGGCCGCGCTCAAGGGTTGGCTCGCCGCCGTCTACGTGAGCCAGGCCGACCTGCGGGCCGGCCGCCTCGACGGCGCGCTCAACCAGGTGTTGGCCCTCGAGCGTCCGAGGGCCCCCGACATGCGAGGGGCCGACACCGTGGCTCGACGGCTGCTCAAGGAGGAGTTGCGCAAGGAGTGAGGAAAGTGCCTCAGAGCCCGACCATCTCGAGGCCGGCCATAGCGTATTTCTTGATCTCGTCCTCGTGCCTCTTGAAGAGCTCGATGTTGGCCTTCGGAACGTCCAGCGCGGTCGCCTGCTCGGCGGCCGACTGAAGCTGCTCGAGCGCCGCCGCGGCTTCCGGGGTCGACGAGCCCTCGAGCTGCATCTGGACCTGGCCGAGCGCTTCGCCCGTGGCCTCGGAGACGGACTTGCCGGCTTGGGCGTCCGCCACCTCTGCCGCCCAGGCGGTCTTGTAGATGGACTCCACCATGAACGCGTACTCGTCGGTGTTCATGCCGAGGTCTGCCAGCGCCTGCGCCTGGACGGTGCGGATCTCGTTGATGACGCCGAGTGCATTGGTCACGTCGGAGAAGTCCGCCTGCTTCTTCTGCGCGACTGCCTCGAACGCGGCGCGGTGCTTCTCGTAGACCGAGAACACGCGCTTCCTGACGTCGATGAACTTCACCAGGCGATCCTCGCTGATGACGCCGTCCGCCGGCCGCGCGAACGGAGCCGCGTTGGCCTTCCGCTGCAGCGCCTGGATGTTCTCCTCGTTCTTCGTGACCTGCTGGAGCTTCCCTTTGCCCCACCACAGCAGGCCCCCGAAGCCGGCGATGACGGCGACGCCACCCATGAACAGCACGATGAAACAGCCGATGGCGATCTTCGCGCCCTTGTTCACCGAGTCCTCCGTCGCCGCGCATGGTATCATCGCGAGATGGAACCGACCTGGCATGACGGCCTGAGCCGCAAGGCTCTCGTGGAGTTGGTCGAAGGGCTCCTCGTCGCCGTCGACAAGGCGGTCCCGAAGCTGGACGCCGTCGCCCACCACCTCTCCCTCACGGCACAGCAGGGAGAGGAGCACGAGGTGCTGGGCGGCATCGGCGACCAGGTGGCGGACATCGCCGACGAGCTGTATGCCGTCAGCGATCGCGACAAGCTCCGCGACTGGGGGAACGAGATCGACGCCCCAGAGAGAGCCCACTAGGCGTTTGTGACGGTGAACGCTCGGGACGGGGGCTGGGTCCCCGTGTCCCTGGAGCCTCGCCGTCGGGTGGCGGCGGCTGGCCTCATCACCGGGCAGGACAAGGCGGTCGGCCTCGTGAGCCTCGGCTGCCCCAAGAACCTCGTCGACAGCGAGGTGATGCTCGGCCGGCTGCGCGCGCGCGGCTACACGATCGCCGCGGACGCCAGGGATGCTGACGTCATCGTCGTCAACACCTGCGCCTTCATCGACCGCGCCAAGCAGGAGTCCGTGGATACGATCCTGGAGATGGCCCGCGAGAAGGAGACGGGTCGCGCGCGTCGCCTCGTGGTCACGGGCTGCCTGGCCCAGCGCTACGACGCCGAGCTGCGCCGCGAGATCCCGGAGATCGACGCCACGCTGGGCACGGGCCAGGTGGACGACATCGTCCGCGCAGTCGAGGGGGAGGCGCTGCGCACCGACGCCGAGGATGGCCTGCCGCAATGGGTCTACGACCACACGACGCCGCGGCTGCTGTCGACGCCGCCCTACCTGGCGTACGTCAAGATCAGCGAGGGCTGCGACTACACGTGCAGCTTCTGCATCATCCCGACGCTGCGCGGCCGCCACCGGAGCCGGCCGCTGGACGACGTGGCCGCGGAGGTGAGGTCGCTCGCCGAGCGTGGGGTCAAGGAGATCGTGCTGGTCGCCCAGGACTCGACGCGCTATGGCCTCGACCTCGGCCTTCGGGACGGTCTGGCCACGCTGCTCCGGCGCCTCGGCAGCATCGACGGCCTCCGCTGGATCCGCGTGATGTACGCGTACCCGGCCACGGTCACGGACGGCATCCTCGACGCGATCGCGTCCGAGGAGAAGGTCGTGAAGTACATCGACATTCCGCTCCAGCACGCGAGCGAGCCCGTGCTGAGGCGCATGAAGCGCCCGACCGGCAAGGGGAACCTGCTCGGGCTCGTCGAGCGCATGCGGGAGCGGGTCAAAGGTGTCGTGCTCCGCACCTCGTTCATCGTGGGGTTCCCTGGCGAGACGGCGGCCGACTTCGACACGCTGCTGGGCTTCGTGGAGCAGGGCGCATTCGACAACGTCGGTGTATTCACTTATTCGGACGAGGAGGGCACCAGCGCCTTCGGCCTCGAGGGCCGCGTCCCGCAGCGCACCAAGGAGGCGCGCAAGCGCCGCTTGTTGTCCCTCCAGAAACGGCTTTCGGCGCGACGCAACCGCGCGCGCGTGGGGGAGCGGGTCGAGGTGTTGGTCGAGGGCCCGCATCCGGACTCGGAGCTGATCCTGAAGGGGCGCCTCGCGGGGCAGGCGCCCGAGGTGGATGGTACGGTGCTGATCACGGACGGCACCGCGCGCCCGGGTCAGTTCGCGGCATGTGAGATCATCGAAGCTCACGCTTACGACTTCGTCGCCCGCGTGTTGTAGGACCGTTCCGTTGTAGATCTTGCCCTGTTGTAGATCTTGCCCTTGACCGGGCGCCGCGTCGGGGGTACGGTGGGACGTCTTCCTGCCGGCGCGAGCCGAGCACGGCAGGGGTCCTACCCGAGCGCGCGAACCACGGACGAGTGTATGCGCCGTGCGTGTCGGTGGGGCTGCTTCACTGCAGCACTTGCATGCGACTGGCCTATTCCGCAGGAGCTCCCCGAACCACACGCCGCGCCCGCGGCCCGGCTGAACGCTACCAGGCGCTCTTCGAGTTTGCGCCGGGCGCGTCGATCGTCACGGACCAGTCGGGCACGATCGTCGAAGCGAATCACGCCGCTTGCGCGCTTCTGGCCCTCGCGAGCCAGGAGCTGCGGGGGCGTCCGCTCGCCGAGCTCGTGGCGCCGCGCCAGCGCCGCGGCTTGCAGGCCCTCGTCGGGCAGCTGCGCTTCGGAAGGCGCTCCTCGCTGGAGCGTCCGCTGCGGCTGCGCGTCCAGGGCCGGCCCTTCGACGCCGTCG
>DATFEN010000337.1:0-33852 GCA_035251085.1 Vicinamibacteria bacterium | reverse complement strand
CCGCTGGACGAGGCTGATGAAGCGCGGGTCGGACCGCAACGAGACGAACTCAGGAGTGGACCAGAGGCTCACGAGCGTCGGCTCACGCTCCGCGTAGGCCTTGTCGAGCCAGACGAAGGCTTCGTCGGCGTCACCCATTACGGCGTACACCCCCGCGACGACGACGGGGAATCTGAGCGTCTCGTGGTTCTCCGCCACCATCTCCGCAAGGAGTCTCGTCGCTTCCGCCCGCCGCCCGCTCGCTGCGTAGCTTTCCGCGAGGAGCGCGGCGCCACTCGGGTCGCCACGCTCGATCACCTGCCGGCTCTCGGCGATCGCCTCGTCGTGGGAGCCGGTCAGGCGGTGCGCCGTGGCGAGCACACGCAGGGCCGGCACGAAGCCGTCTTCCAGGGCGAGCGCGCGCCGCGCCGCCGCGATTGCCTGGTCCTGCCGGTCGAGCTGCACGAGGATCTGCCCGGCCAGGGCAGGCAGCGAGGGGTTGAGCGGATCCATGGCTTCGGCACGCGCGACCCTCGCCAAGGCCTCCTCCGCGCGGCCAGCGTAACGGCCAACGTAGGCCGACAGATGCAGCACCTCCGGACTGTCGGGCGCCAGGTCCAGCGCGCGCTGGAAGCCTCGTTCGGCGTCCGTCCAGTTCCACTCGTAGTGCACGACCGCTGCGGCGAGCGCCGCGTGCGCCTGCGCCAGCGCGTCGTTCAAGCGGATCGCCGCCCGGCCGGCCGCGATCGCCCGAGGATAGGCCTCGCGAGGCGGGAGGTATCCGAGATTGGCCCGTGTTCCGTAGACCCGCGACAGCACGACGTACGCAAGCGCGTACGACGGATCGCGAGCGATCGCCTGCTCGAGATGCTCCGTGGCCTGCGCCATGCTGGCGGCGTTCCGCTTGTTGAACGCATATCGCCCCTTCAAATAGAGCTGATACGCGAGAGGGTCGGCGGTTCCTGCATCGAGGCTATCCGCTTCCTCGTCCGTCAAACGGCTGCGAAGCCGCTCCGCGATCGCCTTGGCCAGCTCCGACTGCATCGCCAATGCGTCGTCCAGCGGGCGCTCGAACCGGTCGCCCCAGAGTTGCGCCACGTTCACCACGTCGATCAGCTCGGCTTGAATCCGGAGGCGGTCGCCGCGCTGGACGATCTCCCCCGTGACCACCGCGCGCACGTCGAGCTCGCGACCGGCCTGTCTGGGATCGATCGTCTGATCGCGGTACCTGGCCGCCAGCGTCCTGGGAACGACGCGCAGCGTCCGAATTTGCGTGAGGCTGTTCGTCAGCGTTTCGGTGATGCCGTTGCTCAGATAGTCGGCTTCCTCGTTGCCGCTGCCGTTGACGAACGGAAGCACCGCCACTGATTCGATTGGTCCGGTCGCCGAAGGGGTCCGCCTTCCCCAGAGCCACAAGACGCCGAGCACGGATGTCGCGAGGAGCACAGCCGCGAGAACAGCCGCCCGGCGCGTCTCGCGAACGGGAGCAGCGGAGCGTGCCACGACGGCGGCGCGTGGCGGTCGCTTGTCACCGGGCGACGTCCGCAGGGAGGTCGACCGAATCTCGTCGAGCTCGTTGCGCAGGTCGAGCGCCGACTGCAGCCGCCGCCCCGGGTCCTTCTCGAGACACCGCCGGACGATGCGTCCGAGCCCCTGCGGGAGATCGGGGCGGCGGACGACGATCGGCGGCGCCACGTCGCGATGAATCGCCGACAGCACGGCGAGGGGAGTTTTGCCGGCGAACGGCCGGTGCCCGGTCGCCAGCTCGTAAAGGATGATGCCGAGCGAAAAGAGATCGGATCTCTGATCGACCGACCGTCCGTCCGCCTGCTCAGGCGACATGTAGGCGGGAGTGCCGACCGGATGGCCGTCGCCGGTCAGCGCGGTCGCCACGTGGGCGGGCTCGCCGCCGTCCGTGTGCTCCGAGTGCCTTGCGAGACCGAAGTCGAGCACTTTCACACGGCCATCCGTGCCGACGAGCACGTTGTCCGGCTTCAGGTCGCGGTGCACGATGCCGCGCGAATGAGCGGCCGCCACGGCGTCGACGAGCGGAATGGCGGTATCGAGGAGGCGCTCGAGCGGCATGCCGTCAGGAGGGAGGGCAGCCGAAAGCGGACGCCCTTCCACCAACTCCATGGTCAGGAAGTGGACGCCGTCGACCTCCTCGATCGAGTGGATCGTCACGATGTTCGGATGGTTGAGCGTCGCCAGGGCACGCGCTTCCCGTTCGAAGCGGGCGAGCCGCTTGGGATCACGCTTCATCTCGTCGGGCAGCACCTTCAGCGCCACGTCGCGGTCCAGCCGGGTGTCGCGCGCGAGGTACACCATGCCCATGCCCCCGGCACCCAGGAGTGCACCGACCTGATAGCTGCCGAGTCGGCGACCGGTCAGCACGCGCATCGGGGTCCCAAGGGCGCCAGCCAGGCCAGCGCACCCGAGCGAACGTGCACCACGGTGGCGTGCCGAGCGGCCTGACGCTTCACGGTTAAGGAATTCTACTTCTGCGGGTGATTGGTAGAAGTTCTCGCGGGCGTCGAAACGCGGCGGCTTGAGTTGCGGACTCGCCTTCACGCACTCCGAAAGAATGCCGCATGACGTGAAGGTGCCCCGAACGCGCCGTCGTGGACCGCTGATCGTCCGCCGTCTATTGTCCGTTCCGTGCAGCCACGATCTGCGCCATCACTGCGAGGGCGATCTCCTCGGGCGTTCGGCCGCCCAGGGGAAGGCCGATCGGTCCATGCAGGCGCGCGAGCTCCGCCTCGTTCAAGCCCGCCTCCGCGAGCCGAGCCCGGCGCTTCTCCTGGGTCCTGGTGCTGCCGAGTGCCCCCACGTAGAATGCGTCGCTGCGGAGCGCCACGAGCAGCGCCGGATCGTCCAGCTTGGGGTCGTGCGACAGCACCGCCACCGCCGTCGAGGCCGACAGGCCGATCGACCGCAGAGCATCGTCCGGCCAGGCATCGACGAGGCGGTCGGCATGGCCGAAGCGCGCGGCGTTGCCGAAGGCGCTGCGCGGGTCCACGACCACGGTGCGGTAGCCGAGGGGCCGCGCCAATGAGACGAGCGTCACAGCGATGTGGACGCCTCCCACGACGACGAGCGTCGGCGGCGGCAGCAGCGGCTCCACGAACACCTCGGCATCTCCCAGCACCGCCCTCTGGCATTGGCCGTCGCGAAGGGCGGCGAGCGCCGCTTCGTTCGCTGCGCTGTCCGCGGCGCCCAGCGAGCCGACCGTCGGCTTGCCCGGAGTGAAGAGCGCCGAGCGTCCGAAGGGGTCGCCCGCGACCACAGTCGCGCCCACGGCCACACGGTCGGCGAGCAGCGCGTCCCGCGTTGCCTCGTAGAGAGCCTCGTCCAGAACCGAGACGTAGACCTCGACCTGGCCGCCGCACGCCAACCCCACGCTCCAGGCGGTCTCGTCGGACACCCCGAAATGGAGGAGGCGCGGTTGGCCGTCCAGCAGCGCGGCACGCGCCTCCTGCGCCACGGCGCCCTCGATGCAGCCGCCGCTCACCGAGCCGGACAGGCCGCCCGCGCTGACGGCCATCTTGGCCCCGGGGCGCCGGGGCGCCGAGCCCCACGTGGACACGACGGTGGCGAGAGCGACCCTCTCGCCGTTCGCACGCCAGCGGTCGATATCCGCGATCAGCTCGCGCACGGATCCACTTTACACGAGCGTCGTATTCCGCACTGGAGCGGGCGGCGAGCCTCGTTTCGGAGACCTTCAGTCGCGGCTGTGGTGCTCGTGCCCGCGGCTGTCCCCGTAGCCGCGCAGGCGATCGTAGTGTTCGACCTGCGGCGCGCTCAGGACCGCGCGCGTCTCGAGGTGCGCGCGAAGGTGGACCGCGCGCAGCCGTCCCTGCAGCGTGCCAATCTCCAGGGCCAAGCGCTCGAGTCGGGCCACGTCGATGGTGGCGCGGGCGAAGGCTGCGTCCAGGTCGCGCTCGCGAGCGACCAGCTCGGAGCCGAGGCCTCGGGCAGCCGCCTGCATCCGCTCGAAGGAGGCCTGGACGGCGGCGCGCTGCTCCTGGCTCAAGCCCAGCGCGTCGGCCAGCTCCAGCACGTGGCGGGGGCCCGGGTAATGGTTCAGCTCGGCGGCCTTCGCGAGACCCATGCCCTCGCCCGCTTCGAGGGCACGGATCTCGTCCGCCGAGAGCGCCTTGACGCTCCGGCCTGCCTGACTGGCGTAGGGGTTCGACCCATCCGTTTGAACGGACGCGGCGAGCAGCAGCGTAGCGACCAGCATCCCATCACCTCCCTCGCGGCCCCACGCGAGCATAGGCCGAACGACTCGCATGAGACAATCATCGTTCATGCGCTTCGCAAAGGCCCGCGCCTGCGGCCTGTTTCTCGCCGCGATTCTTGCGGTTGGCTGCGCTCGCCCGCCCCGCATCGAACGCGTCGTGCTGCTGGGCTTCGACGGCGTCGGCCCCAACCTCGTGGAGCCGCTCGTCGCGCAGGGACACCTCCCGGCGCTGCGCCGGATGATGACCGACGGCGCCTACGGGCCGCTGCGCAGCTTCGCGCCCACCAAGAGCAACATCCTCTGGACGTCGGTTGCCACGGGCAAGACGATGTTGAAGCACGGCATCGTGGACTGGACGTTCGTGAACCAACAGGGCCTGACCGTGCCCTACGAGGACCGCGGCCGACGCGTGAAGACCTATTGGGAGATCCTCGACGAGCGCGGCATCAGCAGCGCCACCATCAACTGGTGGATCACGCATCCACCCACGCCGCTTCGGCGCGGAATCGTGGTCTCGAGCGCGTTCAAGCGCCTCCCTGAGCCCGCCACCGTGCACCCCGGCGGCCTCTTCGCGCCGCTCAACGCCCTCAGGGTGCCGTTTCCCGACGGCGTCGAGGACGTCCGGCGGCGCGAGGGAATCCCCGTCTGGAGCGAGGAACAGGCCACCAGCGCGATGGGCGCGACGCGCCAGATCCTGCGCTCCTATCCCGAGTACCTCGCCCAGGACGCCACCGTCGACCGTGTCAGCGACTGGCTCCATTCGAACCGTTCCGTGCAGACGTTCTCGACGTACTTCCGTCTGCCCGACGTCACCAGCCATTTCGCGACCCACTTCCTCGACCAGGCGCTCCATGAGGCGGCGACCGAAAAAGAGGCCGCCGGGAACCTGGGGCCGGAGGACATCGCCCGTCTCGACGCCGACTTCGCCCGCGTCGTGCTTCCCGCCTACGCGTTCATGGACCGCATCGTGGCGAAATACCTGGATCGGCTCGACCAGCGCACGCTGTTGCTGGTGTGCTCGGACCACGGCTTCCGCTACCAGGGTGGTCGCTACTCGCATGCGATGCCCGGCCTCGAGCCGCCCGACGGCGTCATGTTCGTGCTCGGTCCGGGCGTCCGCGCTGGAGCACGGATCCTCGGCGCCTCGCTCTTCGACGTCGCTCCGACGATCTTGTGGGCGCTCGGGCAGCCGGTCGCCGAGGACATGGACGGCGCGCCGCTGAGCGTCTTCGAGGCCGCCTTCAGCGATGGGCATCCGATGAAGCGCATCGCGAGCTACGAACACGGCGCGCGACCTCAGGGCGAGGCGGCGGGCGATCGGCGCCTGGACGAACAGGTGCTCCAGGACCTGCGGACGCTCGGCTACATCGGCGGCGGGGATGAGGAGCCCCGCGAGGGCGGCGCGACTCCCCGGCCCTGACCTGTCCTTATCGGGGCGCTCGGCCGAAGTCGGGCCTGAAGCCGGGGTCGATCGAGTAGCAGGTGGCGAAGTGCTGGGCCGCCGCTTCCTTCTCCTTGGTCAGCCGGCGCGTCGGCTCGGCGATCTTGTAGAGCGCGAAGCCGAGGTAGTAGTGGGCCGCCGCGCTCTGCGGGTCGGCGGCGACGGCGTTCTCCAACTCGACGCGCGCCGGACGATAGCGGGCGCGTCTGAGCAGCGCGACACCCTTCTCGAGCGAGCCGGAAGCACTGGACGCCGCCGTCGCTGCGGGCGCCCCAGCGGATGCGGGCGCTTCCTGGGCCGTCGCGAGCGTGGCGAGAAGCAGCATGGGAAGGATCATGGCTCTCCTCCTGCGGTCGGAAACCTCAGTCTAGCAGGACTCCACGGGTCCAGGCGTGAGCCGCGTCACGTCGCCTTCGCGCCTCACTGGCCACCGCCGGCCGTGAGCGTCGCGGCCGAGGTGGCCTCGAACACGTGGAGGCCGCCCGCCGCCGCGCCCGCGAACAGGCGCCCGGGCCGGATGGGGTCGGCTGCCACGGCGAACACGCGGTTCGAGACCAGGCCGGCCACGGGCAACGGCGTCCACGTCTCTCCCGCGTCACGGCTCACGTACAGCCCGCCATTGCGGAAGTCGCTCGCGTACACGGTGCGTCCGTCCGCCGCGAAATCCAGGCCGGCGATGTCCGACAGCGGCAGCCCCGCGCCGCGCCGCTCCCAGGATCGGCCCCCGTCCCGCGAGCGGAGCAGCCCGCTCCGAGTCGCGGCGAAGACGATGCGGTCGTCGGCTGGCAGCAAGCGCAGCGCGCGGATGGCGCCGCTGCCGACGCCGCCCGCGAGGGCCTGCCAGGTGGCCCCGCCATCCTGGCTCTTGAACACGCCGAGGGTGGTGGTGGCGAGAGCCAGTTGGGGGTTGCGGGCCGAGGTCGCGACGGCCGTCACCGACTCGGCCAGGCCGAGGCCAAGACGCTGCCAGGTGGAACCGCCGTCGCTCGAGCGCAACAGCCCGCGGTCGGTTGCGGCGAGCAGGCGCCCCTCGCTGCTCGCCAGGTCGGCGACGCGCGGATGCAGATCCACGCCGCCGATCAGCGTGGGCAGGCGGCGCCACTGGCCGAGCTGCGAGACGGACCGGAACACGCCGTCGTCTGTCCCCGCGACCACCTCGCCGCTCATCAGGGCGAGCGTCAGGACCTCGCGACCCTCGAGGCCCCCTCCGAGGCGCGTCCACGGCCCCTCGGGCTTCGCCGCGACCAGCACGCCGCTGTGATGCCGGTCGCCCATGATCCCGGCGACGAGGCGGCCCGTGGCGGCATCGAACAAGAGGCGTGAGACCAACTGCTCGGTGAAGCCTTCGTTGGACGGCGCAAAGCTGCGGCCCCCGTCGTCGGAACGCAGGACGCCGGCGGCGTCGCAGCCCAGCAGGATCGTGTCGCGCGCCTTGACGACGCTGTTGACGACGAGCTGCTTCGACGTGGCGAGGCGCCAGGTAGCGGTGTCGTCCTCGGAGACCCAGAGTCCCTCCGTCGTGCCGGCGTACAGCGTCTCGTGTCGCCGCGGGTCCTGGGCGAAGGAACGAGTCCGGCGGCTGCTCGCGGGTATGCCCCTCACCTTGGCCCAGCGCGCCGCGCCGTCCTTCGATCGGTAGATTCCCGTGCAAGCGCTCGCGTAGACGGTCCGCGGCGTGCGCCGGTCCAGAGTGAGCGTGAACACGTCCGAGTCGTCGATCATCCCGGCGCTGATGACGCGCCAGGTCCGGCCCGCGTCCAGCGTCTTCCAGGGCAGGTGCCAGGTGCCGGCGTAGACGACGCGCGGGTCGACCGGATCGATCGCGACCGACTCGACGTTCTTGATCTCCGGGTGTCCCACGGGGCTGATGCGGCGCCAGCTGTCCCCGCCGTCCTCGGACCGGAACACGCCGGTCAGGGTGCCGGCCACGAGCACGTCCGGATCCCCGCCTGCGATGCTGAGCGCACGCACCGACTCGCCATCGATGCCCGGCAGCAGCGTGAAGGTGCGCCCGCCGTCGGCGCTGCGAGCAACGCCGCCGCCCTTGCCCTCGACCTCCCAGAAGCCGACCAGCACCCGGCCGCGAGGGTCGATCAGCACGTTGTCGAGGCTCATGCCGCGCTTGGGGAAGCCGGGGGAGAGGCGCTGCCAGCGGCGACCGCCGTCGTCGGAGCGATACAGGATGCCGTCCGCCGTGCCCAGGAAGATGGTGTCCTCGCGGCGCGCGTCCACCGCCAGGGCGCGTACGTCGCCCCCGGTGGGTCCGGTCGGTGTCCATGACTGCGCTGCCGGCGGGTCGGCGGTCGAGAGCAGGACAGCGAGGCCTAGGATCACGACGGCAGTCTAGCACCGCCGTCGGGCGCGGGCGCCGTCAGTTCGGAGACGGCGCGATGAGCTTGGTCGATCGCGACGTTCGTGTAGGCGTCGGCGCCAGCGTCCGAGTTGGCGATCGCGATCCGCCCGAAGCGGGCCCTCCCGATGACCCAGGGCTTCTCGTCCTGCTTCCAGTCCGGGTCGAAGAGCGTGTTCGGTGAGAAGGCGTAGCCGTGCGGCCAGCGATTCACGGTGATCGCCTCGATGTCCCGAGCGGGGTCGAAGCCACCTGCCGAGAGCGCCCTCCCGAGCTGGTCCCGGATGCTCCGCTCGAAGGTCTCGAAGCTCGCGGAGAGCAGGTCGTGGCGGCCGGCTCGATGCTGCTCGCGTTGCGTGAGCCCGGGCGCCAGGGGCGCGCGGACGAGATGGAGCACGGTGGGCTCGTCCGGGCTGCGCGAGAACCGATAGCCGCCGATGCTGACGGGGAAATCGAGGCTGAAGCTCGAGTGGTAGCCACCGGGGCAGTGGGCGGCCTGCAGGCCGAGCCGGGCGAAGGAGGTCCAGTTGCGGATGAGCACGTTCGTATAGACGAGCGGCGCCCGCACGGCGTCGGCCAGGGCGGCTCGCTGCGCCTCGGGAAGCTCCGGACACAACTGCGGGATGATCGCGTTGTAGCACGCGAGCACGCACAGCTTCGCCTGCACGCGGTACGTCCGACCATCGCGGACGTAGCGGACCAGGACTTCGCCTTGCGTCGGATCGCGGTGTCGGACCTGGACGACCGTCGAGTTGAGGCGGATACGGACGGGGGTCCCGGGCCGATCGAGCCGGGAGTATTCGACCCGCGCCGACACGACGTCTTCCATGGTGGCTCCCGGCACGGCATCCGGGACCAGCGAGCGGACGAGGAGCCGAGCGACGGAGGCGTTGCCGTCGGGGAAATGGAAGATGTACGGCTCCTTTCGGCGGGCGCTGCCCTCGTCGATGTCCATGCCAGCAGCGCCCGGATAGCCGTAGAGCAGGAGATCCAGCGCAGGAAGCGCGTCGATCCCGAGGGCCCAGAAGCCGTGGGGGCGGGCCTGGAAGAACGGGAGCACGTCCTCGTGGACGCCGGCGACCTTCAAGAGGAAGTCGCGATAGCTGATACGCCGTAGCTGCGCGAGCTTCTGGGCCTTGCTCAGCCCCGGCAGGTAGTCCGCTTTTCCTTCGTAAAGCCGAGCGATGTCGCGGCGCGAGGCCTCGGACAGCGGCGCCTCGGCGAGGAACTCGCCCCACGGACGCGAGGCCTCGCCGACGACGAGACGGTCGGCTCCGAAGGTCTCGCGGTCGAAGAACACGGCCCGTCCCAGGCCCAGGGACTTGAACAGGTCCTGGTCGAAGTACTGGTAGAAGCGCTCGACCTCGATCCCGATCGCCCGAAGCAACCCGATCGCCTCGGCGCTGTAGCCCGAGGGCGTATCGATCGACTGCGTTCCACCGTAGCTGATCAGGAGCCGATCGCCATGCCGAAACTCGTTGCGCTTGGCGTGGCCGCCGAAGTCGTCGTGGTTGTCGATGATGAGGATGCGGGCGTCCCTGCCGGCCACCCGCCGGAAGAAATGCGCCGCCGCCAGCCCGCTCAGGCCTCCTCCCACCACGACCAGATCGAAGCTCTCGCCGGTGTCGATTCCTGGCTCCGGCCAGGGACGGTTTCGGAGGCTGTGCGCGACCTCGAACGAGCCCGGATGGCTGCCGCGCATTCCAGTGAGGGCCGGAGGATAGGCAGCCGGCTCCTCCAGTGGCCGCAGAAGCCCTGCGGCTTCGATCCGGGAGGTGCCCAGCAGGGAGCCTGTCAGCGCGACAGCGACACCGCCGAGAAAGTCGCGTCGCGCGATGGGCCGGTCCATCCCGAGCGCTCGGTCCGTGCGTCGTGGCATTCGCGACACACGTTTACCCCAATGTCGACGCCCGGATCAACGCCCGCCGGGAACTGGAGCGCTGCGGAGACAAAAGGGCGCGGCCCGAAGGCCGCGCCCTGGTATCAGACGCTCGGCCGGAGCTTAGTCGTCGTCCTCCGGAACCGAGGCGCCCTCGGGCACGAAGATGACCTCGACGCGCCGGTTCTTCGCTCGGGCTGCGGCCGTCGTGCCGCTGTCGAGGGGCTTCGAGGCGGCAGCGCTGCGAACGCTGATCCGACCCTCCTCCACGCCGCGCTCCTTCACGAGGTAGTCCTTGATGGCCTCGGCACGCTTGCGGGCGATCACCTCGGGGTAGCGCTCCTTGCTGTCGGCGTGGCCGATCACCACGACGCGGGCGCGCGGATCCGCCCTGAGGCGCGAGGCGACGTCGTCGAGGCAGGCCTTGTCCACGTTGTTCAGTCGCGACAGGTTGCGCGGGAACCCGCTGGACGTGCAGAGCGTGATGGCCTCCGCCCTCTTCTCGGGCTGCTTCACGCAGACGCGCGTGGTGGCCTCGGCCGTCCCGCCGCGTCCGTCGGAGACGCGCACGGTCACGGGCGTGCAATCGCCCTCCTTCATCCCGGTGGTGTCGAGGGTGGCGGTGTCGTTGTTGCCTGAGATGCGGCCTGCACCCGAGGTCCAGCCGTAGGTGATCGGGTCGCCGTCGGGATCCGAGGCGCTGGCCTTGCAGTTCGAGATCGCGCCCGCTAGGACTGGCGAGTCGCAGGTGACGGTCACCGTCGGCGGCCGGTTGGCCGGCGGCGGGGGCGGCGGCGGCGGTGCGACCACCTCGCAGCAGGCGGTGCCGGGGTGATAGCCGATGGAGATATGGCGGCCGGCATAGCTGCTGCTGCTGGAGTTGAGGCCGCGATCGTCGAAGCCCAGGTTCCAGGAGACCGCGGGACGGATGAACAAGCCCTTGATCCAGAAAACCGGGCCGACAACGAGGTCGACGGGGCTCGTCTGGTCGAAGTCAGCGCCGCTGTAGGACCTGCCGGTGACCTCGGCCTGGAGCTGGAAGATCCGGCACGAGGGCAAGTTCAGCCCCACGCCCCATCGGAACGCGTTGCCGATGTCGAGGCGGTCGGGGTCGCTGCTGATCTCGTAGCCGATCGACGCGTGGATATCCGCACCGCGGTTCAGGGTCTTGGAGAGGATGAGGTCGGCGCCGCCGGAGGTCTTCCCGGCCCCGAGGCCCTTCTGCTCGTCGGCGGTGGGCAGCTTGACGAGGCCGCGGATCGCAAGGCCCACCCCGTCGCCCAGGTAGTCGTCGAGGAGCTTGTACTTCAGGCCGAGCTTCACGTCACCGACGCCGGTTTGCCAGCCAGGCGAGGTCGCGGACTCGCCGGCGAAGGGGAAGTCGTTCACGAAGCCGGGCTGGGCGATCGCGTCGACGTTGACGCGGGTCTGGAGGCCGAAGTTGCCGAAGATCTCGAACTTGTCCGTGGCGCCATAACCGAGGCTTACACCGTGGATCGAGATGTCGACATCCTTCGGGTCGCGGTCCAGGTTGTCGCGGAACAGGCTGAACGATACCTTGCCCTTCGGCAGCGTATAGGCCGAGGACAGGTGGAAGAGCCCGGTGTCGCCCTCGTAACCCGGCGTGGCCGGGCGCACTTCGTAGTCCTTGCCGTAGATGGTCGTCGTCCAGGTCTTGACCTCTTCCGGCTTGACCTGACACGCCTCTTCGGCGGCGACCGGAAGGGCCACGGCCATGACGATTCCCAAGGCCATAAAGGTCACTCTTCGCAGCATATCGTGGCGTCCCTCCTTAAAGAAACCGACAAAGGAGAGGATAACCCAACAAGCTCATCATTAGTCAAGAGTCAAGACTTCACGTCATCGCCAGCGATGCGCAGGCTGTCCGTGACGCCGGACACACCCGGGACATCGCGGGCGACCGAGGCGGCAAGCGCCTTTTCCTCGGCCGTCCTGACGTCGCCCTTGAGGCGGGCCTCTCCGCGAAACACGCTGACCTCGAGGTCGAGGCCCGCCAGGCGCCGGTTCAAGGCGATCGCCAGCCGCACCTGGAGCGCGAGCGTCTCGTCGTCCACCGCCTCGCCCAGGCTGCGCCCCATCACCGAGGGGCTCGAAGGGCCGCTCCTGACGCGAATCTCGTTGCGCACGTCCTTGACCTCCGGCACCAGGCGGGCGATGCGCTCGGCCGTGGCGCGCGTCTCGTCGCTCGGCGCCTCGCCACGAAGCGTGACCACGCGTACCTCGGCCTCGACCTGGAGGTCCAGCGGGCGCAGGGAGCGGTGGAGGGCGAAGGCCGTCTTGACCGACGACCGGACCGCGGCGTCACCGAGCTTGTCCTTCGCGGCCTCGAGCGGCGCGGGCAGCTTGTCCGGGATCGTGATCTCGTCGATGACGACCCTGCCGGGCTCGCGCCGCCGCGCGTCGAGGCCCTCGATGCGGATGGGCGGTTCAGCGCGCGCCTTCCAGTAGTAGAGTGCGGCGGCCGTGAGGACGAGGAGCAAGACCAGCCCGACCAGGCGCCTCATGTCCGAATTGACCTCCGTGGACGCCCCATTCTATCGGCCCGGGGAAGCGCGGCTCGTGTCGGCGCGCTTCCTCGGGCGCCCCAACCGCTTCCTCGTAGTCGCCCGGATCGGTGCTCGTCGCGTGCACGCGGCCTCGCGGGACCCCGGCCGGCTTGCGGAGCTGCTGCGTCCCGGCGTGCGGCTGCTGCTCGCGCCCGCCGAGCCGGGATCCACTCGCCGCACGCGTTACACGGTCGTTCTCGTACGCGCGGGCCGAGCTTGGATCTCCGTGGTTCCGGCCCTCGCCAACGCCGTCATGGCCACGGCCCTCGTCCGCGACGCCGTGCCGGGCCTGCGCGGCGCGCGGGTGCTGTCCCGAGAGGTTCGCCGGGGCTCGAGCCGGTTCGACCTGATGATCCAGCATCGCGGCCGGCGGGTGCTCGTGGAGGTGAAGTCCGCCACGCTCGTCGAGGACGGCGTGGCGCTGTTCCCGGACGCGCCGACGGTCCGCGGGGCGCGTCACGTCCGCGAGCTGACCGAGCACGCGCGGCGCGGTGGTCATGCTGCGATCGTGTTCGTGGTGCAGCGTTCGGACGCCCGCGCCCTGCGGCCCCACGCCGTGAACGACCCAGCCCTCGCCTCCGCGTTGCGCGACGCATCCCGGGCGGGCGTTCGTGTCCTCGCCTACGCGTGCCGCGTCACTCCGCAGGGGGTCACGCTCGAGCGGCGCATCCCGGTGCTCGGGTGCTGATCAGCGGAGGCCGCTCACCTCGTAGAGCGTGGTCTCGGGCGAGGCGAAGACGTAGACATAGGCGCCCACGTCGGGAGCGATGGTGAGCGCCGTGACGCCGGCCGGCTCCGACGCGCCGGCTGGCCCGAGTTCCCTCCACGGCTCCCGCGTCCCCGTCAAGAGGTCCAGACGGAAAATCTTCGCGGGCAAGCGCCCCTCACCGCGAACGTAGAGGAAGCGTCCATCTCCGCTGAACCGAAGCGGCAGGTCTCTCGGGATTGCGCCCTCGACGGGACGTGGCTCGCCACCCGAAGCGGGGTAGAGGGCCAGGCCGGCGGCGCTCGAGGCGGCCAGCCACGCGCCGTCAGGCGAGACAGCGCTGCCTTGCGTGGCGACGCCCTCAGGCGACACTGGCTTCGGATCTCCACCCCCCAGGTCCTGGACGAACAGGCGAGGGGCCTTGTGCTCCGTGTTCCCGATGAAAGCGATCCCCTTTCCGTCCGGCAGGAAGCTGCCCCAGTGATACTGCGCGACGTTCCCGCGCGGGAGCGGCCGCGGATCGCCGGCTCTGGTCGGAAGCAGGACGAAGTGCGTCGGGGCGGTGAGGTTCAGGACGAGCGCCCAGCGGCGATCCGGTGAGATCGAGAGCGCGTGGCCCTTTCCCAGCAGGACCGGGGGAGAGCCGTCCGTCCCGCGAACATAGGCAGCGTATTCGGGACCACCGCCATCGCCCTGCTCTCCGAACAGGAAGGTCTTTCCGTCCGCGGAGATGTCCGTGACCCAGGGCCAGTCCAGCCAGGACAGGTCGCGCTCCTTCGTCTCGCCGGGCGCGAGGCCGAAGACGCTCGGCTTGGTGCGTCCCACGGTCAACAGCAGACGGCCATCGGGAAGGCTGTCCTGGATCTGCATGTTGCCCGGCGCTCGATACACCTGGCGCTCGCGGCCGTCGCGCGTCACCGCCCAGAGGTTTAGCTCGATGCCCATGCGCGTTGCCGTGAACCACACCTCCTCACCGTCAGGGGACCATGCGAGGCCCCGGATGTCGGACCAGCCCGAGGAGAGCGTCCGCTTGTTGCCCGCGAGGTCCACCACCGCCACGTCGCCGCGGTTGTCGTTGACGATGGGATGGTCCGTGAAGGCGACGAGGTCGCCGCGTGGCGAGACTCTCAGGTTGTCGAGGTACACGGCCTCGTAGAGCGCCTTGCCCATCGGGAACTCGAGCCGACTCTTGCCCGCTTCCGCGCGCACGACCGCGAATGACGTCCCGTCGGGTCCCCAGTCCGCTTCGAAGATGCGCTCGGCCACGTCTCTTGGCGCTCCCCCTCCCATGGGCACGCGGGCGAGCGTTCGACCCGGCCCCGGCCCAGTTGTCAGCAGGACTGCCAGCTCGCCGGACCGGGAGACGCCGATCAACTCCCAAGTGTCCTTGATCTGCAGGCTGCGGGATTCCGGGCTGCCGGGCTGCGCCGTGAAGACGTTGCGCTCGGCTCCGGGCCACTGCGCCGCGTAGACGATGGTTCGCCCGTCCGTTGCGAAGCGGGATTCGGCGACGAGCCCCCGCTGGAACGTAATGGGCCGGAACTCCGGGAGCACGTGAGTCGACGTGCGCCGGCCCGCGAAGAACGCCGTCGCCGCGAGAGCGATCGCTCCCAGCCCGAGCGCCGCGAAGCGCCAGTCGACGGCGCGTGACGCCCTCGCGGGCGTGAGGGCGGCGTGGGTCGTGGTCGATCCCGAGAGCTGCTCCAGATCGAAAGCGATGTCGCGGGCCGACTGGAAGCGCTCCTCGGGGCTCTTCTCGAGACAATGCGAGACGATGCGCTCGAGGGCGGGAGGCAAGTGGCGGTTCGTCTCGCTCAACTCCGGCGGATCCTCCTTGAGGATCGCGCTCATCGTCTCGACGGCCGATGCGCCGCGGAACGCCCGCCGGCCGGACAGCATCTCGTAGAGCACCGAGCCGAACGAGAAGATGTCGGAGCGATGGTCCAGGGGCTGCGCCCGTACCTGCTCGGGTGACATGTAGCCGGTCGTCCCGAGCACCGTGCCCGCGCCAGTGCCCGGCATGCCGTGCGTATTCGTCTCGGCCTCAGTCAGGGCCTCGCCGCCCACCGTCTTCGCGAGCCCGAAGTCCAGGATCTTGAGACGCCCATCCTTCGTGATGAAGAGGTTCTCGGGCTTCAAGTCGCGGTGGACGATGCCTTTATCGTGGGCGGCCGAGAGTCCTCGCGCGATCTGCGTTGCGAAGTCGATGGCCTTCCGTACCGGCAGGGGCGTCGCCCCGATGCGGTCGCGCAGCGTCTCGCCCTCGAGCAGCTCCGAGACCACGTACGGCGCGCCCTCGTGGGTCCCGATGTCGTGGACCTGGAGGATGTTCGGGTGGTTCAACAGGCCCGTGGCCCGCGCCTCCTGCTCGAAGCGGCGCAGCCGGTCGGCGTCCTGCGCGAAGGACGGCGGCAGGATCTTGATCGCCACCTCGCGGGACAGGCGCGCGTCTCGGGCGCGGTAGACCTCGCCCATCCCGCCGGCGCCGAGCGGCGCGGCGACGTCATAGGGACCGACCTTGGTGCCGACGGCGAGGGCCATGAAAGCGCGTGGATCCTATCAGATGGACTCCGTCCCGTGATGGGTAGCCCTCGCGCGCCGCCCGGAATCGGCCCTACTTCGGCAGCGACTTGAGCAGTCGGCAGCCCTCGGCGTCCTGGTCCGCGCCAGCCTTCTCGAGCAGTTTGCGGGCACGCGTAATAAGATGCGCCCGGAGGCATGATGCGGTTTCCGATCTGGACCTTGAGCGCCGTGCTCGCGTTGCCGGTCTTCGCGCTCGACCTGCCGGAATTGCAGCAGCAGGGCACGATCAGGGCTCTCGCGGTCGTCATCGAAGACGAGCCGGCGTTCCTCTCGATGAAGCCTGGGACGCCGCCCGGGTTCGACTACGAGATCCTCGAGGGTTTCGCGAAGCTACACCGGATCAAGGTCGAGATCGTGCCGGTCCAGAGCTATGACGCGCTGATTCCCGCGCTGCTCAAGGGGAAGGGCGATGTGATCGCGGGGGGCTTCACCGCGACCGAGGGGCGGCGCAAGCAGATCAGCTTCACCGACGAGGTGTTTCCGACCCGCAACGTGATCTACACGCGCAAGCCGGGCAAGGTCATCAAGGCGGTCGAGGAGCTCAAGGGTGAGAAGGTCGGCACCTACAAGGGGACCTCCATGGCCGAGGATCTCGCTGCGGCAGGGATCGCGAAAGTGGACGACGGCATCGAGCTCGGCGGCTTCCCGGCGGCGCTCAAGTCCGGGCGAATCACGGCGGCCGTGGACGGCGTGGAGGCGGCTCTGGTGGCCCGCACCAAGGACCCGGAGCTCCAGATCGGGGCGTTCATCGGGGAGGCGGGCGCCCTCGCCTACGGCGTGCGCAAGGAGGACGCGAAGCTGTTCCAGGCGCTGAACGGCTATGTCGCCAACGTCCGCAAGACGCCCACTTGGAGCCGGCTTGTGGTGAAGTACTTCGGCGCCGCGGCGCCCGAGATCCTGAAGAAAGCCCGCGAGGCGCGATAGCTGGGCTAGGGCATCACCTTTCGATGCCGGGCCTGCTCCTCTTCGTAGTACTTGCGGTAGAGCACGTCCCACTCGTCGGAGCCCTCGACGATCGTGCGCTTCTGGCTCTCGATCTTGCGGCGAACCAGGGCGTCGATCATCTCGTCGGCCTTCATCTCTCCCTCGATGAGCTTCATGATGCGCTGCCGCAGCTCCTGCGGCTCGTCGAAGTACTCCACCCCCTCGTCTTCTTCTATGTAGCGCAGGATCAGGTGGGAGAGCTGGATCACCCTCTCGCGGCTCAGCTTCATCGCCGCGAGGTCCTCAAAGCACGATCCCTTTCTTCTTAGCGAGCTCGCGCTTGGTCTTCTTGAACATGTCCGAGTAGGTGATGTCGCTGCGCTCCATCTGGGAGGTGTGTTGCGAGAGGATCTCGCGCACTTCGTCGTTCAGCTTGTCCTCGATCAGCAGCTCGTCGGTGATCACCCGGGCAATGCCGTGTGCCACGCGCGTCTCGTCGTCTACCTCGAGCCGCTCGGCGGCCACCAGTGTCTTCACGATCTTGCGCGCGATGAACTCGATCTCGTCGGGCGAGAGCCGCATTGCCGCGCGAGTATACCGTGGAATCCAGCGCCGCCTCGGCGGTCCCCGGATCTGGCCGGACGGCCTCCCATCATGGTTTTTCCTGCTCTGCCTCGGCCTTGATCGCTTCCGCCTCCTCGACGAGTCGCGGCCATGGACACGGTCCGTTGTGCGGTTCGGTCTGCGTCCGACGGACGCCGCAGAACAGACAGAAGCCCATCTCGTCGACAGGTTCGTACCCCTGGGGGAATGGCGCGACTGTCCGCGCGATGATCCTCCGGAGCCGACGGACCTCGATGATCGCTCGCTTCGCAATGTCCAATGGCGAGTCCGGATCGTTGGACCATTCGATGCGCTTCTCGGCGCGATCCAGATGCGTTGATGTCAGCCGGTCGCCCATCCCGCCGCCTTCTCAGGCCCTTGCTTTCTCGACAGCGACCTTCGCCGCCGCCAGCGCCTCCGCAAGGGCCTCGCCCGAGCGCGCCGCCTCGGCGTCCAGCCGCGCGTAGTCCTCCCGCGCCGCGGGGATCCGGCGCGAGCTCGGGACGAGCGCCCGGATCGCGACGGTGAAGCCGCGGCCCAGGATCCAGAGGCGCAGCCGGAACCGCTCAACGCCCGCGACGAGCAGATAGTGCGCGACCGCTCCGAGTCCGGCCAGCCCGCGAAGCTCACCGAGTCGGAACTGTTGCGGCCGGAGCGGAGGGAGCGGAACGATCGCCGAGACGAGACGGGAGTAGAGGGCCATGTCGCGCAAGAGCTCGCGGCGCTCCCGCCCGAGGTCCTCGAGGTAGGTGAAGCCCACCCCCAGCATGTGAATCGCCTCGTCGACATTGCCGCGAGCCCGGGAGGCGTCGGCGCCGGCGTAGGCAGCCATCGCGACCTGACGCTCTTGCGCGAAGCGCGACTCGAGGTCCCGGAAGGCTCGGGCCGCGCCGGGCTCGAGGAGGTGCTCCCAGGCGGCCGCCTGGGCTCGCTGGTCCTGGGCGCTGAGGGCGAGGAGCAGCAGGATTCCGCCGACGATCGCCACGATCGCGTAGGTGCTCACGCCCGGGCCGCCCAGGGTTGCAGGACCGCCGCTGCCTCGCCCGTCAGCGCCTGGGCCGGTTCGCGTCGCCAGGCGGCCCACAGCCATAGGCTCAAGGTCACGAAGTACACGACGCGGTCGAGCGCGTTGACGTACGCGCGCATCGCACTCCACCCATCGGCGATGGGTCCAAGAAGCATGGAGTAGAGGCTCAGGTGGAAGCCGATGCCGAACAGGACCAGGCGATGGAAAGGGTGAAGGGGGAGTCGGTAGAAGATGACCGCGATCACCAGCATCGCGGCCAACCACGCGGCGGCGGCGTTGAAGCCGGAGATCACCGTTCGAACGAGGTTCGTACGTTCGAGGTCCGTTGTCGCCACGAGGACCGCGACCGCCAGGATCACGGTCGTCATCGCGGCCAGGAGCGGCCGCTTGGCCCTCGGCAGGCCGGCGAAGACCAACAGCGCGAGCTCGAGGACCGTCGCGCAGTAGAGCCCGGCGTAAAGACCCTCCTTGAACGTCCAGAACGTGGAGTTCCAGAACCGTTGGGGGAGGTGAGTGATGAGCTGGTTGCACAAAAGGGTCGCTGCCAGGAGCCCAGCGAAAGAGCGACAGAGTCGGACACGATCGCGAGCGACGAGACCCGCCAGAGTCACCCCCAGGAGCGTGGCCGTGAGCGTGGCGACGATGACGTCGGTCGGCGTCACGTGGTTCCCTTGAGGATCCTCTGGCGCTGGATCCGGTAGCGCTGCAACCTCGCGTAGACGGTCACGCGCGACACGCCGAGAATGCGGGCCACCCGGGCGAGGTTCCATTCGCTCTCTTCCAGCAGCCTCCGCAGCTCCGCTGCCGGGTTGTCGGTCTCGGCCTGGATCGCCTCGAGAACTTGAGCGAGCAGCGATCCGACGGAACGAAGGACCTCGGCGAGCGCATTGGATTTCGGCGAGTCGAGCGCCAGAAGGCCCAAGACCTTGCCGTGTCGACGGATTGCGACCACAACCTGGGCCTTCCGGTGAACGGGTTCCCCGGCATCGAGTCCGGCGCGGCTGCGTTCCCAGACGTTAGCGACCGCGTCCAGAGTCTCCTGGGTGACGTCGACGCCCACGAGAAGTGCCGGCGTCGAGCCTCGGATCTCGAGCAGGCCCGCGGCGTTCGCGCGTGTGTATCCAGCCACAAAGCGGAGCAGGCGTGCGGCGGAGCCACGGCTGTCGGGTGAGATGAGCGCACGAATCGCGTCGTCCAGCAGGGTGGGTGCCATGCCGCCGAAACTATGTCGGCTCCGGAATCTGTCAAGCGGATTCCTGCGCGATATCCTACTGGATGTACGAAAAGCGTAAGCTACCACTCGCGGCGCGCCTTGTCGCCGTGGGAGGGAAGCGTGATGCTGGCAGCTCTGTTCGCGTTCCTGCTGTACCTGGCACCAACCGAGGCCGTTGTCGACGATTCCGCCTTCATGCCTGCCACAGGGGCGGAGGGATGGCATGCAGGGAAGGCCTGCAGCGACGGGACGCCGGTGCCACCCCGCTGCTGACGAGCCGACCCAACCGGGGCCCGGTCGCCGGGCCCCGGCCTGACGGAGCCGCCCCGGGCAATCGCTGACCTTACGGAATCCGCACGACGCGTCCCGCCCGAGCGCATCGGAAACAGACGGTGTCCGTAAGGGCTGGGTCGGCTTCGCCGTTTGCGACCAGGTCTGATCAACCGCTTCGGGGATGGCGTTCTGCTCGTGCTATCCTCCGCCGGCCATGCCGCTCACCGTCGCGCGCCACGCGGTGATCGACGAGGCGCTGGCGCGCCTGCGCGACCGCACCACCGAGCCCGAGGAGTTCCGCCGCGTCGCAAAGCGCGTCGCGTTGATCCTCGCCGCCGAGGCCACGCGCAGCCTGGCGACCCGCGAGGGCTCCGTCGAGACGCCTCTCGAGACCACACGAGTCATGCGTCTCGCCACGCGAATAGTGGCGGTCCCGATCCTACGCGCCGGGCTCGGTATGCTGGAGCCGTTCCTCGAGGTCGTTCCCGAGGCCGAGGTCGGCTACCTCGGGCTGCAGCGCGACGAGGAGACGGCCGTCGCGCGCTGCTACTACGAGAAGATCCCGCGGGCGCTCGACACGGCCGAGGTGTTCGTTCTCGATCCGATGCTCGCCACGGGCGGCTCCGCCGTCATGGCGGTAGACGGCCTGCGCGGAATGGGCGCCCGCGCAGTGCAACTGCTCTCGATCGTCGCCGCTCCTGAGGGCGTCGCCCACATCGAGGCGAGCTGCCCCGGCACGTGGATCTGGGCCGCCGCGCTCGATCGCGAGCTGAACGAGCGCAAGTTCATCCTGCCTGGCCTCGGGGACTTCGGCGACCGGCTGTACGGCACCTAGTCGCTCCGCGTCGCAGTCGGCGAAGTCGTTCACCGCCCTTGATTTCACCAGGGGCGTGACATATTCTCCGCGCGTTTTTCAGCGGACGGATCTGCCAGGGGATTCATGTCCCAGATCTTCCACCACAGCACGAACACCATCGCCAAGGTCAGCATCTTCGGCACCATGTTCGGCATCGCTGGCGGGTTGTGGCTGATGCTCGAGCTGAATCGCAGCGCGTACGTGACGGACGTCGGCGTCGCGAAGGAGCAGCCGGTGCCTTTCAGCCACGCCCACCACGTCGGCGGGATGGGCGTCGATTGCCGCTACTGCCACACCGCGGTGGAGACGTCCGCGCAGGCCGGCATCCCGCCCACCAAGACCTGCATGAACTGCCACTCGCAGATCTGGAGCCAGAGCCCGACGCTGGAGCCCATCCGCTCGAGCCTGCGCAGCGGCCAGTCGATCGAATGGGTGAAGGTCAATGACCTGCCCGACTTCGTCTACTTCAACCACAGCGCCCACGTGAACAAGGGCGTGGGCTGCGCCACGTGCCACGGTCGCGTGGACAGGATGCCGCTGATGTGGCAGCACGCGTCGCTGCAGATGGAGTGGTGCCTCGACTGCCACCGCCAGCCCGAGAAGTATGTGCGCCCGAAGGCCGAGGTCTTCAACGTCGCGTGGGAGCCGCCTTCGGATTGGGCTGCGAACGGAAAGGGGCGAGAGCTGGTGAGGCAGTACGGCATCAAGACGCGCACGAGCTGCTCCACCTGCCACCGATGAGCGCCGACTCCAAGCTCGCGCCGGGCGAAGTGCGCGTCGAATTCGGCGGCGTGCGCCCCAGGCGCGAGCGCGGGCGTGCGCTCTGGAGGAGCCTCGACCAGCTTGAGCAGAGTCCCGAGTTCCTCGAGTTCCTGCACCGCGAGTTTCCCCAGAACGCGTCGGAGTTCACGGATCCCGAGGGCCGCCGCGAGTTCCTTCGCGTGATGGGCGCGTCCTTCGCGCTCGCGGGGCTGGCGGCGTGCACCAAACAGCCCGCGGAGCTGATCGTTCCCTACGTCCGACAGCCCGAGCAGATCGTCCCGGGCCGGCCGCTCTTCTTCGCGAGCGCCGTCCTCGACGGGGGCTACGCGAAGGGCGTGCTCGTCGAGAGCCACGAAGGACGTCCCACCAAGATCGAAGGCAACCCGGAACACCCCGCGAGCCTGGGCGGCAGCGACGCGGTCTCGCAGGCCGCGATCCTCGACCTCTACGATCCCGACCGGGCGCAGACCGTGCGCTCCTTCGGCGAGATCCACTCGTGGGCGGAGTTCGTGGCCGCGCTCGCGCCTGTGCTCGAGAAGCAACGCGCGAGGAAGGGGGCCGGCCTTCGCATCGTGACCGAGGTCGTGACTTCGCCGACGCTGCGGAAGCAGCTCGAGGAGCTGCTATCGGAGTTGCCCGCGGCGAAGTGGGTCCAGTGGGACGCGGCGGCGAGCAACGCGCGCGCCGGAGCGGCGCTCGCCTTCGGCGAGCCCGTCGAAACGCGCTGGCACCTGGACGAGGCCGACGTCGTGGTGTCGCTCGACGCGGACTTCCTTGCGGCGGGCCCGGCCAGCGTTCGACAGATCCGCGACTTCGCCAGCCGCCGCAAGCTCGACGGCGAGCACGCGACGCTCAACCGCCTCTACGCCATCGAGACCATGCCGTGCCTCGCGGGCGTGAACGCCGAGCATCGGCTGCCGGTCCGGCCCTCGGAGCTGGACGGAGTGGTGCGCGCTCTGGCCGCCGCCCTCGGGCTGCCGGTTGACGGCGGGACCTCCGCCCACGCGGCCTGGATCGGCCCGCTCGCGAAGGACCTCCAGTCGCATCGCGGTGCCTCGCTGGTCATGGCGGGCGACTCGCTCTCGCCGGCGGCGCACGCGATCGTCCACCTCATCAACGAACGCCTGGGCAACGTGGGCCGCACCGTGAGCTACTCGGCGCCGGTCGCCGCCGCCCCGATCGACGCTGTGGCCGCGCTGAAGGAGCTCGTCGCGGAGATGAGCGCCCGCAAGCTCGAGGCGCTCTTCATCCTGGGCGCCAACCCCGCCTACACGGCACCCGCCGACATCGCCTTCGCCGATGCGATGATGCTGGTGCCGTTCCGCGTGCATCTCTCGCTCTACGACGACGAGACCTCGGAGCGCTGTCACTGGCAGCTTCCCGAGGCCCACTCGCTGGAGGCGTGGAGCGACGCGCTCGCCTTCGACGGCACCGCCACGATCGTGCAGCCGCTGATCGAGCCGCTCTACGTCGGCAAGTCGGCCCACGAGCTGCTCGCGCTGCTGACTTCGCGACCCGATCGCAAGGGCTACGACATCGTGCGCGACCACTGGCGGTCCCGCCTGGGTGCCGACTTCGAGAAGGCCTGGCGGCGGGCTCTCCACGACGGGCTCGTCGCCGGAACGGCGTTCCCGGAGAAGGCCGTCGCCGTGAAGGTGGGGGATTGGACGAAGGCGGCTGCCGAGCCGCCGCCGGCTTCCGGGATCGAGGTCGTGTTCCGGCCCGACCCCACCGTGGGCGATGGCCGCGGCGGAAACAACGGCTGGCTCCAGGAGCTCCCCAAGCCGGTGTCGAAGCTCACCTGGGAGAACGCGGTGTACATGAGCCTGGCGACGGCGAAGCAGCTGGGCGTGCGAACCTCCTCGAACTACGAGGGCCGCACGGAGAGCGCGGGCGAGCCGACGCCGCAGGGGACGATCACCGACGTCGTGCAGATGGCGCTCGGCGGGCGCAAGGTCAGCGGCCCCGCCTGGGTCGTCCCCGGCCATCCCGACGGCGTGGTCACGGTCCACCTCGGCTACGGCCGCTGGCGCGCCGGCCGCGTCGGCAACGGCGCGGGCTTCAACGCCTATGCGCTCCGCTCCGGCGCCAACCCGCACTGGGAGGCCGGGGCCCAGCTGGTCAAGACCGCCTTCACGACGCGCGTGGCCTGCACGCAGGATCACTGGAGCATGGAGGGCCGGCACCTGGTGCGCGCCGGCAGCCTCGACGAGTTCGAGCACGAGCCGCGCTTCGCGCAGGAGATGGGCGAGGACCCGCCGAAGTCGACGACGTTCTACCCGCCGCACGCGTACGAGGGCCACGCTTGGGCTCTCACGGTGGACCTCAACACCTGCGTGGGCTGCAACGCCTGCGTGACGGCCTGCCAGTCCGAGAACAACGTCCCGGTGGTCGGCAAGGACCAGGTGGCCCGCGGCCGAGAGATGCATTGGATCCGCGTCGACCGCTATTTCGAAGGGCGTCCCGAGCAGCCGGACAGCATCGAGACCTGGAGCCAGCCGGTCATGTGCATGCACTGCGAGAACGCGCCCTGCGAGGTGGTCTGCCCCGTGACCGCCACCGTCCACAGCGACGAGGGCTTGAACGACATGATCTACAACCGCTGCGTAGGCACGCGCTACTGCTCGAACAACTGCCCCTACAAGGTGCGCCGCTTCAACTTCTACCTGTACCAGGACTGGACGACGTCCACGTTCAAGATGATGCGCAACCCGGACGTCTCGATCCGGAGCCGCGGCGTCATGGAGAAGTGCACGTACTGCGTCCAGCGCATCAGCAAGGCCCGAATCGACGCGAAGAACGAGGGCCGTCCCATCAGGGAGGGCGAGATCCAGACGGCGTGCCAGCAGGCATGCCCGGCGGAGGCCATCGTCTTCGGCGACCAGAACGACGCGAAGAGCCGGGTGGCGAAGCTCAAGGCCTCGCCGCGCAACTACGGCCTCCTGACCGACCTGAACACGCTGCCCCGCACCACGTACCTGGCGGCCGTTCGCAACCCGAACCCGGAGATGCCCAAGGCGAGCCATGGCTAGCCCCGCCCCGGGCCACATCCGCCACGAGCACGACGAGCGCTTCCAGACGGAAGCCGATCGTCTCATCGCCCCGGGCCACGACTTCGCGAGCGTCACCGACTCGATCTCCAAGATCGTCCTTCAGCGCCGGACCCCGCTGGGCTGGTGGCTGGGCTTCGCGGCGGCGTTCGGGGTGATGCAGCTGCTGCTGTACGCGATCGCGCACCTGCTGTTCGTCGGCATCGGCGTGTGGGGCGTCACGATCCCGATCGGATGGGGCTTCGACATCATCAACTTCGTCTGGTGGATCGGCATCGGCCACGCGGGCACGCTGATCTCGGCGATCCTGCTGCTGCTGCGCCAGGAGTGGCGCACCTCGATCAACCGCTTCGCCGAGGCCATGACGCTGTTCGCGGTCGCCTGCGCTGCCTTCTACCCGATCTTCCACACCGGCCGGCCCTGGGTCGCGTTCTACTGGCTGCTGCCGTACCCGAACACGATGGGCCTCTGGCCGAACTTCCGCTCGCCGCTGATCTGGGACGTGTTCGCGGTCACGACCTACGCCACCGTCTCGGCCATGTTCTGGTTCGTCGGGCTCATCCCCGACCTCGCGACCTTGCGCGACCGTGCCCAGAGCAAGCCCTGGAAGATCGTGTACGGCATGCTGGCCATGGGCTGGCGAGGCTCGGCCAAGCACTGGCACAACTACGAGACCGCGTACCTGCTCCTCGCGGGGCTGGCGACGCCGCTGGTCGTCTCGGTGCATACGGTCGTGAGCTTCGACTTCGCGACCGGCATCGTGCCGGGCTGGCACGCCACGATCTTTCCGCCCTACTTCGTCGCCGGGGCGATCTACGCGGGCTTCGCGATGGTGCTGACGCTCTCGATCCCGCTGCGGAAGTTCTACGGCCTCGAGGACTTCATCACCATGAAGCACCTCGAGAACATGGCCAAGGTGATGCTGGCCACGGGACTGATCGTCGCCTACGGCTACATGTGCGAGGCGTTCTTCGCCTGGTACAGCGGCAACCAGTACGAGAAGTACATGATCCTGAATCGGATGACCGGCGCGTACGCCTGGAGCTACTGGGCCCTCATCCTGTGCAACGTGATCGCGCCGAACCTGCTGTGGTCGAAGCGGCTGCGCACCAGCGTGCCGTTCCTGTTCTGCATCTCCTTCGTGGTCTCGATCGGGATGTGGCTGGAGCGCTTCGTGATCATCGTGACGAGCCTGCACCGCGACTTCCTGCCGTCGTCCTGGGGCCTGTACGCGGGCACGCAGTTCGACTGGGCCGCCTTCATCGGCACGATCGGGATGTTCGTCACGCTGATGTTCCTGTTCGTGCGCTTCCTGCCCGCCATCTCGATCTTCGAGATGCGCACCCTCGTGCCGGCGGCCGAGCTGCCCGAGGAGGAGCATCGCTGATGCGGGCGCCGATCTACGGCCTGCTCGCCGAGTTCCATTCGCCCCAGGAAGTGGTCGAGGCCGCCGCCAAGGTGCACACGGAGGGCTTCCGGAAGGTCGACGGGTACTCGCCGTACCCGATCGAGGAGCTGTCCGAGGCGCTCGAGCTCCACAAGTCGCACCTCCCGAAGCTGGTTCTGGCTGGGGGCATCGCCGGGCTGCTCGGCGGCATGGGCCTCGAGTACTGGGCTTCCGTGATCGAGTACCCGATGAACATCGGCGGCCGCCCCTTCTTCTCGTGGCCGGCGTTCATCATTCCGGCGTACGAGACCACGATCCTGTTCGCCGCGGGCGCGGCCGTGCTCGGGATGCTGTTCCTGAACGGCCTCCCCGAGCCGTATCACCCGGTCTTCAACGTGCCGGGCTTCGCGCTCGCGAGCCGCGACAAGTTCTTCATCTGCATCGAGGCAACGGACGCGAAGTTCGACCGCGTCGAGACCGCCAGGTTCCTGAAGGGCCTCGGCGCGAGCGTCGTGTCCGAGGTCGAGCACTGAGGCGGGAGATGTTGAACGGCCGCCCACGGCAGGCTCGGACAGGGAGAACTCTCCTTCCCTCCGTGCGCTTCGTGTCTCCGTGGCTGTTGCTCGCGGTCGTGGTTGGCGGGTGCCGGCAGGACATGCATGACCAGCCGCGCTACAAGCCGCTGGCCAAGAGCGACTTCTTCGAGGACAGGCGCGCCTCGCGAGCGGCGATCGAGGGCACCGTGGCGCGCGGTCAGCTCCGCGACGACGAGCACCTCTACACGGGGAAGGTGGGCAAGGAGCTCGCGACGAGCTATCCGTTCCCGATCACCGCCGACGTGCTGAACCGCGGCCGCGAGCGCTACACGATCTACTGCACGCCCTGTCACGGTCAGCTCGGCAGGGGCGAGGGCATGGTGGTCCAGCGCGGCTTCAAGCGACCCACCAGCTTCCACACCGACCGGCTGCGCGAGGCGCCACCAGGCTATTTCTTCGACGTGATGACGAGCGGCTTCGGCGCGATGTCGGATTACGCGGCCCAGGTGCCCGCGAACGACCGCTGGGCGATCACGGCGTACATCCGCGTTCTTCAGATCAGCCAGCACGTCTCCGTCGCCGACCTCTCCGAGAAGGCGCGGGGCAAGGTCGCGAAGAGCGCGCCGCCTCTCGAGCCGGAGCACGGAGCCCCGGAGCAGCAGCACTGATGAAGCCGCCTGCACATGCGGTGCCTTCCCGCGTCGGGCGGCTCCAGCGGGGCGCGCTCGCCGCCGCCGTGCTCGGCCTCGTGGCCTGTCTCGCGGGCGGCTTCGCCAACCCGGCGCAGTTCTATCGCTCCTGGCTCTTCGCCTACCTGTTCTGGACCAACGTCGGCATCGGCTGCCTGTCCCTGGTGATGATCCACCACCTTTCGGGCGGCATGTGGGGCCTCGTGATCCGCCGCGTCCTCGAGGCCGGCACGCGGACGCTGTACCTGGCGCCGCTGTTCTTCCTCCCCGTCGTCCTGGGGATGGGTCATGTGTTCGCGTGGGCGAAGCCCGAGAGCGCCGCCGACCCGCTGTTGCGCCACAAGGCGCTCTACCTGAACACGGGGTTCTTCCTGGCGCGCGCCGCCTTCTACTTCGTGGTGTGGGCAGGACTGGCGCTCGTGCTGAACAAGCTTTCGGCGCAGCTCGACGCCGGGCCCGACGAGCGGGTCTCGAGGCGGCTGCGCGGCATCTCCAGCGTCGGCCTGTTGCTCATGGGCCTGACCATCACCTTCGCGTCGGTGGACTGGGCGATGTCGCTCGACCCGCACTGGTTCTCGACCATCTACGGCGTGCTGTTCATGGTCGGCCAGGCCCTGGCGGCCCTCACGCTGGTCATCGTGCTGCTGGCGCTGTTCAGCAAGGAAGCGCCGTTCGCGGGCGTCGTGAAGCCCGTGGACACTCACGATCTCGGCAAGCTGATGCTGGCCTTCACGATGCTGTGGGCCTACATCCACCTGTCCCAGTTCCTGATCACGTGGTCCGGGAACCTGCCCGAGGAGATCCCCTGGTACCTGCGGCGCACCCAGGGCGGCTGGAGGCTGGTGGCGCAGCTGCTCGTCGTGTTCCACTTCGTCCTGCCGTTCCTGCTGCTCCTGTCGCGAGACCTGAAGCGCGACGCGAGGAAACTGGCCGGCGTGGCTGGCCTCGTGTTCCTGGTGCGGCTGCTCGACCTGTTCTGGCTCGTGGCGCCGGACCTCCAGGGGCATGGCGACCAGGCCCACGGCATCTCGGTCCACGGCCTGGACGTCGCGACGCCGATCGCCCTCGGCGGCCTGTGGCTCGCCTTCTTCGCCCACGAGCTGCGGAAGCGCCCGCTGCTCCCGATCGGCGAACCCGAGATCCGCGAGCGGATCGAGAAGGCGGCCTAGGCGGATGAGCGAGCACGCGAACGACGGCACGGGCTACGAGACGCGGGACGTCCGCGCCTCCGCCATCCTCAAGTTCACGATCTACCTGTTCCTGGTGACGATCCTGGTGTTGTTCCTGATGCGCTTGCTGTTCGTGGGCTTCGCCCGGCACGAGGCCGGCCGACAGCCACCGGCTCCCATCATGCGCACGGAGGCCGGGAAGGAAGCGCCGCTCCCACGTCTGCAGGTGAGCCCCACGCAGGACGTGACCGAGCTGAAGCGGAGCGAGGCCAAGGTGTTGTCCAGCTACGACTGGGTGGACGAGCCCGCGGGCATCGCCCGCGTCCCGATCGAGGACGCGATGGAGATCGCCTTGCGCAAGGGCTACCCCGTGCGAGGTGCGCCGCCGGCGGCTGCCGGAGCCTCGACCAAGTGAAGCGGCTGTCCTGGGCCGTCGCGCTGGTCACTGCGCTCTGCGCCGTCGCACGGGCCGACGAAGGGCTGCCGACGCCGCTGCGCCAGATCGGCTTCGATCAGAGACTCGGCGAGAGCCTGCCCCTCGAGCTGCGCTTCCACGACGAGGCTGGGCGCGAGGTCGCACTGGGCGACTATTTCGGGAACAGGCCCGTCGTGCTGTCGCTCAACTACTACGGCTGTCCCATGCTCTGCACGGTCACCCTCAACGGTCTGGCGAGCGCCCTGGACGTGCTCGCCAGCCTCGACGCCGGCCGGGAGTTCGAGGTCGTGACGGTGAGCTTCGATGCCAGCGAGGGACCGCAGCTCGCTGCGAAAAAGAAAGGGCAGTACCTCGCGCGCTACAAGCGGCCGACCGCGGAGACGGGCTGGCACTTCCTGACCGGCCGACAGCCATCGATCGACGCGCTCACGAAGGCCGTCGGCTTTCGCTACGCATGGGATGCCGAGACGAAGCAGTTCGCGCATCCCGCCGGCGTGGTGGTGCTGACGCCGGAGGGGCGCATCTCGCGCTACCTGTACGGGATCGAGTACGCGCCCAAGGACTTGAAGCTGGCGCTGATGGAATCCGCGCAGGGGCGGATTGGGAACTTCATCGAGCAGGCGATCCTGTATTGCTACCGGTACGACCCCATGACCGGCCGCTACAGCGCGCGCATCATGCGCGTGACGCAGGCGGGCGCGATCCTGACCGTGCTGGGGTTGCTGGCCTTCGTGGTCCTGTCGGTGCGCCGCGAGCGCGCGACCGCGCCCGCCGCGGCAAGAGGGCGCTAGCCCATGTGGTCCGGCTTCCCGCTCTTCCCCGAGCAGGCGTCGACTCTGGCCGCCAAGGTCGACCTGCTCTACCTGTTCCTGGTCGGCGTGACGCTGGTCTTCAGCCTGGGCATCGCGGTGGTCTTGATCGTCTTCGCGCTCAAGTACCGCCGCCGCTCCGAGGACGACCGACCTCCCGAGATCCACGGCTCCCTCGTGCTGGAGTTGGCCTGGAGCATCGTGCCGTTCTTCATCGTGGTGGTGATGTTCGTGTGGGGCGCCACGCTGTTCTTCTCGATGAACCGCCCGCCCGACAACCCGATCGAGATCCAGGTCGTCGGCAAACGCTGGATGTGGAAGCTCCAGCACATGACCGGCCAGCGCGAGATCAACGAGCTGCACGTGCCGGCGGGCCGTCCGGTGAAGCTGACGCTCACCTCCGAGGACGTGATCCACAGCTTCTTCGTGCCGGCGTTCCGGATGAAGAAGGACGCCGTGCCCGGCCGCTACAACGTCACCTGGTTCCAGGCCACGAAACCAGGCCGCTACCACCTGTTCTGCGCGGAATACTGCGGCACGCAGCACTCGCGCATGATCGGGTCGGTCGTCGTGATGGATCCGGCCGATTTCCAGATCTGGCTGCAGGGCGGGCCGGCGCCGACGTCGCAGGTCGAGGCGGGGCAGAAGCTCTTCGTAGAGCTGAACTGCGCCACCTGCCATCGTCCGGACTCCCAGGGCCGCGGACCCGTCCTCGACGGCGTGGCCGGAGCCACCGTGAAGCTCCAGGGCGGCGGCACCGTCACCGCAGACGAGGCCTACCTTCGTGAGTCCATCCTCGTGCCGGCCGCGAAGGTCACCGAGGACTACCAGCCGATCATGCCGACGTACCAGGGCCAGGTCAGCGAGGAGTCGGTTCTGCAGCTGATCGCCTACATCCAGAGTCTCAAGGGTCGGGGAGGCCCCGCCGGGGCCGGGAGCAAGTGATGAGCGCCGTGAGCGACACGCTGGAAGGACCGCTCCCGAAGGAGCACTACCTGAACGCCGAGTACGGGTGGAGGTCGTGGCTCTTCACGGTCGACCACAAGCGCATCGCGATCCTGTACCTCGTGTCGATCACCGTGGCGTTCTTCATCGGCGGGGGCTATGCCACGGCGATCCGGCTCGAGCTGGTCACGCCGCCGGGCGACCTGGTGCTGTCCGAGACCTACAACAAGCTCTTCACGATGCACGGGATCTACATGATCTTCTTCTTCCTGATCCCGTCGATCCCGGCGACGCTCGGCAACTTCCTGATCCCGCTCATGGTCGGAGCGAAGGACCTGGCCTTCCCGCGCATCAACCTGCTGTCCTGGTACCTCTACATCATTGGCCTGCTCTTCGTCCTCTACTCGACCTTCCAGGGCGGACTCGACACCGGCTGGACCTTCTACACTCCCTACAGCACCCAGTTCTCCCACACCGCCGTCAACGCCGCCGCCGTGGGCATCTTCATCGCCGGCTTCTCTTCGATCCTCACGGGGCTCAACTTCATCGTGACGATCCACACGATGAGGGCGCCCGGGCTCACCTGGTTCCGCCTGCCGCTGTTCGTCTGGGCCCACTACGCGACCAGCATCATCCAGATCCTGGGCACGCCGGTCGTGGCCGTCACGATCCTGCTCGTGGCCCTCGAGCGGATCTTCCATTTCGGCTTCTTCGACCCGACCCGGGGCGGCGACCCGATCCTGTTCCAGCACCTGTTCTGGTTCTACTCGCACCCGGCGGTCTACATCATGATCCTGCCCTCGATGGGCGTGGTCAGCGAGCTGGTCACCTGCTTCTCACGCAAGAAGGTGTTCGGCTACAGCTTCATCGCCGCCAGCTCCCTCGCGATCGCCGTGATCGGCTTCCTGGTGTGGGGCCACCACATGTTCATCACCGGCCAGTCCGTGTACGCCGGGATGGTGTTCTCGGCGCTGTCCTTCCTCGTCGCGATCCCCTCGGCGATCAAGGTCTTCAACTGGACCGCGACGTTGTACAGGGGCTCGGTCTCGTGGCAGACGCCGATGCTCTACGCGTTCGGCTTCATCGGCCTGTTCACGATCGGCGGCCTGACGGGCCTGTTCCTCGCGACGCTGGGCATGGACGTGCACGTCACGGACACGTACTTCGTCGTGGCCCACTTCCACTACATCATGGTCGGCGGCGCGATCATGGGCTACCTCGGCGGGTTGCACTACTGGTGGCCGAAGATCAGCGGCCGGCTGTACCCCGAGTGGTGGGCGCGGGTCTCGGCCGTGCTCGTCTTCGCCGGCTTCAACCTGACGTTCCTGCCGCAATTCGTGCTCGGATACCTGGGAATGCCTCGGCGCTACCACTACTATCCGGAGGAATTCCAGGTCCTGAACGTGATGTCGTCCGCCGGCGCCTCGATCCTCGCGATCGGCTACGTGCTCCCGATGATCTACATGGCCTGGTCGATGCGCTACGGCCGGATCGCCACGGCGAACCCGTTCGGTGCGACGGGGCTCGAGTGGCGGACGAGCTCGCCGCCTCCCACCTTCAACTTCCCGGAGGCGCCGGTCGTCGACGAAGAGGTGTACGACTACGCGGCGCCCCGCAAGGAGGCCGCCTTTGTCTGAAGCCACCGGCGCGCTCCAGCACCACTTCACCAGCCTCGAACAGCAGAAGAACGCATCGACGCTCGGGATGTGGACGTTCATCGTGCAGGAGGTGCTGTTCTTCGGCGGGATGTTCACGGTCTACACCGTGTACCGGAACCAGTACTACACGGTGTTCGAGGCGTGCAGCCACCACCTCGACTGGAAGCTGGGGGCGCTCAACACGATCATCCTCATCGCCAGCTCCTTGACGATGGCACTCGCGGTCCACGCGGCGGCCCTGGGCAAGGGAAAGGCCGCCGCCGTGTGGCTCGCGGCGACGATCGCCCTGGGCGGCTGGTTCCTCGGCAACAAGGTCGTCGAGTATCACGCGAAATGGGAGGACCAGCTGATCCCCGGCCTGCGCTGGGGCGCCGCCGAGCACGTGGGGCCCGAGCTTCACCTCTCGGGGGCGGACGTCGACCGCGCCCAGCTCTACTTCTCGCTCTACTTCGGGATGACCGGCCTGCACGCGCTGCACATGATCATCGGCATCCCGATCCTCGCCTGGCTCGCGCGGCGGGCCTGGGCGGGCCATTTCACGACGGAGTACTCGACGCCTGTGGAGTTGACAGGGCTCTACTGGCACTTCGTCGACATCGTCTGGATCTTCTTGTTCCCGCTCCTGTACCTGATCGGGCACCGCTAGGAGGCGAGGCACGTGTCGTCGGGCGGATCACATCACGTCGTGCCGGTCGCCGCGTACATCGCGGTGTTCCTGGCGCTCATGGTGTTCACCGGCATCACCGTCTGGGCGGCGGGCCAGGACTTCGGCGCCTACAACACCGTGGTGGCCGTGGGCATCGCCGTGGCCAAGGCGACGATGGTCGTGCTCATCTTCATGCATGTGAAGTGGGGCACGAAGCTGACGCAGCTCTACGTCGTGGCGGGTGTCGTCTTCCTGTTGATCCTGATCGCGATCACCATGAGCGACTACATCAGCCGCTCCTGGCCGATCATGAGATAGCGAATGCGGGCGACTTCGCTCCGCGCCGTGCGTCGTTGAGCGGATCGGGTCGGAGTGGATCCGACCCGATCCGGCTGGGGAGAGTGCTCCGCTGCGTCGCCCGAACGCGGCCGAGCGTGCCGTTAGTTCTTGGGCGGGGTCGCCTCGTCCTTCGCCGCCTCGCCCTTCGCCACGTTGATGACCGTGTCGCGCTGCGAGGCCGCATCCTTGCGCCACAGCACAGTGACCTTGTCACCCGTGGTGATGCTCTCGAGCTGCTTGAGCGCGGGCTCCTCGACCGGAAGCGTCATGGTCTTCTCGACATTCTCGCCCTTCGCGTCGACCTGGGACGCCTTGACCGTGAGGGTCTTGCCTTGCACGTCGACCGCGACCACCTCGCCGACGAACTGGCGCTCGCTGCTGCGAGTCTCTTCCGGGGCCGGAGCCGGCGCCGTCTGACGGCCGTAGGCGACCGATCCAACGAGCAGTACCGACAGCAACAGGGACAGCTTGCGCATGGTCGTCCTCCTGACGTAGGGGGCAGCAAGGCACGTGCCACTGTCCGGCTCGCGGCGTACGCTGCGGCAACCCAAAGGCTTGCGTCCCAGACTCCTGCGACGCCTCGGAGCCGCGCGAGGAGAGCTTTTACAATCGCCTTCCGGAGGGGCGGTATATTCGGCGGATGGTGCGTCCTAACGAGAGCGGGAATCCGCCGTTTGCGGAGCCGCTTTCCAGCTGCACCGATCCAGCGGGTGGGAGTCCCGTCCTGGTAAGCACCGGAGCGCCGGGTAGCAGGCCCCAGGCGCGGGGTGAAAATCCCGTGT
>DATFEN010000334.1:0-3842 GCA_035251085.1 Vicinamibacteria bacterium | reverse complement strand
GGAGGCCTAGCGGTTGGTGTCGTCCCGCGGGGACGGCCGATACGGATGGTACGAGCGCGAGCGACTCATGGCTTCACCCGAACGCACAGGATACGCTCCGCGCGGCGCGCTGTAAAGTCGAGCCTACGGCTGCACGTCGAGGGTCAGTGTGGTGAAGTCGCTCTCCCAGGCAGCGCCGCTCTGGATGAGCTCGGTCCCGGCGAGCAGCCACGCGCCCTTCCGCTCGAGGCGCAGCGTGACGCGGCCGTCCGGCCCGGTCCGGAGGAGACGCCTCGGGACCCCCGCCGTGACGGCCGCCAGCGCGAACCCCACGAGCGGCTCGCCTCGCTTCAACACGCGAAGCGTCAGCTCCGCGCCGGAGCGCAGTGCCGACGGATCGCTCTCCGGGACGATCTCCAGAGGGAGGCCCACCGGCTCGGCCCAGGACGCGTCCGGTTCGGCGCCCAGGCGCACGTAGCACTTGGCGTGCTTGCGGTACGTTTCGCGCCAGGTCCTCGGGGTTTCGCGCTGACGCCACGCGCGCCCGATCTCTTCGTCGGCCCCGATCTCCTCGAGGTACTCGGCGACATGGGCTTCGTCGAGGGTCAGCGTGCTGGGCTGGGTCGAGACGAAAACAGCGGCGATGCCGGCCGCGCCCGGCCGTGCGGTCAGCACCAGGGCTCGAGCACCGCGCGCCTTCCCCTCGATGTCGAGGACGCGCCCTTGCAACCGCACTTTCGCCGTGGCGAGGCGTTCCGCCTCGGGCGCATGGTCCAGGGCTGGAAAGCCCATCCCGCTCGTCATGTCCACGACCAGCGGCGCGCCGGGCGCGGCGCGGAAGGCCCGCGGCTTGATCCAGGTGTCGTGGGCACGGGCGCTGACGGCCGAGACGGCGAGCAGCAACGCGAGGATGCCCCGTCTCACGCCGGCACAAGGCGCGGCTGCGGCGCGGGCGCCGGCGCCTCCGTGCGCCGCTCCCCCACCTGCTGCCGCCACATCGCGTAGTAGAGGCCCTTCTCGTCGAGCAGCTCTGCATGGCTGCCCTCCTCGACGATGCGCCCGCGCTCGAGGACGCAGATGCGATCCGCGTGCATCACGGTCGAGAGCCGGTGGGCGATCAGGATGGTGAGCAGGTCGCGGCTGCGCGCCACGTCCCGGATCGTGCGCGTGATCTCCTCCTCGGTGAGCGAATCGAGGGACGACGTGGCCTCGTCGAAGACCAGCAGGTGCGGACGGCGCAGCAGCGCCCGCGCGATCGACAGGCGCTGCTTCTCGCCTCCCGACACCTTCACGCCGCCCTCGCCGATCAGGGTGTCGAGGCCCTTGTCGGCGCGCGCCAGCAGGGTGTCGCAGGAGGCCTTCTTCAAGACCTCCAGGCACTCCGCGTCGTTGGCATCCGGCCTGACGAACAGCAGGTTCTCGCGGATCGTCCCCGAGAAGAGCTGCGTGTCCTGCGTGACGAAGCCGATCCGCTCGCGCAGCGTGTCCATGTCCACGCGGTCGTGGGGCTGGCCGTTGTAGAGGATGCGGCCGCGCTGGGGACGGTACAGGCCGACGAGCAGCTTGACGAGCGTCGTCTTGCCCGAACCCGATGGCCCGACGAACGCCACGGTCTCGCCGCGGCTGACGCTGAAGGCCACGTCTTGCAGGGCGGGCTGCGTCGCGGTCTGGTGCGTGAAGCCGACATCCTCGAAGGCCAGCGAGCGAAGCTCGCCCACCGCAACGGGATCCGCCGGCTTCGGCTCGCGGGGCGTGTCGAGGATGTCCTGGAAATTCTTCAAGGAGACCTCGGTCTCGCGGTAGACGTTGATGACGTTGCCCAGCTCCTGGAGCGGGCCGAAGATGAAGAACGAGTAGATCCAGAGCGAGAAGAACTGCCCCACGGTGATCTCGCGGGCGAAGATCAGGTAGAGCATCAGGAACAGGATGCTGGTGCGCAGCGCGTTGACGCTCGTGCCTTGGACGAAGCTGAGGCTGCGCAGGTAACGGACCTTCTTCAGCTCCAGTCCCAGGATCTTCCGGGTGGTGGCGTTGAGCCGCTCCACTTCCTGGCTCGCCAGCCCCAGGCTCTTGACCAGCTCGATGTTGCGCAGCGACTCGGTCGTTGAGCCAGCGAGCGCGGTGGTCTCCGCCACGATGACCTTCTGCACGACCTTGATGCGCTTCGAGAGCGCCGAGCTGATCACGCCGAGGATCGGGACGGTGAGGAAGTACACGGGCGCGATCATCCAGTGCACCGTGAACGCGTAGGCCATCACGAACACGATGCCGACCATCGTCTGGAACACCACGTTGATCGTCACCCCGATCAGCCGCTCGACGTCCGTGCGGACCTTCTGGAGCTTGCCCAGTGTCTCGCCGCTGCGCTGGTCCTCGAACACCTGATAGGGCAGCGCCAATGAGTGGTGGATACCGTCCGAGTAGATGCGGGCACCGAGGCGCTGGGTGACGACATTGATGAAGTAGTCCTGGAAGTTCTTCGCGACCCGCGACACGAAGGCGACGCCCACGGCCGCGCCCAGCAGCAGCGTCACGCCGCGGAAGAACTCGCCGCGGGTGTACTCGCTGTGACGGAGCGCGTACTCGTCGATCACGTGGCGGAAGATCAGCGGGTCGAGCAGCGAGAAGATCTGGTTGACCGAGGCCAGGGCGAGCGCCAGCAGCACCAGCTTCCAGTGCGGCCTGAGGTACGCCAGGAGCAGACGCACGGATGGTCAGGATAACACCGGGCACGCCCGCGGACGGCGGGAGTAGACTACGCCGCATGAAGCGTTCGCTGGCCGCGCCCAGCCTGCTCATCGGCCTCGCGGCGTGCGGAGGCGGAGGCGACGGCGGCCCCGGCCCGACGCCCTCGCCCGGGCAGACGCTGCTCTCCTCGACGGGTCTCTACACCAACATCGCCACCCAGCAGATCGACCCGCGCAATCGGTTCTTCGCTCCGCAGTACGTCCTCTGGTCCGACAATGGCGACAAGCGGCGCTGGATCTTCCTGCCGCCCCAGACCCAGATCGACACGTCGGACATGAACCGCTGGGTGTTCCCGGTCGGCACGAAGATCTGGAAGGAGTTCGTGTTCCAGGGACGGCGCGTCGAGACGCGACTGATCGAGAAGACCGTCGCCGGCGCCAACCTCGGCGCCTGGACGCTGCGGACCTTCCAGTGGCGCAGCGACGGCTCGGATGCGGTCCTGACGCCGGCCGAAGGCGCGCTGGACGTGGCGTCGACCGACTTCGGCACTGCCCACGACCTGCCCTCGCAGGCCCAGTGCATGCAGTGCCACGACCGGGGCGGCGACGCACCGCTCGGCTTCTCGGCGCTCCAGCTCTCCGACGATCTCGACCCGCTCGCGGAGCGGCCGGCGGAATCGGTGACCCTCAATGGCCTGGCCGCCCAGGGCCTGCTGACACGGCTGCCCACGGGAGAGCCGCGCATCGCGGCCGACACTCCGGCCGGGCGCGTGGCGATGGGCTACCTGCATTCGAACTGCGGCAACTGCCACAACCCGCGCGGGCGCGCCGCCTTCCTCGGCCTCGACCTGTTCCATCGCGAGGGCACGAGCAGCGAACGCGAGGAACAGGCCTATCGCACCTCCGTCAACCGCCTCGCCGCCGCCTACGTGATCCCCGGACTGAGCGCCTCGCAGTCCTACCTGATCCGGCCCGGCTCGCTGCAGCAGAGCGCGGTCCTCGTGCGCATGAACCATCGCAACGACACCCATGCGATGCCGCCGATCGCTTCCGAGGCGGTCGACGCGGAGGGAGTGCGCTTCGTGGCGGACTGGGTGCGGCGCGTGCGGTAGCCAGCTCTAGACCAGCATCGGCGTCTCGGCCGTCCGCGCCAGCGCGGCCGCCACGCGCTCGAGG
>DATFEN010000331.1:0-9487 GCA_035251085.1 Vicinamibacteria bacterium | reverse complement strand
TACGGACCGCGCTAAGCTGGAGCGTCGTCGCGTTCCCGCTGACCGTGCTGTACTTCGCCACGCTTTTCCGCCTGCACCGCGGTAAGGCGATGGCGGCGAAGGGCCGGGAAGGGTACTGAGCTCCCACCTGGCGCGCGCGCTGGCCAGCGGCGCCGTCTGGCTATCGAGCTACGAGATGGGTCGTTGGTGCCTCTCGCCGCCAGCGGTGGACCTCGGTCCAGACCAACGCCTGTCCCCCGGCGAGGGCGCGGAGCTCGTCGGATCCGGGAGGTGACCGGACTCAGCACGCGTTAGAAAGAAACGCGACGCATGACGGCGCGCGGCAGGCTGCGGATCAGAAGCATGATCAGCGCCCAGATCGGCGGCGCGTACACTGCGGGAGAGCCCCGGTCGATGGCGCGCAGCGCGACCCGTGCGACCGCCTCGGGCTCGCTGGCGAACGGCGGCACGGGCAGGCCGGCCGTCATGCTCGTTTTCACGAAGCCGGGCTTGATGCAGACGGTCCGGAGGCCAGCCGCCCGGTACTTGTGGTCGAGGCTCTCGAGGTAGTGCGAGAGTCCGGCCTTGGTCGCGCCGTACAGGCCGACCGGCTTGCGGCCGCGCTCCCCCGCCACGGAGCTGAACACGCACAACGTGCCGCCGCCGCGGGCGAGCAGCCGTTTCCGTGCCGCCTCGCAGAACAGGATCGTGCCGCGAAAGTTCGCGTCCAGGACGCGCGCGAGCAGGCCCGGGTCGGCCTCGAGCTTTTCCTGTGAGGCGAACAGGCCTGCCGTCACGACCACGGCGTCGAAGCCGTCGAGGGCCTTGTCGGCCGCCTCCAGAGCGAGGGCGTAGCTCATCGGATGCTCGAGATCGCAGTGCGCGACGCCCACGGCGCCGACGCGACCCGAGCGCGCCTCGAGGTCATGGGCGCTCTTCTGGAGATCTTCGAGGTCGCGGCCGAGCAGGAAGACGGCGTCGCCGCGCTCGGCCATGAGGCGCGCCAGGGCGCGGCCGATGCCCTTCGTCGCGCCCAGCAGGACGGCCTTCACGGTGCGTCGCCGAGGACGCGCACCGATTGGGCGCTCTTCATGCGCCCCTCCGGGTCCCAGTGGCGCCGCGCGCGCTCGAACTCGGGCAGGCGCGGCTCCATGCTGCGGAAGTGCTCGGGCCGCGTGAAGGCGTCCTTGGCGAGGTAGACGCGGCCGCCCTCGGCGATCACGCGCTCGTTGAGCGCGTCCACGATGCGCTGGGTGTCGTCGCGGACGGCCATGTCCAGCGCGATCGAGATGCCGGGCTTCGGGAACGAGAGCAGGCCTTCGCCCTCGGCCCCGCAGTCCTTGATCACGCACAGGAACGACGCGCCGCCCAGCGAGGTCAGGAGCTCGAGAAAGCGCCGCGCGGACGCCTCGGGAAGCACGCACTGGTACTGGAAGAAGCCGCGCCGGCCGTAGATCCGGTTCCAGTGGAGGATCGCGTCGAGGGGATAGAAGAACGGCTCAGGGTGCCTGACGCCGCGACGCGAGCGCGCGACATGCGACCGGTAGTAGACCTCGTTGAAGATGCGGATCGTGAAGCGGGACAGCGCCCACTCGGGAAGCACGAACGGCACCGACAGGCGCGGCAGCGGGCCCGGAGCGTGCATCGGCGCCTCGCCCCGCTCGGCCCACCGCCCGCGCAACAGGATGCCGCGTCCCATGTGACGCCCGCCGGACAGGCAGTCGATCCAGCCGACGCTGAACGGCCAGTCGCGGGCAGCGGCTTTGAGGCCGGCCACGAAGGCCTCGAGGTCGTCGATGCGCTCGCTCTCGCACAGGATCCACGGCGAGGGCACGCGCGTCATCCGGAACTCGACCTCGAGCACATGGCCGGTGAGACCCATGCCGCCGAGTGTGGCCCGGAACAGGTCGGGGTTCTCGCCCCTCGACGCCGTGACGATGCGGCCGTCGGCGAGGCGCATGCGCAGCGACGTCACGTGGGCTCCGAAGCAGCCGTCCCGGTGGTGGTTCTTGCCGTGGACGTCCGCCGCCACCATCCCGCCGAGCGTCACGAACATCGTCCCCGGCGAGACCGGCACGAAGAAGCCGCGCGGCAAGAACAGGCGCACGATCTCGCGCAGCGACAGGCCGGCCTCGGCGCGGAGCAAGCCGGTGGCTGCGTCGAAAGAGAGGATGCGGTCGGCGAGGGTCGTGCCGACGATCTCGGAAGAGCTCGGCGCGGGCAGGCAGGCGTCGCCGTAGGAGCGCGCCAGGCCCCGGGACAGCGGCCGGCCCGCCGTGATGCGCGCCAGGTCCTCCGAGACGACCTCCGAGCCCGGGGCCATGCGCCGCCCCCAGCTCTCGAGCAGGGCTGCCACGATCAAGGGCCTAGTCTACCCAACGTGACAGAATCGCCGGATGCTGCGATCGCCTCTGGCCCTCGTGCGGCGGCTGCCGCCACCGGTGCCGGTGCTGATCGCCGGGACCTTCGTCAACAAGGCGGGCAGCTTCATCCTTCCGTACCTCACGCTGGTGCTGGCGCGCGAGTTCCGGCTCGATGAGAACCATGCGGCGGGCCTCGTCATGGTCTATGGCGTCGGCTCGCTCGTGTCGATCGTGGTCGGCGGCCATCTCACCGACCGGCTAGGCCGCCGCCGCACGCTGCTGCTCTCGCTCTTCGGCAGCGGCGCCCTCGCGGTGGCCATGAGTGCAGCGGCTTCGGTGCGCGCCTTCGTACCGCTGCTCCTGGTCTTCGCGTTCCTCGCCGATCTGTATCGGCCGGCCTCCTCCGCCATCGTGTCCGACCGGCTGCCCTCGGGGGATCGGGCCAGCGGCTTCGCCGCCCTGCGCGTCGCCGTGAACCTGGGCTTCGCCTTCGGCATGGCCATCGGCGGCCTGCTGGTGGACTGGAGCTGGCGCGTGCTGTTCGCGGTCGACGGGCTCACCACGATCGCCTTCGGCGCCATCGTGCTGCTCAAGATCGGCGAGACACGTCCGTCCCGCTCCGGCGCGCCGAGCGAGGCCCTCCCGCCGGCGTGGCGCGACCCGGTGTTCGCCCAGGTCCTCTTGGCGTCGCTCGGCTTCGCGACCAT
The DNA here is from genome assembly GCA_035251085.1 of Vicinamibacteria bacterium. Classification (GTDB taxonomy): domain Bacteria; phylum Acidobacteriota; class Vicinamibacteria; order Fen-336; family Fen-336; genus DATFEN01. The sequence goes on along the minus strand of DATFEN010000331.1, from coordinate 6,438 downwards.
GGTGCTCTCGTTCGTCACGGTGCTGCCGCTCTCCGTGACGCGGGCCGCCGGCTATCCAGCGTGGGTGTTCGGAGCCCTGGTCGCTACGAACGGGCTCATCATCGCGGCCTTCGAGGTGAGCGCCGTCGAGGCGCTGCGCGGCGCGCGACGCCTCCCTGTCGCGGCGCTCGGGATGCTGCTGGCGGGCCTCGGCTTCGGCATGCTGGGCATCTTCCGCCACTGGGCCGGATTCCTGGCCGGCATGGTGCTCTGGACCATCGGCGAGATCCTGACCGTGCCGCAACAGATGGCGTTCGTGTCGGACTGGGCGCCGCCCGATGCGCGCGGGCGCTACCTGGGCTTCTACGGCGCCACCTGGAGCCTAGCGGTGGTGTTGAACCCGATCCTGATGCTCCCGCTCTACGCCCGCCTGCCGGAGCCGCTCTTTTGGCCGCTCCACCTCTTGTTCGTCGTCCCCGGCCTCCTGCTGCTGCGCCTCGATCGCTTCGACCGCGTGGAGCGGCTCCGGGGCCGCGCCGAGGGTCGATCGGCGCCGCCTGCGCTGCCCGCCCTCGTCAGCGAGCCGTAGCTGGAACCTCGGGTCGCCGACGGGCGTAATCTGTAGGAGATGAAGAGCCCCGGAAATGCGGCTGTCCTCAGCTTGCTGATCCCCGGCGTGGGGCAGATCTACAACGGGGAGTTCCTGCGCGGGATTTTCTGGCTCATCGTGACGCCCGGCTTCTGGATCGGCAGCGGCGGCACGCTGGGTTGGATCTGCCACCTGATCGCCGCCTGGACGGCTTACCACCGCGCGCAGCGTGCCACGGACGCCACCGTCCGGACCTGACGCACCGGCCGGGCGGCGTTTCGTGTAGCCTTCCCGGATCTCGACCCAGGGAGGCCCCATGCGACGGCTCGCGTTCTCCTTCTGCGCCGCTCTCGGCACGCTGCCCGTCGCGGCGGGAGAGCTCCAAGACGACCTCGCGGCGCGGCGCGGGAGGCTCATGGACGCGCTGGGCCCCGAGGCGCTCTTCATCCAGACGAGCGCGGCCGAGAGGGTCTACTCCCTCGACGTGAACTACGAGTACCGGCCCGACAGTGACCTGCTCTATCTCACCGGCCTCGCGCAGCCCGAGACAACGCTGCTGCTGATGCCGGGCAATGGCAAGAACAAGGAGTTCCTCTTCGTCCGCGACCCCGACCCGAACCAGGAGCACCGCTCGGGCCATCGCCTGAGCAAGGACGAGGCGCGCGCCCAGAGCGGGATCGCTACCATTCATTACGCTTCGGAGCTCGAGGACTTCCTCAAGCGTCTCGCGAACCGCCGGGCGCCCGGCACGCGCTGGGGCGATTACGACGGCGAGTACGAGGCGTTCTTCGACGCGCTCAAGGCCGGCCGTGCGCGCCTCTCGATCGCTCTCGGCCAGCGTCCGGGGCCCGGCGAGGCTTTGTCTCCCGCACTCGAGCTCGCCGAGAAGCTGCGCCCGCGCTTCCTGGGCGCCACGCTGGTCGACGCCACCGACGTCGTTCACGCGCTGCGTCAGGTGAAGACGCCCTACGAGCGACGCGTCCTGCAGGCCAGCACCGACATCTCCTCGGAGGCCCATCGCGCCGGGATGCGCGCCGGGAAGCCGGGCCGGTGGGAATACGAGATCGAGGCAGCGCTCGAGGAGGTCTATCTCCGGAAGGGCGCGATGAGCTGGGGCTACCCATCGATCGTGGGCAGCGGACCCAACGCCACGATCCTCCACTACAACGAGTCGCAGCGACAGACTCGGGCGGGCGACCTCGTCCTCGTCGATGCGGCGGCCAGCTACCAGGGCCTGACCGCCGACATCACGCGCACCTGGCCGGTCAGCGGCCGCTACTCGCCGGAGCAAGCCGAGCTGTACCGCCTCGTCCTGAGCGCCCAGGAGGCCGGCATGAAGGCGGCGCGCGCGGGCCAGCGCACGTCCGACATCGAGAAGGCCGCGGCCGAGGTGGCGAAAGCAGGCCTGCTGCGCCTGGGCCTCATCACCGACGCCAGCGGAGACCAGTTCCGCACCTGGTACACACACGGCATCTGCCACTACATCGGCATGGACGTCCATGACGTCGGCGACTATCGCCGGCCGCTGGAGCCAGGGATGGCGTTCGTGATCGAGCCGGGGATATACATCCGCGAGCGGGCCCTCGACCACCTGGGCGATGCGGACGAGATGAAGGGCTTCGCCGAGAAGGTGCGGCCGGCGGTCCGCAAGTACAAGGACATCGGGGTGCGGGTGGAGGACTCCTTCCTGCTCACCGAGCAGGGCCTGGTGCGGCTCTCGGCCGGCGCGCCACGAACGGTCGAGGAGATCGAGGCATTCCTGCAGCAGCGCTAGCCGGCGTCGTTCTCCTCCGCGAGGATCGCCGACTCGTAGTCCCGGCCCCAGAAGTCAGGGCGCTCCTCCGAGAACTCCACGCCGAGCTTGTGGGAGCTCGTCTCGTCCTGCCCGCCGGTCCACACGACGCGGCAGGCCACGCGCTCTCCGCTCTCGAGGTTGCGGAGGCGGAGGGAGGTGCCGAGCTCGTAGGAGCGCGGGCTCAGCACGAGGGCGCCGTGGCGATTCACGACCGCGGTGCGGCCCGGGCAGGCCGGTGGCGGCTCCTCGATGAGGATGCCGATGCGCAACACCACGCGCGAACTGCGCCGGCCTTCGATCCCGAGCATGACGGGGCAGCGCCAAGAGCCTAGCTCCGGTCGCGGCCGGCTGGAAGGAATGGCGCGGCTTGACGGGTATGTTGGTACATATGTACCATTCCCCATGCGAAACAAGACCGCGACTGGGGCGCGCGCCGCCCGTCCTCGCTCGCCCGCGACCCGCATCCGCGTCGAACGCGTCCAGACGGGCGTTCGGCTGGAGAAGCGGCTGCTCAAGGTGCTGAAGGCACTCGCGGACTACCACGACATCAGCCTGGGCGACCTGCTCGAGGGGATCGTGCTCCATGCCTTCGAGGGCAAGCCGCCCTTCGGCGACGACTCGCTGCGAAGGGTCGCCGACCTCAAGCGCGTATTCGGCCTCGACCTCGACGCGCGCGCCAGCCATCGGCTGTACGAGGGTCCGCAGCCATGACCGAAGCGGCGTTCCTCGAGGCCTTCGAGGCGGGGAGCTTGGCGCCCGAAGAGTTCCACCATCGCGATCACGTGCGGGCTGCGTGGCTGCTGCTGAAGCAGGCCTCGCCCGCCGAGGCCATGGCGCGCTTCACGCGCGCGCTCCGGCAGTTCGCAATGAAGGTCGGCAAGCCAGGGCTCTACCACGAGACTGTCACCTGGGCCTACCTGCTCTTGATCCACGAGCGCATGGCGCGCGGTCCCGATGGCGACACCTTCGCCAGCTTCGCGGAGCGCAACGACGATCTGTTCACCTGGCGACCCTCGATCCTGGACCGCTACTATCGGCCCGAGACCCTGCAGTCCGACCTGGCCCGGCAGGTCTTCCTGTTGCCCGATCGTCTGGAATCGGCTCCGTGAGCGCAGCGCGCTCGGCCAGCGCGGCCTTGCGCGCCGCGCGTCCCTACCGTGAGGTCCGCTCCACCTTCCGAGAAGGCGACCTGCTCGCCTTTCGCGGTCGAAGTGCGATCAGCGCCATGATCCGGGCCGCCACTGGCAGCGTGTACTCCCACGTCGGCCTCGTCTACCTGATCGAGGAACGCCGCTACTGCCTCGAAGCCGTGGCCAAGGGCGTCAGCCTGGGCCTGATGTCCGAGGTGGCGAAGCGTTATGCGGGCGGGATCGACTACTTCGAGATCGACGCTCCCGACGCCGTGCGTCACAAGGCGACGCTGTTCGCGCTGGAGCAGCTCGGCAAGCCGTTCGACTTCCTGGGCCTCCTGCGCTTCTTCATCTTCCTGGTCCTGCGGATCCGAGCCCGCGCCCGCATCGACCGCCGCTGGTTCTGCGCCGAGCTGGTCGCCGCGGCATACCGCCGCCAGGGCTTCGAGCTGGCCCGCACGCCGTCCTGCTATGCGGCTCCGAAGGATCTCGCCACCAGCCCGCTCGCCCGCCGACTGTACACGGTCAAGCCGTAGCCCACCCAGTTAGCGGAAATCGGTGATCCGCACGGCGTCGCTCGTCTCGACCGCTTGCATCACGGCCAGCAGCCGGCCGTCGCGCGACCACGCGAAGTCGACCATCCGATCGCTGCTGAAGTCCGTGACCGGTTCCGGAGATCCACCCTCGAGAGCCTGCTTCCAGACGTTCGACACGCCGTCGACGGTGACGATGTAGGCGAATGCGCGTCCGTCCGGCATCCAGCGCAGCGCTCGCGACGACGAATTGGCCGGGAGGGGAAAGGTCCCGATCTCGGAGCCACCGTCGATGGAGATCACTCGTATCACCCATCGGCCCCGGTTCAGCGAGTAGTACGCAACCCGTCGGCCGTCGGGGGAGGCGGCTGGACGAAGCGACGTCGGCAACGCCAGACGCGTGGCGACCCCGCCACTTGGAGAGACCTTCCAGATGCTGAGCGGCTTGAACCACATGAACCCCGTCTGGAACACCACCCAGCCGTCACCTGCCCAGGACGGATAGACCGCTTCCTCTCCATCCGCCGTGAGCCGCACCACGGCGCCCCCCTCGAGCGGCATCTGGAAGAGCGCATAGCGCCCGGACCGATCGGAAGCGAAGACCACCGAGGCGCCGTCCGGCGAAACCGACGGGTGCAGCTCCGTGTTCGGGTCGAAGGTCAGCTGGTGCGGCTCCTGCTGGCCGGGCTTGAGCATCCAGAGATCCCAGCTCCCACCCGACCGAGACCGGTAGACGAGGCGGCCGTCCGGCGTCCAAGACATTCCCTCGATGCCGTCGAACTTGCCGGCCTCGGTCACCATGTGCTTCGCAGCGGCCTGGCGCCCCCCGGGTGCGATCCACAGCTTGGACACACAGCTGGCCTGCAGGGCGACCAGCACGCCCGTGTCGGAGATGCTGACGTCGCGGTACTCGTCGACGTCGTTCGTGACCCGGCGAACCGCTCCATCAGGGATCGAGACGTACCAGATCTGACGTGGGGCCCAGCGCTCGTCGTTCGCGGTCACAACCAGCCCCTTGCCGTCGGCCGTCCAGGCAGTGCGACCCACGCTGGCCCAGCTCGTGGATCCGATCGATCGCTGGGCACCATCGGAGACGCTCACCGTGACCAGCCCCTGCCGCCCATTGGTGGTGCCGGGCACGCCAGCCCCGACGACGATGCTCGACCCGTCCGGTGACCAGGCCGGCGCGCTGAACAGCGTGGCGAAGAGATCCGGATCGCGGCGCGCCGCGAGCGTCCGCAGATCGGTACCGTCCGCATTAGCGACCATCAGACGACTCTCCCCGCCAGCGGTGGCGAGATACGCGAGACGGCGGCCGTCGGGCGCGAAGGTGACCGGACCGTCGGGCGCCAGAGTGCCGACGAGGTTCAGCCTCTGGGCAGCGCCGCCGAAAACCGACACCCGAGACAGAACGGGGTCGGCGCGATTCGGCTCCCAGCGCAAGCAGTAGAGGAACCGGCGATCGGGCGAGAACGTGAGCCCCCAGTACTCGGCCTCGGTCGCTGGAAGGATTCGTGCCCCCGTCGCGGCGGCCAGTTGCCGGATCCAGAGCGCCTGCCGGCCGTCCTCGTCGGTCGCCAGCGCCATGGAGCTCCCGTCCGGCGAAAGGGCCACCGCAGTCACATTCCCCGAGTCCGTGAGCCTGGCGATGCGCATCCTCGCGAACGGCTCGCTGCGCGGCGGATCGCGCTGCGTCCGGACGACGACGAGCACGGCGACGGCCGTCAGGACGAGAGCTGCGGCCAGCATCCCTGGCCGCGGACCACGCAGCCATGAACGAAACGCAGCTGCGGGCAAGGCAGGCGTGGCCTGGGCGAGCTTTGGCGATGCATCCGCGAGCTGGTTGGCAGGCTCGGTCACTTCGCCAACGAAGCGGTAGCCGCGGCGCGGCACTGTCTCGATGAAGTGACGCCCTTCGATGCCGTCGCCGAGCACTCTGCGCAGGGCCGAGATGTTCTGGGTCAGGTTGTTCTCTTCGACGAACGTGTTGGGCCAGACGGCCCGCATCAGCTCGTCCTTGCCGACCACGTGACCATGGCGGCTGACGAGGACGAGCAGCGTGTCGACGGCCTTGGGCGTCAGCGGAACCGGCTGACCCTCGTGGAACAGCACCTTCTCGTCTGGGTCGAGACGGTACGGGCCAAACGCGTAGAAGCGCGGGCTTTGCCCCAGCACAGCGTGCCTTCAGAACTCTTTCACCGCGCTTTCAGGGTTCCCTCATGCTTCGGCGCGGCGAGGAGCCCATTCTTACGATCGGACCGTAGGGACAGTCGATTCTGATATGGGATGACCGGTCAAGTCTATTGGATGCCGCTGTGTTGTCCTCCTGGCCTGCTGGAACAGAGAAGGCGGCGGTCGAGGCGGCCGTGGCGACGGTTGATCACTCTGATATTCGCGGATCGAGCTTGGGGC
>DATFEN010000330.1:0-25864 GCA_035251085.1 Vicinamibacteria bacterium | reverse complement strand
GTGCGGCCCGCGCCATGAGCGCCACATCGTCGTCGCGCGCCAGGAGCTCGGCGGGCGCGGCCTCCGGCGCGCCCGCGACGAAGGCCGCGCCGCCGGAGAACAGCGTGTCCTTGGCCAGGCGTCGGAGCAAGCAAGCCGCCTCGCCATCGAGTGCGCCTGCGGCGAGATAGCCCATCGGACCGCTCGATCCGCCCTGCCCGCTCACGATCCTGCCCCCGGCGACCGAGAGCACGGCGGTGAAGGCATGCCCCAGCTCCACGAGGACGAAGGCCGTCTCGCCCCACGGGATCTTCAGGCGCCGGGATTCGTCATCGATCGCCCAGGCGGCGGCACAGACCTTGTCGGCGGTGCCGATGTCGACCCGGTTGAGCTTGCGGCGCGCAGGAATCGTGGGCAGGTGGATCGCCCCCGGCAGGAACACCACAGGCAGTCGCGCTTCCCGCAGGCGCGCCACGAGCCTGCCCAGTCCCTTGAGGGGCGACTCCTGCGCCGCCCCCGGGAGCAACATCAGCCGCAGCTCTCGATCACCCACCGAGTCGATGGGCAGGCAGGGCAGCCCGTACCCCGAGGGTCCGGCGATCAGGTCCAGGGGACCCGCGTCGAGCAACACCTCGACGAGTGTCTCGGGACGCGCGGCGACCAGCGAGGAAGGGAGGCTGCGCTCGAGGAAGGCGTCGCCGTCAGCGAGGCCGCAGAGGTCGTAGCTCTGGGTGCCGGGGTCGATGCCCACGACGCGTGGCATCAGAGCGCGGCCGCGATATCGTAGATCTCCTCGGCATCGAGAACGAGGTCGTTCCGCTCGAAGAGCCGGGCGATGGCCGCTTTGTGCGCCTTCATCTTCAAGCCGCCGATTCCCAGCGCTCCGAAAGCGGCGACCCCTTCTCGAGGGGTGCCGTTGTCAGCGACTTCGACGCCGTCGATTCCCGCCGGGGGCACCGCGTTCACATCGGCGACGGCCCGCAGGCCGGAACGTCCTTGCCAGGCCGCACGCGGGACCAGGGTCACTCCGGGCGGTCCCGCAGCCAACAGCAACTCGGCGGCCTCGACGGCCCCCCGGACATCTGCTGAACCGTGGACCTCCGTGGCCTCGACCTGACCGGAAAAGCGCGCAGCGATCGCCGAGGCGGCCGCCGCCGCCCGAGCGCGCTCACGCGAAGTGATGATCACGTGCGCGCCCCGCCGCGCGAGAAGTCCAGCGGCGCGCGCGCCCACCGGCCCGGTGCCCGCGAGAACCAATGCACGCCGACCGCGCACGTCGCCGCCGGCGGCCTTCACCAGCTTGACGACGGCGGCTGCCGCCGTGGTGTTCGAGCCGTTCGGGTCGAACATGGTCGACACGCGAAACGGGCCGAAGAAGGCCTGCTTCGCCTCGTGGAGCACCAGTTCGGCAGCCGCCAGGCTCGAACCCCCGATGAAGAGTGCGGTGCTCTGGAGGTCCTTCGGCCCGCGCGTGAAGACGGCGCCATGGACCAGGCCGCGGACGTCCGCCTCGGCGACGCCGCCGTAGCTGAGGACGTCGTCCGCGCCGGCATCGTAGGCCACGATGCGGTCGAAGGCGCTCGGATGACGGTCGGTGTCCAGGTGGAGGAGCAGCTTGCGCATCAGGACAGGGTATGGAGGGGAGGGAGGTCGCCCCGCGGAACGGCGTTGGCCGAAGCGACCTCCCGACGCGCTCTACTTGTCGGCGCCGCCAGCGAAGGGGTGACTCGCGGTCTTGGCACCGGACACCACCTCGTCCGCCGTCGGCTTGCCCTTGAGGGCTCGCTCGATGGACTCCTTGGTGGCCTGGTAGTTGTACTGGTAGATCTTCTTGTCGTCGGCCGCTTCCCAGTGGATGAACACGCCCACGAGGATGCAGTAATCGTTGGCCTTGTCCTTCGGAATCGTGCCCGAGCTGAGGGAGTCGACGACCGCGCGAGCCACTGCCGCCTGCGCCGGTCCGAACATCTGGACGGCCTGCTTTGCGCCCTTGATAGTGACCTTGTTGAAGAGCAGCGTATCGGGCTTGGCGGGCAGGTTCGGCGAGACGACGGCCAACAGCGACGTGAAACCATCTTTGTTGTTGGACAGGGCGTTGACGAACGCCTGGCCAGCCGGCCCGCTCTTCGAGCCGATGATGAGGTCGATGTGGGCGACTTCGTTGCCCTCTCCGACCAGCGATTCGCCGATGAAGAAATCCGCTGCCATAGTCATACCTCCGATTTAGCCGTGAACTCTACCCTAAAGACCGCTAGCCGCGGGCGTTCGCGCGCGAGAGCGAGCACACCTCGAAAGCAGGGTGGCTGCCGAGCGCTGCAATTGTGTTGCCATTGCTGAGGCATCGTCATCACGGGCGTTTATCCCTGCGCAAGTGCACACGCGGTGCACATTGCAGCAGTCTCGTGGCCTCGCGCACCGCCCGCTTCGAGGACTCCTGAGATTTGAACGGTCGCGATCCCTTGACCCCATTCTGCCCGTATTGTCAAATCGGTTGAGATGGTGATGCTGCGAGAGATCACAAGCCGGCTGCGACTCGGCATCCTCGCGGTGTGTTTGCCTGCCATCAGCGCACCCGCGGCACATGCGCAGCTCCAGCTCAGCGTCGTGAGCGGCCGCGTCCTTGGCCCTGACGGCGTCCCGGTCCCCAGCGTGCAGATCGCATTGTCGGATCCCCTGGGCCAGCGGGTCGCGAGCGTGACCTCCGACGACGCGGGTCGCTTTCGGCTGCGCGGCGTCGCGGCCGGTGTCTATCACCTGGAGGCGACGTCACCCCCGCTGCGATCGCAGGTGCAGCGCCTCACACTGGGGAAGGGTCTTGCCGTCGAGGTCGATCTCCGGCTCTCGCCCCATCAAACCGAGAGCGTCACTGTCGCGGCGGATGCGGACGCCGGCGGCAGCAGCTCCGGCACGACGCTCGCCGGCGAAGCGGTGCGACGGGCGCCGGCCGCGCTCCGGCACAACGCGCTCCGTGTCGCGGTCTCCACGACGCCCGGTTGGACGTCGGAGGACAACGGCCTCGTGCACTATCGCGGCGTCGACGACGGCCTGCTGCTGGTGCTCGACGGCGTGCCCGTCTACGAGCGTCTCGACCCGCAGTTCGGAGTGGGGCTCGACCCCGCGGCGCTGGAGTCCGTGCGCATCCTTTCCGGCTTCGTTCCTCCCGAGTTCGGCCTGCGCTCAGGAGGGGTGATCGAAGTCCGCTCGCGCGGCGCCGCGGTGGACTCCTGGGCCGGTGCCATCAATGCCGGAGGTGGCACGTACCGCAGCCAGGCGATTTCCGCGCTGGCGCAGGGCCCGCTCGGTCGGAATGCGAGCGTGACCGCGAGCGTCGGCGGCGAGCGCGCACGGCGCTACCTGGATCCCGTGAGCCTGGACAACCTGCACAACGAGGGGTTCGCTCGTGGCGGCGAGGCCGAGCTGGTGTGGGCACCCGGGGCGGACTTGTTGACGCTGCGGGGCGGGCACCACCGCTCGGAGTTCGACGTGCCGAACGACGAGGGGCAGGAGGAGGCTGGCCAGGACCAGCGCCAGGAGCTCGGGCAGGCGTTCGGGACCGCGACCTGGCAGCGCACCTGGTCGAACAGCACCGTGTCGCAGCTCGCGCTCTTCGGGCGCTTCACGAACGGGCAACTCCTCGGCAGTGCCTTCGACACGCCCGTCTCCCCGGCGGCGGATCGAGAACAGGACAGATGGGGCATGCTGGCTGCGGCGACGCACGAGCGCGGCGGGCACCGTCTGAAGGGAGGCATCGAGGTCTCGCAGGTCCGACTCGACGAGAGCTTCCGTTTCTTCGTCGTCGATCGCGAGGCCGGCGAGGAGGCTGGCCTCAGCGACGCTGCGCTGGAGCACGACGCGGACAACCCGTTCGAGTTCAGCGGGCGCGTGCGCCGGCCGATCTATTCCTTCTACGTGCAGGACTCGTGGCGTCCGCTGGACCGCCTGACGGTAGATGTGGGCGTCCGCTACGACCATTCGCGTCTCTTGCTCAGCGAGGACCAGTGGAGCCCCCGGTTGGGGGTTTCCTACCGCTGGGGTCGGGCTACGTTGCGTGCGTCGGTCAACCGGTTCTTCCAGCCGCCGCAGACGGAGAACCTGCTGCTGAGCTCTTCGCCCCAGGCGCAGGCGCTCTCGCCGTTCGTCGACGAGCTGGGCGCCGGTGGCGCCGAGGTACGTGCGGAGCGGCAAACCGCGCTCGAGTTCGGCTGCGAGCTGTGGCTGGGCCCCCTCCGCGCCGATGCCGCCGTCTGGCAACGCCGGATCCGCAACCAGGGCGACCCCAACGTCTTCTTCGGGACCACGGTCATCTTCCCGAACGCCGTCGATCGTGGCGATGCGAGGGGCTTCGACGTGCGTTTGGAGCTGCCGCGTCGGCGCGGCGTGTCCGGATTCGTGACCTATACCCTCGCCAAGATCGACCAGTACGGTCCGATCAACGGCGGGCTGTTCCTCGAGGACGAGATCATCGACATCGGACCGGGGACCAAGTTCACGCCCGATCATGATCAACGCCACGCCCTGTCCGCAGAGGTCGGCTACGAGGCCGATCAGGTCGGCTTCTGGGGGGCCGCCGCCGTCCGCTATCGGAGTGGGACGCCCCTCGAGGTGGAGGAGAACGAGCTGGACGAACTGGGCCAGCGACCCGGTGCGGACCTCGTCGACTTCGAGTCCGGCCGCGTGAAGCCTTACACCGTCATCGACGTGCAGGCGGGGCAGCGGTTGGTGCGGCGGCCGGGCGTCGAGCTCTCGGCGCAGGCGGCCGTCTTGAACCTGACCGATGCGCGCTACGCTTTCAACTTCGGCAACCCTTTCAGCGGGACCCACTTCGGCGCGCCGCGAACGTTCAGGCTCGACCTGAAGCTGGCGATCCGATAGAGGACATGACGCTTCTCGGGCGACGGGACTTCCTCGGGCTGGGCGCGTGCCTCGCGGCACTGCGTCCCGACACCGCCTCGAGCGATGCGCTGCGCATCGGGCTCGTGACCTCCGAGGGTTCGCTCACGGAATCGATCCGGCGGGGCGCTGCGCTGGGCGCCTCCGAGGCCGAGCTGTTCGCGACCATGTTCGGAAAACGGGTGGAGCTGCTGGCCCGAACGACGACCGCCGACCAGACGGTCGAGACCGCCGTGCGTCTCTTCCGTGAGGAGCGCGTCGCGGCCGTCATCGGGGGGTCGAGCGAAGCTGCGGCCGAAGCCCTGCAGCGCGCAGCGAAGGAGGCCTCCGGGTCGTTCCTGAACGTGGGGGCGATGGCAGGACGGCTGCGCGGGGAGCTGGCCGACCGGCGCACCCTTCACGTGCATCCAGGCATCGCGACCTTCGTCAACGCGGTCGGACTCTGGCTCATCGAGCAGGCGAAGCGGACACGTTGGGGCCTGATCGTCGTCGAGTCCCCGTTCGGCGCGGAGGTCGAGACCTCCGCCACGGCGCTGGCCCGGAGCCGCGAGGCGCAGGTCGTCCAGCGAGCGAGCGTGCCGCCCGGGTTCGGCGATTGGCCCGCCGTGCTGGGTCGGCTGCACGAGGCCAAGGTGGACGCCGTGCTCGTCGGCCTGGAGCCCGAGTCGGTGCAGCCCCTTCTGGGGCGCTACGGTGCCTCGGGCCTTCCCGCCGACCTCGCCGTGGTGACGTCGGATCCTCACTACGCGTTGGAGGCGAAGCCCTCTTCGCTCGCGGGGGTCTGGCCGCTCGTCTGGCACAAGAGCCTGGAGCGCTACAGCGCGCGGGAGCTGAACGGCCGCTTCCGCCGCCGCTTCGAGCAGCCCCTCGATGGAGTTGCCTGGGCAGCCTGGGCCGCCGTGAAGATCGTGACCGAGGCGGCCGTTCGCGCGGGCTCGCTCGGCGTTCAACCGGTCCTCGATTTCGTCGAGACGCGCCTCGCGTTCGATGGCCACAAGGGCGCGGCTCTTTCGTTCAGGGAATCGGACCGGGAACTCGGGCAACCCCTCTACATCGCGCGTCCGCGGCCAGGCGTCGCGACGGGCAGCGCGGAGGGGCTGGAGATCGTGGCCGAGGTGAGCCGGGAGAAGCTGGATGCCGTGGCGCAGGGACGCCGAGCGCCCGCGGAAAAGTAGAGAATGAATCGAATGATGATGAGCAACCGCATGTCGTGGGCCCGGGGCTCGTGCCCGGCGCTGGTGCTTTGCGCCCTCGCCACGAGCGCCGCTGCGCAGCCTTACGCGTACGTGTCGAACGAGTGGTCGGACGACGTCACCGTCGTGGACGTGGCGAAGGCCAAGGTCGCGGCGACGATCCCCGTCGGGAAACGGCCCCGCGGGATCGCGCTCTCTCCTGACGCCAAGTCGCTCTACGTGGCGCTGGGGAGTGAGAACGCCATCGCGGTCGTCGACGTGGCAACGCGCAAGCTCGTGGCGAAGATCGACGCGGGCTCCGACCCCGAGATGTTCGCGTTGAGCCCGGACGGCTCCAGGCTGTTCGCCTCCAACGAAGACGCCAACACCGCGTCGCTCGTCGACCTGAAGCGTCGCGCGGTGATCGCCTCGGTGCCGGTCGGCATCGAGCCGGAAGGCGTCTCGGTGAGCCCCGACGGGCGTCTCGTCTACGTCACCTCGGAATCAACCCACTCGGTGTCGGTCATCCAGGCGGAGCCCTTCAAGGTCACCACGTCGATCCTCGTGGACACGCGGCCTCGCGAGGCCGCCTTCAGTCCCGACGGCTCCCGCGCCTACGTGACCGCAGAGATCGGCGGCTCCGTCTCGGTGGTCGACGTCAAGCAGAGCAAGGTGTTGACGACGGTCCGAATCGATCGGCCCGGGGCGCGCCCCAAGGGCGTGCTGGTCACCCCCGACGGCAAGCGTGTCTTCGTGTCCACGGGCAGCGGGAACGAGATCGTCGTGATCGACGCCGCGACGCATCGGGTCACGGGTCACGTCCCGGTGGCGGGCAGGCCGTGGGGCCTCGGTCTGACTCGGGATGGGCGGCGCCTGATCACTGCGAACGGCGCCGCGGCCACCATAGCGGTGATCGACACCGAGACGCTCCAGGTCGTGGCGACGCTGCCGGCCGGAAAGGGCGCCTGGGGAGTCGCAGTCGGACCAGACTAGCGCCCTCGTTTCCGCGCTTGACACGGCTGCCCACGCGATCCAACATCCCGCTCCGACAGCGACTGTTTCCCCGACGGTGACCCTGGTTCCGGTGGCCCGGAACCGTGGAGGCGGTGAGGCCTCCGACCGGCGTAGAGAGGTTGCTCGATTTGCCGATTCGCAGCACGGGCCCGGCCCCCATGCCGGTACCCTTCGCCCGCGCGGGAACGGCCCGGGAGATCGCCCGGACGCGGGAGATCTTTCTGACTTCTGGAAAGCTGAGCAGTCCACCCGTGCGGCCGCTGATCGCCAAGCGCTGGCAGAGCTGCCGCGACGAAGGGGTCGATCCGCTCATGGAGCGTGCGCCGACGGCGTTGAGCCCCGTGGAGATCGAGACGATCCTCGCCCGCGAGGATCTCGGTCGCGCGGGGCGCGCCGTCCTCGACGACTTCGGGCGCGTCGTCGAAGGGACCGGACACGTGCTCGTCCTCGCGGATGAGGCCGGCCGGATCCTGCACGCGGCGGGTCACGCGGGGCTCCAGGGAACGCTGGAGCGCGTGAACCTCGCGCCGGGCGGGCTCTGGTCGGAGGCGGCCGTCGGTCCGAACGGCGTGGGCACGCCGATCGCGCTGGGCCGCCCCGAAGCGATCCTCGGTCCGGAGCACTATTGCAGCGGCTGGCAGTCCTTCTTCTGCTGCGGCTCTCCGGTGCACGACCCTGGAAACGGCCGAGTCGTCGGCGCTGTGGACATCACCGGGCCTGCGAGCAAGGCGCATCCGATGGCGTTCGCGCTGACGCTTTCGATCGCGGGCTGGGTCGAGCAGAACCTCGCGGTCCTCGGCCTCGAGCGCCGCGGCGCCCTCCTGCACTCGTTCCGCGCCTTCGAGCACCGGTGGCCCGGCGAGCCCATGTTCGTCGTGAACGAGAACGGCGAGGTGCTCGAGATGAACGCTCGCGCCGCGAGCGCCCTGGGCCTGGAGGGCGGCCAGCCTCCCGCATGCATCTCCCTCGCGGGCTCCGGAGCCCTCACGCGGATCTGCGAGGATGGGGACTCCAGGCTGCACAGCCTGCTTCTCGACGTGCCCGGCGATCGCGAGCGAAGCGCACTCGGTCGCGTCGAAGCGGTGCGAGTGGGTGGTCGCACCGTCGGGATGGTCGTGATACTCACAACGCCCCGCCTGAAGGCCGGCTCGGGAAGGACCGACCAGCGTCGGAGAAGGTCGGTCTCCGAGGCTCCATCACACCGCTTTGCAGACCTCCTCGGGGACTCCCCGGCCCTGCACAAGGCCCTCGCGCTCGCCCGGGCCGTGGCGCGCGGTCCACGAGTCAAGCCGATCCTGATCCTCGGCGAGAGCGGAACCGGCAAGGAGATCATCGCGCACGCCATCCATGCGGAGAGCGAGCGCGCCGAGAAGCCGTTCGTGGCGGTCAATTGCGGTGCGCTGCCGCGGGACCTGGTCGAAAGCGAGCTCTTCGGCTATGCGACCGGCGCCTTCACCGGAGCGCGTCGCGAGGGGCAGGTGGGGAAGTTCGAAGCGGCGCAGGGCGGCACGATCTTCCTCGACGAAGTCGACTCGATGCCGCTGGAGGTGCAGGCCAAGCTCCTGCGCGTCATCGAGACGAGCGAGATCGTGCGGCTGGGCATCGCCAGCGCCACGCGCCTCGACATCGCGATCATGGCCGCCTCCGGTCCCGACCTGAGACAGCGCGTCGACGAGGGCGCGTTCCGCCTCGACCTGTTCCACAGGCTCAGCGTCGTCGAGATCGTGATGCCGCCGCTCCGCAACCGACCTCAGGACATCCCGCTTCTGGCCGCTTCGTTTCTGCAAAAGGAATGCGACGAACTTGGACGCAAGCGCCTGGCTCTGTCCAAGACCGCAACGGAGCGGCTCGTGCGCTACTCGTGGCCGGGCAACGTGAGGGAGCTTCAGAACCTCTGTGCTCGCTGGGCCATCACCGTCGAATCCGACGTCGTCGGCTTCGAGGACATTCCAGGCCACGTGGTGGAGCGTGGCTTGCCTCCCGGGAGTCCCTCGGGACATGGCCTCCGCAGCCGAGAGGACGCGATCATCCGTGAGACCCTCTCGCAGACCGGTGGCAACGTCGCCGAGGCGGCGCGCAGGCTCGCGATCAACAAGACCACGATCTACCGTTGGATGAAGCGCTGGGGCCTGCGTAGGGAGAAGTTGCAGACTGCGAATGCCGTGGCCCATTGCAATAGCCTGGTGGATTAGCCCGGCCGGGGCGGGCTCGATTTTTCCTCGCCATGCGCGATAACCGCTGCCGTCGTGACGGGCCTGATGGTCAACTCGATAGCGGGTTGATCGGCAGAGGGTGCCACACGGGGAGGCCTCGCTAGGCTGATGGCCATTCCGGCTGGCAGCAAAGTTGCTGCACGCGTCCCAGATCGTGAACAACGGTTACGGGCGTCCAGGCGTGTGTCGAAGCCTCGCCAAGCCGGAGGTGCGATCTCTGCCGAGCCATGCCAGGACCTCCCCGCCCGGCAGCCCACTTCGTTCGTTAGTCTCGAGTCTCATGTTTGAGGAGGTGTCAATGAAGCGCGGCAGTTGGTTAGCACTCGGGGCGATGCTCTTCCTGGCCGGGGGGGCCTTCGCCAACGACGAGCTGCTGAGCCTGCAGAAGGACGACAAACAGTGGGCCATGGCGGGGAAGAACTATTCCTCCAACCGCTACAGCACCCTGAACCAGATTACGACGGCCAACGTGAAGCAGCTCAGGCAGGTGTGGTCGTTCTCGACGGGAGCGCTGCGAGGCCACGAAGGGGCTCCGCTCGTGATCGGGAGCACCATGTATGTGCATTCGGCGTTCAGCGACAGCGAATCCAGCCCTGGCAATCACATCTACGCCTTGGACCTCGCCAAGGAAGGGGCGCCGATCATCTGGCACTACAACCCGAAGGTCGACCGGCGAGCCATTCCCGTGGCGTGCTGCGACGTGGTGCAGCGCGGCCTGAACTATGTCGCCGGCAAGATCCTGACCACGACCCTCGACGGACAGGTCATTGCGCTCGACGCCAAGACGGGCAAGGAGGCCTGGAAGGCTCGCAACGCGGATCCGCTGAAGGGCGAGACGATGACGATGGCCGGTCTGGTCGTCAAGGACAAGTACATCGTCGGCGTCTCGGGCGGCGAGTTCGGTGTTCGCGGCTGGGTGGCGGCGTACAACATCAGCGATGGCAAGCAGGCGTGGAAGGCGTACAGCATGGGTCCCGACGAGGACGTCAAGCTGGCCGCCGACTTCAACTCGGCCAACCCGCACTACGGGCAGAAGGGCGTCGGCACGTCCACGTGGCCTGCCGATCAATGGAAGATCGGCGGAGGCACGACCTGGGGCTGGTATTCGTACGATCCCGAGCTGAATCTCTTCTATTACTCGACCGGCAACCCCGGCACCTGGAATCCGACGCCTCGCAAGGGCGACAACAAGTGGTCGATGACGATCTTCGCGCGCAATCCCGACACCGGAGAGGCGAAGTGGGCCTATCAGATGACGCCCTGGGACGCCTGGGACTATGACGGCGTCAACGAGCACATCCTGGCCGACCTGACGATCGGCGGCAAGCCGGTCAAGGCGCTCGTCCACTTCGACCGCAACGGCTTCGGCTACACGCTGGACCGGACCAACGGGACGTTGCTCGTGGCCCAGCCCTTCGTGTACACGAACTGGGCCAAGTCCATCGACCTGAAGACCGGCCGTCCCGTCGAGGATCCTGCGAAGCGCACCAAGCAGGGCGAAGACACCAAGGACATCTGCCCGTGCGCCATGGGCGGCAAGGACCAGCAGCCCGCGGCTTTCTCGCCCCAGACGGGCCTCTTCTACGTGCCGACGAACAACATGTGCATGAACTACGAAGGGGTCGAGGTCAAGTACCAGGCGGGCGCTCCCTACGTGGGCGCGAACGTGCTGATGTTCCCCGGCAAAGCCGACATGGCCGGAGCCGCCCCGGATGGCCACCTCGGAGACTTCATAGCGTGGGACGCCACCACCGGCAAGAGGGTGTGGACCATCAAGGAGGCCCAACCCGCGTGGAGCGGCGCGCTCGCCACGGCCGGCGGGCTCGTCTTCTACGCCACGTTGGACGGGTGGTTCAAGGCGGTCGACGCCAAGAACGGTACGGTGCTCTGGAAGAGCAAGCTGGCATCCGGATCGATCGCCGCTCCGATGACCTACGTCGGCCCCGATGGCAAGCAATACGTCGCCATCTACTCAGGTCCTGGGGGCTGGTACGCCGCGCCGGTAGCGGCGAACCTGGCCAAGGACGATCCGTTTGGCGCGCTGGGAGCCGTCGGCGTCGCGTTCGGGGCCAAGCTGGACACGGCCACGAGCGTCGGCGGCCTGCTCCAAGTGTTCGCCATTCAGTAGGTTCTTCCGCAAGACGCGCAGACCCTGACTCGACGAGGTCCGATGTCCAACCGAGGTAACCACCGCACAGGGCGAAGGCTGGTGCACGCAGCCGTGCTTCTCGCGAGCTGCGTCGCCAGCGCCGCCGTGGGCAATGAGGATGCGTCGCTCAGGGTCTGCGCGGACCCCGACAACATGCCGTACTCGAACGAGGCCGGGCAAGGCTTCGAGAACAAGATCGCCGAAGTCGTCGCCCAGGAGCTCGGAGTCACACTCAGCTACTACTGGTGGCCGCACCAGCGCGGTCTCGTGCGCAACACGCTCCAGGCCGACCGCTGCGACGTGCTGATCGGGATCCCGACGGGCTACGACCCGGTCCTTTGGACAAAGCCGTACTACCGATCCACCCACGTGCTGGCCTCCCGAGCCGATCGCAGGCTGGCGCTGCACTCGCTCGACGACCCGGTCCTCAAGAAACTCCGTATCGGCGTGCACGTCAACACCCCCGGCTACGACGCCATCGCCAACCACGGGCTCTCGGACAACATCAAGAGCTACCGCCTCTTCTACGACGCCCGGGACCTCGATCCTTCCGTGCGGCCCCAGCGAGTGCTGGAAGACGTTCTTACGGGGACGACAGACGTCGCCGTGGCGTGGGGACCAACGGCGGGCTACTTTGCGAAAGAGCACCCGTCGCCGGCGCTGGAGATCGTCCCGCTCGCGGACGAGGCGTCGACAGCCCTCGCCTACGAGTTCTCGATGGGCGTCAAGAAGGGCGCAAGCGATCTGAAGTCCCGGCTCGAAGGGGGCCTGGACCGCAGGGCCGCGGAGGTGAAGCGGATCCTCGAGGAGTATGGCGTGCCCCTCCTCGCCATGGAGCCGCGCAAGGACTCCGCGGAAGAGAACCGACCGCCGCCGCCGGACAGTCACCGGCACGACACCCAGGACGACTGATCTGGACTGTGGAGGCACCCGATCGAATGCTCAAGAGTCGGCTGGGACTCTGCGCCCTCTCCGCAACCCTGGTCGTCTTGGCGCTGGTCATTCCGCGGACCGCTCGTCCGCAGGACCAGGCCAAGCAGCTCAACCCGTTCGCGGGAGACGCGGAGGTGGTCAAGGAAGGGCGGAAGCTGTTCCTTTCGTTCGGATGCTCCGGCTGCCATGGCGTGATGGGCGGCGGCGGGATGGGCAAGCCGATCTTGGACGACACCTGGATCTTCGGGAGCGACGACGAGACGCTGTACAAGCTGATCAAGGGACAGATACCGCAGCAGACGATGCCCAAGACATGGGCGAGCCTTCCCGACGAGCAGGTGTGGAAGCTGCTGGCCTATGTGCGGTCCCTCTACAAGGGCGATCCGAGCCTGGTCGATTGGGGCTTGACGCCGCCCCCGGACGCGGCCGAGCGGATCGCGGCATTGGCGAAAGGCGCGGGGGGCGCGTCGGCGTTCCAGCCTCCGAAGGGGTTGCATGACATGGAGGTCCCGACCCCTTCAGACAACCCGATCACCCCGAGCAAGGCCAAGCTGGGCGAGCAGCTCTTCTTCGACAAACGCCTCTCGCGCGGCAAGGACATGTCGTGTGAGACGTGCCATGTTCCCGAGAAAGGTTGGGCGTCCGGAGAGCCGTTCTCCAAACGCTTCGATGGGACTCTGAACACCCGACACACGCCGACGCTGTCCGGCGTCGGCCTGTACCCCGAGCTGTACTGGGACGGACGGGTCCAAGGCCTCGAGGCGCTCGTGCTCGACGTCATGAAGAGCCAGATGGGCGCGGACCCCGACGCGGTCGCGAAGGAGCTCGAGGCGGTGCCCGCGTACAAGTCGGCCTTCGAGACCGAGCTGGGCGGAGCTCCCACCGCCGACCGGATCGCCAAGGCGCTGGCGACCTTCCTGCGCACGATCTATGCGGCCGACACGCCGTTCGACAACCTGCCCGAGGGCGACGACGCCAGCGATCCCGCGAAGGGCTTCAAGGTGTTCTCCGAGGTGACGCACTGCACCCTCTGCCACCTCCCACCGCTCTTCTCGGACACGCTGTTCCACAACATCGGGATCGAGGCGGGCCGGAAGAAGCCGGACCCGGGGCGCGCCAAGGTCCTTGCCGACGTAGCGGCTGCTGCAGGGCAGGAGCCGCCGCCGGAGGCCAAGGGGCTGACCGGCGCATTCAAGACCCCGAGCCTCCGGGGCCTCGTCGCCTCGGGGCCCTATTTTCACGATGGCCGCGCGAAGACGCTCGAGGAGGCCGCGACCCTGATGATGAAGGGCGGCATCGCCAATCCGTACAAGGACGAGAAGCTCAAGGCCTGGCCCGTGACGCCGGAGGAGCAGAAGCTGCTCCTCGCGTTCCTGCGGAGCCTGAGCCCCGAGCCCCGTCCCTATCAGCGGCCAGAGATCCCATGAGCACTCCCGCCTGCCGTGAGGCCGTCCGGGCGGTGTCGATCGCGTGTTGTCCAACGACGCGGGCTTTGTCTCCACGACTCCCGCGTGAGGAGGGGACGATGAGACGTCTCGTGTTGTTTTCGTTCGCGGGCATAGCACTCGCGTGGACCACCACAGCCGGAGCTCAGGCGCTCACCATGCAAATGAGCAACGGTTGGACCTTTTCGTTCGCAGGCAACGTCAACATCTTCGGGATGTATCAGAGCCAGGACTCGGGTGGCACGGTCGACTCGCCTGGGGCCTTGACCGGGGTCGGGGACCAGGGCTTCTTCTTCGGCACCGGCCTCCTCCCGGCCTTCGCCACCTTCGGGGCGAAGGGGAAGGAAGGGGACACGGACCTGGGCGTCACGTTCGGCTTCGCGCCCGAGGTCCAGTGCGGCGGGCGCAACCACGACTGCTTCGGCGCGCAGATCGACATGCGCCAGGTGTTCCTGACGGCGGGCGGCTCCTGGGGCCAGATCCTCGCGGGGAAGGAGCTGGGGCTGTTCAACCGCCAGAACATCCTCAACGACCAGACCCTCTTCGGCGTGGGCGCCACCGGAATCGCGCCAGGCGGGACGACGCTGGGCCGCATCGGATTCGGCTACGTGTACCCGAACTTCGTTGCGCAGATGACCTACTCGACCGTGAGCGGCAAGCCGTGGCAGCTCTCGGTCGGGCTGTTCGACCCGTCGGCCTTCGGGCCCTACACGCAGCTGAACACGCCGCGGGTCGAAACCGAGTTCACCTACAAGAGGGACAAGCTGCAGCTTTTTGCGAACGGCACGCTGCAGAACGGCAAGGACCCGGATGTGAACCGTTCGAAGACGGCGACCGGCTTCGGCGGGGGTCTCACCTTCAAGGGCGATAGCTTCTCGCTCCACGGGTCGGGCTACTACGGCAGCGGCATCGGAACGACTCTCCAATTCAACGGCGTGGGGACGGGCTCGTTCTTCGATGTCGCGACAAATGCCGACGGCGACCTGCGGGATTCGTACGGCTACTTCGGCCAGCTCACGTTCACGGCCGGCAAGTCCACGTTCGCCGGCAGCTACGGATCGAGCTACCTCGAGAGCACCGGGAACGAGGTGCGCTTCAAGACCGAGAACAGCCTGGTCTCCGGGGGCCTGTACTATCAAGCGACGAAGTCGCTGAAGCTGGTCTGGGAGATCAATTACCAGTGGAGCGACAATACCAACGCGCCCGTGGGCTTGAACCCGGAGAAGAACAGCGCGTGGACCGGCGCATTCGGTTTGATGCTCTTCTATTGAAGGACGAAAGGGGGCGGGCCCCACGGCCCGCCCCGCTTCGTTACCCGGCCATCGGTCCGGCTCTGCTGGGTGTCATG
Source organism: Vicinamibacteria bacterium (assembly GCA_035251085.1). Taxonomy (GTDB): domain Bacteria; phylum Acidobacteriota; class Vicinamibacteria; order Fen-336; family Fen-336; genus DATFEN01. Next base: position 10,721 of record DATFEN010000330.1, on the reverse strand, counting down.
CTGGTGAGCTGCGCAGGCACGCTCACCGAGACGCTCCGGGCGCCCGCGCGTGCGCCCGTTGCCGAGACTTTCGAATGCGCTTTGCAGGAGCTGCAGGCGATGGGTTACCAGTCGACGGCCTTCGACCGGGAGGCGGGACGGCTCGCCGCCCAGAAGGCCGACCCGGCCGCTCGGCGAGCGCACTACACCACGCTGCGGCGCGTCCTGGATCGGATCGAGGTCGCTGCGGCCGCGGACGAGCTGATCGTCACGGCACGAACGGTCGTGGAATACGAGAGCCGTCGCGGCCCGACCGAAGAGGAGGAGAGCGCGTCCGTGACCGCTCGGGCCACCGCGCGCATACTCATCGAGCGCTGCGGCCGGCCCGCGGGGCCGTGAGGATCAGGGCACTTCCTTGACCTTGTCCTGCTCGAACTCGTAGCGCGGCGCCTGCACCCAGACGCCGTCCTCCTGCTTCGGCTCCTTGTGGATGCGCACTTCGCTGACCTCGAGCTTGCCGTCCTTCTCCACCAGCCAGAAGTCCACGTCGTAGAACCTGTCCTTGCTTCCGGCCTCTCGGAAGTCCGTACACGCGAAGTGGCCCTTGCCTTCGAGCTTGCGCAGGGGCTTGTGGATCTCGATGAACTCGAGGTCGCGCTCTTGTCCGGTCTTGTCGTCCTTGCTCCGGTAGACGCCGTCCTTGATCCTGGCGGCGATGTATTCGTGAACCGCGGACTCGACCTGCCAGCCGCGCTTCTCCTCGGTCTCGCCGGGGTGCTCCGTCGCCGGGATCCACCACCAGGGGATCGGGCTGCGTGTCACGAGCTTCCAGGCCTCGCCGTCGCGCTTGGGCGCCTTGTGGATGCGCACGTCCACGACCTCGAGCTTCTCCCCGGCCGGTTTGAGCCAGAAGTCCAGATCGTAGGCCTTCGCGGGCTCGCCCTTGGCGTGGAAGTCGACGTCCACGAAGTAGCCGTAGCCGTGAATCCTTCGGACGAGACGCACTTGATCCTGCTGGAGCTCGAGCATCGCATCGGCCGCCTGGTCCTTGTAGCGGAACACCTTCTCCTGGCCGGCCCGGGCGTCGATGTGGGCCTGGACGGTCTCGCGGACCACCTGTTGCGAGAAGTCCGGCTCCTCACTCGGTCCAGCCAGCAGAACGCCGATCATCATGAGCCACATCGCGAGCCCCCAGTCCTTCGAGTATCCTGCGCTTAAGCCTACGCTCTGACGCCACTCTTGGCTATGACACATGCGGTTCCCGACGCGGGCGGTGGCCGTCGTCCCACCAAGGAGAGGCCCGGCGCCCGCAGGCGTGGCTCCAAGCCGAGGCGGCGACGCGGCGACGCCCGCCGCGTGCTGGCGGTGGCCGAGGAGGAGGTCCAGAGGATCGTCCTGGACCTGCACGATGGCCCGGTCCAGGACATCTTCGCGGCGCTGAGCCAGATCACCTTCCTGCGTACGCGACTTCGCGACGCCTCGCCGGAGAGCGCGGCGCTCGCTCGCGCCACGGGGCTCCTCGAGTCGTCGCTTCGCGAGATACGCGGCCTGCTGAGCACGCTGCGCGGGCCGGCCTTCGCGGACCGCGGCCTCGGGGAGGTGCTCGAAGAGCCGGCCGTCGAGCACGAGGCCCTGACCGGGACCGCCGTCCTTCTCGAGCTCAAGGCGACTCCGCCCGTCCCCCTGCGGGTCAAGGTGGGCCTCTACCGCATCCTGCAGGAGGCGCTCTCGAACGTGCGCCGCCACGCGGAGGCCGACGTGGCGAAGGTGCGGCTTTGGACGCACCGCGGCCGCATCGTCCTCGAGATACGCGACGAGGGGCGGGGCTTCGACCCTCCGCCTCTGGTCGGTCCGGAGGCCACCGAGCGCAGCGAGCACATCGGCCTGCGCGGGATGCGCGAGCGGGCCGCCATGATCGGCGGTTCGCTCCGGATCCGGAGCCACCCGGGCCGTGGCACGCGAGTGCGCGTCGAGGTTCCGATCCATGACTGAGGCCGGCGTCATCCGCGTGGTCCTGGCCGACGATCACGCCCTGCTCCTCGAGGGCCTGCGCGCGACGATCGACGCTGAATCGGACCTCCGCGTGGTCGCGACTGCGACGGACGGGGAGCGCCTCCTGGAGGCCGTCCGCCGGTTTCGGCCGGACGTGACGGTCGTCGATCTGAGGATGCCCTACATGGACGGGCCCAGCGCGATCAGGAAGATACGCGCCGAAGGGTTTCCCGTGCGCGTGCTGGTGTTGAGCGCGTTGAGCGACGCGCTCTCGCTGCGGGAGGCCGTGGAGGCCGGGGCCGACGGATTCGCCCTCAAGACGGATCCCCCCGAGGCCACGCTCACCGCGATCCGCCAGGTCGCCGCCGGGCAGATGCTCTTCCCGCAGGGCGCGCGACGCTGGCTGTTGCCTCGCGTCGACGGCGACCCACTCACCGAGCGGGAGGAGGCCGTCCTCAAGTTGATAGCGGAAGGCCGCAGCAACGGCGAGATCGCGAGGGCGCTGCGGATGAGCCCGAACACGGTTAAGTTCCACCTGCGCAACCTCTACTCCAAGCTGGGCGTGACCAACCGTACCCAGGCGGCCGCCCACTTCCATCGCCGCTCCTGATACGGGACTCCTTCCGCGTCCCGTCTGGGAGCAGCGGCGCTCGAGCTACCTTTTCGTGGCGGCGGGCGGCTCGTCCGGCGCCGACTCGGGCGAGTCCACGAACACCCGGCTCTGCAGGATGTCGATGGCATCGATGCGTGCCAGCTCGCCTTTCGAGACCGCGCCGCCGGCGCTGTAGAGCCGGTTCGCCTGGCGCAGCTTGATGCGGTCGATCGCGTTGCGGATGCTGCGGGCGTTGGCGAAATCCGGCTGGGCGCTGCGCCGTACCACGTACGACTGGAACGCGTCTCGCGCCGGGGCGTCGAAGTGGTACTGCTGCTGCTGGAGCATGGTCTCGGCGATCCGCATCAATTCGTCCAGGGCGTAGTCGGGAAACTCGAGATGGTGTGCGATGCGTGACCGCACGCCCGGGTTGGAGCGGAAGAACTCCTCCATTCGATCCTTGTAGCCGGCCAGGATCACCACGAGCTCCTCGCGCTGGTTCTCCATCGCCTGCAGCAGGATCTCGATCGTTTCCTGGCCGTAGTCGCGCTCGTTCTCTCTGCGATAGAGGTGGTAGGCCTCGTCGATGAACAGCACGCCGCCCATCGCCTTCTTGAGCAGCTCCTTCGTCTTCGGGGCCGTGTGGCCGATGTACTGGCCGACCAGATCATCGCGAGTCGCCACGACCAAGTGATCGCGCCTGACGTAGCCGAGGCGATGGAGGATCTGGGCCATCCGCATCGCCACGGTCGTCTTGCCCGTGCCTGGCCTTCCGGTGAAGGACATGTGCAATACGGGACGCTCCGCCTCGAGCCCCATCGCGCGCCGCGCGCGATCCACGAGCAGGAAGGCGGCGATCTCGCGGATCCGGGTCTTCACCGCCTTGAGCCCGACGAGATCACGCTCCAGGCCGTCCAGCACCTCCTGGACCTGCGAGTCCTTGTAGGCCTGCGCGAGGTCGATGGCGTCGCGCTCTGGCCGTGTTTCGTCCATGAGGCGTTTCGAGTCTACAGCGGTTGCCACCCCTTCGGGCGGGCCGACTCCACCCGAACGGCCATCCGTTTCCGCCCGCGCGGGTGTGGTGCGCGCCCCTGGCCTCACGTAGCTTCGTCGCCAAGCGCTGCTTCCATTCCAAGGAGGAGCCGATGGCGATGGCGAAACAGGGTGGAGCCGGAAAGGACCGCTGGTCGGCGGGCGTCGCACCCTATGCTCAGCTGGGGTACTACCAGCCCGACTACGTTCCGGAGCCGACCGACATCCTGTGCGCTTTTCGGTTCGTGCCCCAGGAAGGCGTCGAGCCCACTGAGGCCGCCGCGGCGGTGGCGGGGGAGTCGTCGACAGCGACGTGGACCGTCGTCTGGACGGACCGCCTCACGGCCCACGAGCACTACCAGGCCAAGTGCTACCGCGTCGATCCGGTCCCGGGCACGGACCAGCACATCGCCTACATCGCCTACGACCTGGACCTCTTCGAGGAGGGCTCGATTCCGAACCTCACGTCCTCGATCATCGGGAACGTGTTCGGGTTCAAGGCACTCCGGTCCCTGCGTCTCGAGGACATGCGCATCCCCGCTCACTACGTGAAGACCTTCCAGGGCCCGGCCCACGGCATCGTCATGGAACGCGAGTACCTCAACAAGTACGGCCGCCCGCTCCTCGGCGCGACGGTGAAGCCCAAGCTGGGGCTCTCCGCCCGCAATTACGGGCGCGTCGTGTTCGAGGCATTGCGCGGCGGCCTCGACTTCACCAAGGACGACGAGAACATCAACTCCCAGCCCTTCATGCGCTGGCGCGACCGTTTCCTCTTCTGCATGGAGGCCGTCAACCGGGCCCAGGCGGAGACCGGCGAGATCAAGGGCCACTACATGAACGTGACCGCGGGCACCATGGAGGAGATGTACGAGCGCGCGGACTTCGCCAAGGAGCTGGGCAGCGTCATCGTGATGATCGACCTGACGATCGGCTACACGGCCATCCAGTCCATGTCCCGCTGGGCGCGCCGGAATGGAGTGCTCTTGCACTTGCACCGTGCGGGCCACGGCACCTACACCCGGCAGAAGACCCACGGCGTCAACTTCCGTGTGATCGCCAAGTGGATGCGCCTGGCGGGGGTCGACCACATCCACGCCGGCACCGTGGTGGGCAAGCTCGAAGGGGATCCGAGCTCCGTGCGGGGCTTCTACGAGACCCTGCGCGAGGACACGCTGCCGTCCAACCCGACCCTCGGCCTCTACTTCGAGCAGGACTGGGCCTCCATGCCCGGAACCATGCCGGTGGCCTCCGGGGGCATCCACGCCGGACAGATGCACCAACTCCTCCATCACCTCGGCGAGGACTGCGTGCTGCAATTCGGGGGAGGCACGATCGGTCACCCCGACGGCGTCGCCCAGGGCGCCGCCGCTAACCGCGTCGCTCTCGAAGCCATGGTCCAGGCACGCAACGAGGGCCGTGACTACCTGGCCGAGGGGCCGGATATTCTCGCTAGCGCGGCCCGTTTCTCGCAGGCGCTCCGCAAAGCGCTCGACGTGTGGAAGGACGTCAGCTTCGATTTCGAGTCGACGGATACGCCGGACTTCGTTCCGACCCCGACCTTCTGAGGAGGACCCGATGCGTGTGACGCAGGGCACGTTCTCGTATCTTCCGGACTTCGACGACGAGCAGATCCGGGCCCAGGTGCGGTACTGCCTCGAAAAGGGCTGGGCCGTCTCCGTCGAGTACACCGACGACCCTCATCCCAGGAACGTCTACTGGGAGATGTGGGGGCTGCCGCTCTTCGACCTCACGGATCCCTACGCGGTCATGAAGGAGCTCGACGCGTGCCGGCAGGCCTTTCCGAGGCACTACATCCGCGTCAACGGCTACGACCGGCGGTTGGGGCGCCAGACGATCGCCTTGAGCTTCATCGTGAACCGGCCGAAGCAGGAGCCGGGCTTCCATCTGGAGCGGACTGAGGTCAGCGACCGGCGCATGCGTTACAGCCTGCGCTCCTACGCCGCGGACCGTCCGAGCGGCGAGCGGTACGTCCGGGAGGGCTGACCATGTCCACCGGGAGCCGACCCATCGTCCTCGGGCTCGTGGGCGACAGCGCGGCGGGCAAGACGACGCTCACTCGCGGCCTCGTGAACATCCTCGGCCCGCAACGGGTGACTCACGTCTGCACCGACGACTATCACCGATTCGACCGCGAGGAGCGGAAGAGGCTCGGCATCACGGCCCTTCACCCGGACTGTAACTACGTCGACGTGATGGAGCTGCACTTCGAGCGGCTCCACTACGGTCAGGCGATCCTGAAGCCGGTCTACGATCACCGGAACGGCACGCTCGTCCGGCCTGAGTACGTACAGCCGAAGGAGTTCGTGATCGTGGAGGGCCTGCTGGGCCTCTCGACGCCCGTGCTCGAGCAGTTTCTCGACGTCAAGGTCTACCTCGATCCGCCGGAATCTCTCCGGAGGATCTGGAAAGTCAGGCGCGATACGGCGAAGCGCGGTTACACGGAGGAGCAGGTCTTGGCCGAGCTCGAGCGGCGCGAAGAGGACAGCGCGGCGTTCATCCGTCCCCAGCGCGAGCGCGCGGACATCGTCGTCCGCTTCCATCCCGAGGAGGGCGCGCCGCTCAACGAGGCGGGCCCCCAGCTCAACGTCCGGCTGGTGTTGCGCCCGACCATTCCTCATCCCGACCTGAGCTATCTGCTGGACCGGGACGACGGCGCGGGAATACGCCTCGCCCTGGGCCGTGACGGCGGGCGGCCTGTGGACTTCCTCGACATCGACGGCAACGTCACGGCGGACCACGCCGGTCAGCTCGAGGCGGCGATCTGGCAGCACCTGCCCGACCTGGCGCCGGTGCGGGACGATCAGTTCGGCGACTACCTGGACCGCTCCGACACGCGCCACAGCCATCCGCTGGCGCTGACCCAGCTCCTGCTGACCTACCACCTGCTCCGTAAGCACAGCGACCTCGCCCACCTGCCGTTTGCGTCGCCTGTCGCCGCGCTGACACGGCTCGGCACGGCGGGGCTCAAGGAGGGCGCAAAGGGGGGCCATCTCAAGCCGGCGGTGGCCGAGGGGAGGTAGAGGTGTCCTCCACCGCCCGATCCGATCGCCCAGTCGACGAGGCCAGAGGCGCCCCGGGGTCGCGGCGGCTCCTCGCGGACACGCTGCGTGTGCTGGCAATGGACGCTGTCCAGAAGGCAAGCTCAGGCCACCCCGGCATGCCCATGGGCATGGCCGACGCGGCAGCCGTGCTGTGGACGCGCTTCCTCAGCTTCGACCCGGCGGATCCCGAATGGCCGAATCGCGACCGCTTCGTCTTGTCCGCAGGGCACGGCTCTATGCTCCTGTACGGGTTGCTCCACCTCGCCGGTTACGATCTGTCCCTTAAGGAGCTGAAGGAGTTCCGGCAGTGGGGCAGCCGGACGCCGGGCCACCCGGAATACCGAGTCACGCCCGGCGTCGAGACGACGACCGGCCCGCTCGGCCAGGGGATCTCCAACGCCGTCGGCATGGCGCTGGCGGAGCGCTGGCTGGCCGCGCGCTTCAACCGCCCGGGGTTTCCGGTCGTAGACCACTGCACGTACGTCGTGGCCAGCGACGGGGATCTCATGGAGGGCGTCTCCCATGAGGCCTGCGCCCTGGCGGGTCATCTCGGCCTAGGCAAGCTGATCGTGCTCTGGGACGATAACGGCATCAGCATCGACGGGCCCACAAACCTGGCCTTCAGCGAAGACGTCGTGGCGCGCTTCGCGGCCTACGGCTGGCAGGCGTGTCGCGTCGATGGCCACGACCCCGACGCCGTGGAGCGGTCTCTCGTCGAGGCACGGGCCGACGCAGCTCGTCCTTCGCTGATCGCCTGCCGGACGCACATCGGGTATCCGAGTCCCAACCGCCAGGACAGCGAAAAGGCGCACGGCGAGCCGCTGGGCGTCGAGGAGGTCAGGCTCACCAAGGAGCGCCTCGGTTGGTCGCCGGACGCGCACTTCGAGGTGCCCGAGCCAGCCCGCGAGGTCCTGCGGGCCGCGGCGGCCGCCGGGGCGGCGCGCCGGCGCGAGTGGCAGTCGCTCAAGACCCGTTACGAACAGGCGTTCCCGGACCTGTCGGCGGTTTTCGGGACGGCGCTGAACGGCGATCTCCCGCCGGGCTGGGACCACGACCTTCCTGGCGCTGCGGGTGGCAAGCCCATCGCCACGCGTGCGGCGTCCGGCGCCGTCTTGAACGTTCTCTCGACCCGGCTTCCGACGCTCCTCGGGGGATCGGCCGACCTCACCACCTCCAACCAGACGCTGCCGAAGGGCGAAGCTTCCATTACGCGGGACGACTTCTCCGGCCGGTACATCCGCTTCGGGGTCCGTGAGCACGGCATGGGCGCCATCCTGAACGGCATGGCTCTTCACGGCGGAGTTCGCCCATACGGGGGGACGTTCCTGATCTTCTCGGACTACATGCGGCCGTCGATCCGGCTCGCCGCGCTGATGGAGCTGCCAGTCGTTTACGTCTTCACCCACGACAGCATCGGCCTCGGCGAGGACGGCCCGACGCATCAGCCGATCGAGCAGTTGACGGCCCTGAGAGCGATTCCCAACCTCCACGTGATGAGGCCGGCCGACGCGGCCGAGACGGTCGAGGCGTGGCGCGTCGCGCTCGAGCGGAGGAACGGTCCGACGGCGCTGGCGCTGACGCGGCAGGCGGTGCCAGAGCTCGACAGGACGCGTTACGCGAGCCCCGAGGGGGTTCGCCGAGGAGCCTACGTCCTCGCCGTAGCCGAGGACCCGCAAGCGATCCTGATCTCGAGCGGCTCGGAGGTTTCGATCGCCCTTGCTGCGCAGGAGCAACTGCAAGCCGAGGGCGTCCGCGTTCGAGTCGTGTCGATGCCGTGCCGAGAGCTGTTCGAGGCACAGCCCACGAGCTACCGCGAGGAGGTTCTCCCCTCGCGCATCCGGCGTCGGGTCGCTGTCGAAGCGGGCGCAACGCTCGGTTGGAAGGCCCACGTCGGTCTCGATGGCGCCGTCGTGGGCCTCGAGCGCTTCGGCGCTTCGGCTCCCTCTCCCGTCCTGTATCGCGAGCTCGGGCTGACGCCGGAGGCCGTCGCGGCGGCCGTCCGAAGCTTGATGACGAACTAGAAGGCGCCCGAAGGAGGCAAGCATGTCGTCGAACCCGCTTCTGGGCCTCAAGGCCCTCGGCCAGTCCGTGTGGCTCGACAGCATCCGGCGCGGGCACATCCTCTCCGGGGAGCTCGCGCGCCTGGTCGGCGAGGACGGCATCTCGGGCGAGACTTCGAACCCCGCCATCTTCGAGAAGGCCATCGCGGGCAGCCCGGACTACGACGAAGCGATTGCCGAACGGATCGCCGAGGGCAGGAGCGCGCTCGACATCTACGAGGACCTGGCCGTCGAGGACATCCGCATGGCGGCCGACATCTTCCGGCCCGTCTACGATGCCTCCGATGGCGCGGACGGGTTCGTGAGCCTCGAGGTCTCGCCACGCCTGGCGTACGACACGGCCGGCACGACCGCCGAGGCCAAGCGTCTCTGGGATCGGGTCGACCGGCCCAACCTGATGATCAAGATCCCGGGGACGCCGGAGGGCCTGCCCGCGGTCGAGGAATGTCTCGTCGCCGGGATCAACGTCAACGTGACGCTGCTCTTCGCGGTGCAGGTCTACGAGCAGGTGGCGTGGACGTACGTCCGGGCTCTCGAGCGTCGGCTGTCGAAGGGCCAGCCTGTCCGGAGCCTCGCATCGGTGGCGAGCTTCTTCGTGAGCCGGATCGACACGCTCGCCGACGCGTGGATCGACGAGGCGATCCAGCGTGGCGGGAGCTCGGCCCGCGCCGGCGGGCTTCTCCCCCTGAAAGGCCGTGCGGCCGTGGCGAACGCCAAGCTCGCGTATCAGAGCTTCCTCTCGATATTCTCAACGACGCCGTTCCGCGCTGCAGCGCGCAGCGGAGCGCGCGTGCAAAGGCCTCTCTGGGCGAGCACGAGCACCAAGAACCCCAGCTACAGCGACGTCCTCTACGTCGACGCGTTGATCGGGCCGGACACCGTGAACACCCTTCCGTTCGAGACGATCGCGGCGTTCCGCGACCACGGCACGCCCCGGCGCACCTTGGAGGAGGGCATCGCGGACGCGCGCCGGGCGCTCGAGCGTCTCGAAGCGGAGGGCATCTCCCTGAAGGCCGTCACGGACCAGGTGCTCCGTGAGGGCGTACAGAAGTTTGCCGAGCCTTTCGAAAAGCTGCTGAACGCCATCGAGGCGAAACGCGCGGTCCTGGCCCACGGCCAGCGAAAAGCGGCGTCGTAGGGCGCGAGTCGACGACTCCATGCCGGCAACCCAGGCGCTCATCTTCGATGTGGACGGGACGCTCGCGGACACGGAGCGCGAGGGTCACCTGCCCGCCTGCAACGACGCCTTTGCGGAACTGGGCTTCTCGGTGCGCTGGACGTCGGACGAATTCCGCGGCCTCCTGCCCATGGCTGGGAACGCCGCCCGGATGCGGCGTGCCCTTGCCCGCCTCGAGGGCGGCTTGGATCCAGGCGAGATCGACGCCGCCGGCGGACGCCTCGTGGAACTCAAGAGGCGCTTCTACGTGGAGCGCTACGTCCCGCGCATTCCCTTGCGACCTGGTGTCGCGGAGCTCGTCAATGAGGCCGTCGCCCGAGGCTTGCGCCTCGCCGTCGTGTCGACCTCGGACGAGTCACAGATCGAGGCCCTGCTGGAGAGACGGCTCGGCGGGGTCGCCGGCCAGTTCCAACCGGTGCTGGGTCAACGCGTCGGCCTCAAGACCGCTCCCGAGTCGCCGCTCTACCGCCGCTGTGTCGCCGAGCTCGGCATTTCCCCAGGTTAGGCGCTCGCAATCGAGGATTCGGCGATCGGCCTGGGCGCGGCGCTCTCTGCCGGCGTGCCCTGCGCCGCGTTCTACAACGACTACACGTTCGGAGACTGCTTCCCCGGAGCGGCGCTCGTGGCAGGGAGCTTCGAGCCATTCCGCCTGGACACGCTGCTCGCACTGTGCTCACGGCCACGGGCTGCGTTCCCGCTCCAGGAGGCAACAGGATGACGCAGGAGCCGACATCCTGACCGTCCACGTCGAAGCCTGCGCGCATCTGCACCGATCCGTCCAGGTCATCAAGCAGCATGGCGCCCGGGCGGGCGTCGCCCTCAACCCG
>DATFEN010000328.1:0-19557 GCA_035251085.1 Vicinamibacteria bacterium | reverse complement strand
TGACGGGCGGGCGCGCGAAGGCGGAGAACTCCGTGACGATGCTGCGCAACGCGCGCACCTGCTCGAGGATGGTCCGGGTGCACGACTCGAGGGTCGGGCCGAACTCGGCCCGCGAGTCCTCCCACACGCGTCGCAGGTGCTCCGCCGCGAGCTGGATCGGAGTCAGCGGGTTCTTGACCTCGTGGGCCACCTGGCGCGCCATGTCGGCCCAGGCGGCGCGGCGGTTGCTGCGCTCGAGGTCGCGGCGTTGGCGCTCCAGGTCGGAGGCCATCTGGTTGAACGCGGTGACCAGGGCCGCGAGCTCGTCGCGACTCCGAGGCTCGACGCGTGCGCTCAGGTCGCCGTGGGCCACGCGCCGCGTCGCCGCGGTGAGGGCGCGGACCGGGCCTGAGATCCGCTCCGCCATGGCACGGGCGATGACCGCGGCGGCGACCAGGAACAGGATCGACGCGACGCGGATTGAGCGGTCGAGGTCGGCGAGGACCGCCTGGTTCTCGCGCTCCGGCAGCGCCAACGGGATCGAGAGGATGGTTGGAGATCGGGAGCCGAGGGCCAGCGGCACCGAAACGACGCGATACGCCAGCGCGCCGATGCGCGCGTCTTGGAGCGTGGACGGGCGCCCCTCGAGGACGAGGTCGCGATACACGACGCCCGACAGGCGCGGCGACAGGAGGCCGGAGGCGTAGAGCTCGCGCTTGCTCGAGCCCAGCAGTCGCGCGCCCTCGAAAACGTCGAGGTCGTTGCGGATCAGGCTGGCGACCCAGATGAGGGCGGGATCGGTCACGGGCTGGCCGCCGGGCCGCTCGTCGGCCTGGAAGAAGGCGAAGTCCTCGACGGCCTTCTTGGCGACGCCGGCCAGGGCGAGGGCGTTGGCCTCCGCCTCGCGCCCGAGGCGGTCGGCCACGAAGCCGCGCACCACGCTCTGGAGCACTACGACAGGCAGGATCGCCACCGCGACGAAGGCGACGAAAAGCCGCAGCACGAAGCGTCGGCCGACGGCTCGCAGGACCGCGCGGATGGAGAAGGTGTCGCGGCCCAGCGCCGAGCGCAACAGGAGCGTTGCGACCACGCCTGCGAGGACGAGCAGGGCGCCGGCGGAGCTGGCCTCCAGGAAGCCGGCCACGTCGCGCGGCGACGCGCGGCTGGGATAGGCGAGCCCGAACACGGTGCGGCCATCGCTGAATAGGAACGTTTCATGGGGCGCACCGTCGATCGGAAGGGAGGTCCAGAATCCGCCGGGCGCGCGGCCCAGGCGTTCGAGGCTCTCGACTTCGAGCGCCGGCGGCCGGTCGGCGGTGCTGAGCAGCAGCACGCGTGTGAAATCCCAAGCTACGACGACCATGGGCCGCCCGCTTGGCGGGTCCGGCGCGCTGCGGAAGAGCACGGAGTAGGGGTCGAGCCCCCCCGCGACGGGCAGGGCGAGCAGGTCGTCAGCCACGTACAAGTGGACGGCTCCGTGAACCTCGCCGTGGTAGACGAGACGCCGGCGGGCGTGGAGCGCGAAGCGCTCGGCGCTCGCGAGCGGCAGGCGATCGCGGGTCACGAACCATTCGTCGGACTCCGGCAGGCGCGGCGGCACCGGCTGCGAGGGCAGGCTGAGCGCGAAACGGCTGACCGAGGTGCCGTGCGCATCCTGGATCTCCACCGCCGACGGGAGGCCCGCGGCCGCCAGCTCCGTGCCGGACCAGATCGCGAAGGCGAGCTCTTCCAGGAGCGGCGGTTGAGGGCCTGGCGGTGCCTCCTCCAAGATGTCGAAGCCGTCAGCGCGGCGCTGGGCTTCGGAGAGGACGCTGCGGCGCCAGGAGGGGTGCGTGAGCACGCGAGGTGCCTGCTCGAACTGGATTTCGGCGCGGAGGCTGCGCTCGGAGCAGTGCCTCAGGGTGGGCGCAAGCAGGGCGCCGAGGACCGCGCCAACTCCCATCAGCGCGAGCACGCCGAGATCGGGTCGGTTTGCCGGCAGCCGCCGGCCGGATGCGAAGGCGAGGCCGATGCCAGCGGACAGGACCAGGAATACGAGGGCGGGGGCGAACGGCAGCCCGGCATCCCTCCATGGCGGGCCATGGAGACCCGCCGCCATGATCACGAGCCAACCTGCACCGCGGGCGGCACGGCCGAGGCGGCTAGCCGGAAGCGGTCCACCCCAAGCGAACAACGCGGCGATTACGAAAGCACCGGCGGCCATCCACAGGAGCAGGCTGGTCTGGAGGAGCATGGGGACGAGAGCGAGTGGCGCCGGCGAGAGACCCTCGAGATCGACGACGGCGCGGCGGCTCACTTCGGCGATGCCCTCGAAAACCAGCGCCGTGACCGGAAGCGACGCAATGTCCGCGAGCAGCGAGCGCGGAGAGGCGCTCGAGGGGAGCCGCGCGAGCGCGTGCTTCACGCCGACGCCGGCGACCGCCGCGATCCAGGCGGCCGTCAGGAGTAGGTCGATGGGGCTGCGACCCAGCGGCCCCATGACGGTTGAGCTGAACAGGTCAGGGCTCGCCAGCAGGGAGTCCGGGGCCGGAATCGGTGGTCCGAGGAGGAGGAGCCCCAGCCGCACCAGCGTCGCGCCCGCGGCAACGCGCCGCGGGGTCGGCCGTTGGGCGATCCAGGCGCCGAGGGTCAGTATGGTGAGAGCGGACAGCACGCGGCGCCAGGCGACGGCCACGCGCCTCAGCGCAGCCGCCGTGCCGTCGTCGGTGACGCGGACGACCGCCAATGGACGGCCCCCAGGCGAGTCGAGTCGGCGCTCCCCGGGCTCGGCGGGCGCGGCCTCCACGGCCTCGAAGACGTCGAGGTATTGCACCTCGAGGCCTTCGTCGTCCCCCGCGATCCGGTCGAAGTCGGCGAGGAAGTCATTGCGGATGCTTCGTCGCACGGCGAGCAGAACCTCGGCGCCGACGAGCCCCTTGAACACCGCCTGGTCCCGGATCGCGATGGTCGCAACGAGGGTCGTCGACACGCTTCCGGCCACCACGAAGACGTCGTCGCGGGCTTGCGCGGCCTCGGCGAGCGGGCCCTTGTGAGCGACAGCACCGGTCCATGCGACCGTCGCGAGCTTGGCGTCGTGTACGGCCAGGGCCGGAAGGCCAGGCGTGAGTGTCCGCTCCAGGTGGAGACGCGTGAAGAGTCGGGTGAGGCTCGGCACGTCGCCGGCCAGCGCCTTGCGCGTCTCGGGCCATTCGGCGACGCGGGCCGCAGCGCTTCGGGCCGTGCGGATGAGCTCAGCCAGACGCTGCGACGCCGCGTCGAGGCGCGCCGCGGTGAGCGCCGGCCCACGCTCCCGCAGGGAGCGCGAGACGGTCCGGAGGTGCAGGGTGGCGACGATCCCCGCGGCCAGGAGCAGCAGCGCGAGCAGCCTGGCGGGGTCGCGCCTCAGCATGTCACCGCCCGAGGAACCGGAGCGAAAGGCCGCGTCCCAGGTTCCCTAGAGGTGGTACAGCATGAAGTAGACGAGGACACCAGTCGCGGAGACGTATGCCCAGATCGGCAGGGTGACTCGGGCGATGCGCCGGTGGCGGTCGAAGCGCGCCCCCAGCGCGTGCCCCAACGTGACGGCGACGAGCGGCACCACGAATACCGCGAGCAGCGTGTGGCTGAGGAGGACGGCGTAGTAGAGCGGCCGCACAGCGCCCTCGCCCTGAAACGGGACCGAGCCGACCTGGGCGTGGTAGAGGAGATACGACGCGAGGAACAGGCTCGAGCAGACGATTGCAGCGAGCATGGTGCGGCGGTGAGCCTCTCGGCGGCCGAGGCGGATGAGCAGGAAGCCGGCCATGACGAGCAGCGCCGAGGCCGCGTTGAGGGCAGCGTTCAGCGTCGGGAGGTCGCGCAGGCTCATCCCGGAGCCTCGATCCGCCGTTCGCCGTCGCCCGCGCGGGCGAGAACTAGGACCGGGAGGACGACCAACGGGCGGTGGCGAGCCACTCCCGAATTCTAGACCGGAAGACGAACCCGGCGATCGTGCCGAAGATCAGGTAGGGGGCCGCGACCATGACCAGGATGGCCCGGTTGAAGTCCGATGCGATACGCTGGCCCTCCGCGGATTGCGTCAAGGCCGTCTTGCACATCGGACACTGGGCGATCGCCGGCGCCGCCCAGAGCAGAAGCACCAGGCCCAGGGCGGCGAGAGGAACCCGCACGGTCACCGCACCGTCTTCTCGAAGACGCTGGCGCTCTCGGGCGTGATGTAGGCCAAGAGGATGGCGGACGTCACCAGGATGCCGACGCCGACCGTGATGATGAGGCGGCGGTGCTCGTGGCGCAGGTGCATGAAGTTCCCGGCGATCATCGTGGCCTTCACGAACATGAACGAGACGAGAAAGGCGACCAGGAACCAGCGGGGCATGTGGAGGGCCTCGGCCGCGAGCATCATCACAGTGATGATCAGCAGGATGATCCAAGTCGTCCTGTAGATCCGATAGGGGTTCTGGGCGCCTTCGCTCATCGTGACTCTCCGCTACAGCAGGTAGAACAGCGTGAAGATGAACACCCAGACCAGGTCGACGAAGTGCCAGTAGAGGCCCGCCATCTCGACGCCTTGGGCCGGCGTCTTCGCCATGGCCGATCGAATGGCCGTGATGATGAGGATCACCAGCCCCGAGAGCACGTGCGAGCCGTGGAAACCCGTGAGGACGAAGAACGTCGCGGGGAAATGGACCGGCACACCGAGCACGGCGAGCTCGCTCCCGGGCAGGGCGCCCGTCAAGCGAGCCCCTTCGTGGATGATCTGTGTCCACTCGTACGCTTGGCACCCGAGGAAGCACGCGCCGCCGATGATGGTGAAGATCAGGTTGTTCAGGGCCTTCTTGCGGTCTCCCAGGCGGGCTGCAGTGACCGCCGTCCCCATCGTCATGCTCGACGTGATCAGGATGAAGGTCATGAGCGCGATGAACGGGATCGAGAAAACCTCGGACTGCTTCGGCCACGGCACCGTCCCTGCCATGCGCAGATAGCCGTAGCCGGACAGCAGGCCGCCGAACAGCAGCCCGTCGGTGACGATGAAGATCCACATCATCGTCTTCTGCCACGTGGCGCCGAAGGGCGAGACGCCTCCGTCCCAGTGGGCGTCCAGCGTCGCGGCGTGGGAGCTCATTCCGAGTCCTCCTTAGATCACGAACAGCACGACGAGCAGGTAGAGCCAGAGCAGGCCCAGGAAGTGCCAATACAGGGCGAACAGCCCGAGAGCGTCCGTTCCCGGCACGATCGCCATGCGTCGGACCCGGGTCGCGAGCACCGCCAGCCAGACGAGCCCGCCTGCGAGGTGGAGCAGGTGGATGCCCGTCAGCATGTAGAAGAAAGAGCTCGACGGGTTCGTCGACAGGTAGATCCCCTGCGCAGCGAGGGAGCGCCAAGCCAGGAACTGGCCTCCCACGAAGACGAGGCCCAGGGCGAAGGTGACGTAGACGAGACCGCGGGTGCCGGTCATCTCGGAGCTCCGCACGCGCCGGCGGGCGGCCTCGAGGCAGGCGCTGCTCGCGGCGAGCGCCAGGGTGTTGAAGTACAGAAGGCCCGGAGCCGTGAGGGGCTGCCAGTCGGCCGAGAGACGCCGCAGCATCAACGAACTAGTGAAGCCGACGAACAGCATGCTCACCGAGCCGAGGAACGCGAGGAGGCCGAAGCGCGCCGGGTCGAACGAGGTCGGTCCCCGGCCCCGGTCGTCCTCCTCGGGCGCGGCGCGCTCGGGCGGGGGCGAGCCCGAGCCCGTGTCGCTGAGCGGGGGAGCGTCCTCGAGCAGGCCGGATGGCAGCATCGTCAGGAGTGGGCCTTCGCAACCGCCCCGACCGGCGCCGGGTCGGTCTGCATGACGTAGTCCTTCTCCGCGCCCGGCACGCTGTAGTCGTACGGCCAGCGGTGCACCTCCGGGATCTCGCCCGGCCAGTTTCCGTGAGGCGGCGGCGAAGGGGTCGTCCATTCCAGGCCGGCCGCATTCCACGGGTTCTCGGGCGCCTTCTGGCCCTTGAAGGCGCTCCAGAAGAAGTTGATGAAGAAGATCACCTGCGAGGCACCGAGAACGAAGGCGCTGATGGTGATGAACTGGTTGATCGGCTGCAGGTTCTTGAGGAACTCGTACTGGTAGGGATCGTAGATGCGGCGCAGGTGTCCCGCGATCCCGATGTAGTGCATGGGGAAGAACGTGCAGTAGTAGGCCAGGAACGTGAACCAGAAATGCAGCTTGCCCAGGCCGTCGTTCATCATCCGGCCGAACATCTTCGGAAACCACATCGCCGTGGCGCCGAACACGCCGAACAGGGCCGCGCCGGCCATGATCAGGTGGAAGTGCGCCACCACGAAGTAGGTGTCGTGGAAATGGATGTCGGGCGCCGACTGGCCGAGCCAGATCCCCGAGAGCCCGCCGGAGATGAAGAGCGAGACGACCCCCAGCGCCCACAGCATCGGCGTCTTCATGATGATGCGAGCGCGCCAGAGCGTCGCGAGCCAGTTGAACACCTTCACCGCCGAGGGCACGGCGATCAGCATGGTGAAGGCCGCGAACGCCATGCCCAGGTAGGGGCTCATGCCCGACACGAACATGTGGTGGCCCCACACCACGAAGCTCAGCCCCGCGATGACGAGCAGGGCGCCCACCATTGTCTTGTGCCCGAAGATGGGCCGGCGTGCGAAGACGGCGATGATGTCCGAGGTGAAGCCGAGGGCAGGCAGCATCAGGATGTATACCTCGGGGTGGCCGAGGAACCAGAACAGGTGCTGCCAGAGGAGCGGCGAGCCGCCCTGGTGCTCCACGAGCTGTCCCGAGAGGGTCAGGCCGCCGGGCACGAAAAAGCTCGTGCCGAAGTGCCGGTCGAACAGCAGCATCAGCGCGCCGGCGGTGAGGGCGGGGAACGACAGCAAGCCCAGGACCGCCACCAGGAACATCGCCCACATCGTCAGTGGCATCCGCATCATGGACAGGCCCTTCGTCCGCAGGTTGAGGATCGTGGTGACGAAGTTGAGGCCGCCCATCGTGAAGGAGGCGATGAAAAAGACCATGCCGACGATCCAGAACGTCTGGCCCGTGTCCGAGCCCGGGATGGCGCCGCGCAGTGCCGAGAGCGGTGGATACGAAGTCCAGCCGCCCGCGGCCGCTCCCGCGCCAACGAAGAAGGAGGTCACGATGATCACGCAGCCCGGCAGGAAGGTCCAGAAGCTCAGGCCGTTGAGGAACGGGAAGGCCATGTCGCGCGCGCCGCACTGGATCGGGATCAGGATGTTTCCGAAGCCCGAGACTGGCGCCGTGGAGAGCACGAAGAACACCATGATGGTGCCGTGCATCGTGAACAGCATGGCGTAGAACTCGGGGTTCATGACGCCGTCGGAGAAGCCGGTGGTCAGTACCTTGCCGAGGCCGGGCCAGGTCTTCTCCGGCCAGGCGAGCTGGAGGCGGATCAGCATCGCGAGCAGGCCGGCGATCAGCGCCATCAGCATCGCGGTGACGTAGTACTGGACCCCGATGACCTTGTGGTCCTTGCTGAAGACGTATTTCCAGATGAACGCCTGGGGCGCGTGGGCGTGGGCTTCGGCGGCGTGGGTGTCGGCGTGAGCCATGTGGCGGAGCGCTCCTTCCTCTACTCGATCGCCTGGGCGACCGCGGCGTCGAACCCGTCCGGGGGAACCACGTGCACTTGTCCGCGCATCCGATAGTGCCCGAGGCCGCAGTGCTCGGCACACGCGATCTCATAGTCGCCGGCGGCTTTCGGCACGAACCAGGTCTCGATGGCCATGCCCGGCATGGCGTCCTGTTTCACGCGGAAATTCGGCAGGAAGAAGCTGTGGATCACGTCGAGTGAGCGCAGGCGGAGCCGGACGGGCCGTCCCTCGGGCAGATAGAGCTGGTTCTGCGGCATGATGATGTCGTCGGCGGCGCTCGGATCGCTCTTGTCGAGGCCGATGAAGTTGAGCGAGCCGGGGTCCACCAGCTTGGGATCGGTCCTCCCGAGCACGCCGTCGGGTCCAGGATAGCGGAAATTCCAGGCGAATTGCTGTCCGGTGACGTCGACCAGCATCGCGTCCGGCGGCGCCGGGGCCTGGACCGCAGCCCACAGGTGCAAGGCGTGGAACAGGAACCCGAACATGATGGCGGCGGTGACCAGTGTCCAGGTCCACTCCAGGCGCGGGTTGTCGTGCCAGTAGGTGGCCTGCGCGCCGGGAGCGTCCTGATATCTCCAGGCGAAGAACGCGAGCAGCAGGTTCGTCGCGATGAAGACGAGCCCGGTGACCACCAGCGTGACGAGGATGGAGTGATCGATCGCGAGCCGGTCGGACTTGAGCGGCGGCAGCCAGTCCTTCGTGAACAGAAAGGTTGAGACCACGACGAGCACGAGCGTCGCCAGTCCGAAAAGCAGGCCCTGCAGTCTGGCCATTGCGCCTCCGCGTGATCGAGATCTACATCTTGGATGACGAAATCGCGGCGAACACTACCGCAAGGGCTCGGCGTGCGTCAACCAGGTCAGCGCCTGTCCGCGATCAAGAGCGCCGAGATGCCCGTGAGATAGATGATCGACGCCACGAACAGGCCTCGCGCAGCCGCCAGGCTGCGTTGGATAGCGACACGGCACGCCATCGTCGTGAGCAGGATTCCGAGGGCGATCGCGCCGAGGAGATAGATGCGGCCGGCCATGCCGGCGACGGCCGGCGTCATGCTCACGATGAGAAGGGCCAGGCTGTTCGCAACCGCCTGTCGGCCGGTCAGGCGTCCTTCCGGATCGATGACGGGAAGCATGGGCAGGCCGCCCCGGGCGTAGTCCTCGCGATAGATCCAGGCGATGGCGAGGAAGTGAGGGATCTGCCACAGGAATAGGATCGCGAACAGCACCAGGGCTCCGGCGTCGATGGAGCCGCGGGCGGCGGCCCAGCCGATCACCGGCGGCAGCGCTCCGGGAAAAGCTCCGACCACGGTGGAGAGGGACGTGACGGTCTTCAGCGGCGTGTATCCGAACAGGTACGACGCCCAGGTCACCAGGGCCACCGCCATGGACAGCGGACCGGAGAGCCAGTGGAGCGCGAGGAGGCCCGCGGCCGTCAGCGCGACGCCAAAGGTCAACGCGTCGGCTGGTCGCACCCGCCCCGCCGGAACGGGCCGCAGCCGGGTACGCAGCATGCGGGCGTCGGTGCGGCGCTCGAGGACCATGTTGAGGGCGCTCGCGCCGGCCGCGACGAGGCCGGTGCCGGCGGCCATGCCCAAGAGCGCCGCGGCGCGCACCTCGTCCGAGGCCACCACAAAGCCGACCGACGCCGTGAGCATCACCATGAGCGTGATGCGCGGCTTGGTCAGATCGAGGTAGTCGAAGAGGACGACGCGTCGCGCTGCGAGGACGGGACTCGACATGGGCTCAGGCCGTGGCGCGGACCATCGCCGCGGGTTCCGGCGCTCTCGGGACGGGCGACAACAGGCGCCGTGCGCGAAGCACCGCGAAGAAGCAGGCGCCGAGCACGGCCGCACCCATCGCGACATGCAGCGTCGTGGGCAGCACGGCCTTCGCCGAGAGGACGGTCGATGCTCCGAGGCCGAGCTGAAGCAGCACGAGCAGCAGCGCGGCCGTCGCCGTCCGGCGCAGCGTCCCGAGGCCCGAGCGGCGCGCCGAGAGGAACAGCCGCACCACCGTCAGGAGCACCACCGCCGCACCGACGCGATGCGAGAAGTGGATCGCCACACCCGCGCTCTCGAAGTGCGGGACCAGGCGGCCGAAGGCCAGCGGGAAGTCGGGGATGGCGAGGCCCGCGTGGAGATGGCGCATGAGCGCCCCCAGCAGGAGCTGCACGAACACGACGCCGGTGGCGAAAGTCGCCGCGGCGCTCACGCCCGCCCGGTCGATCTCGACCGGGGCCGCGGCCAGCCATTCTCGCGAGCTGGTGTAGGCCAGCGCGAGGGTCAGACAGAAGAACGTCTGCGCGAGGCAGGCGTGTGAGACGGAGACGGAGGTGGGCAGCAACAACAGGACGGTGAGGCCGCCCAGCATTCCCTGGGCGATCACCACCCCCAGCGCGCTCCACGCCAGGCGGCGCACGCCGATGCGGCGTTCACTACGGGCCGTCCAGACCGCCAGCACGAGGGTCAGGAATCCGACCGCGGCGGCCAGCATCCGGTGGCCGTGCTCGAAAAAGATGCCGCCGACCATGGGCGGCATCAGCATCCCGTACGACAGCGGCCAATCCGGCACGGCCAGGCCGGAGCCGGTGCTGGTGACGAGCCCGCCGACGAAGATGAGGAAGAGCGTGGCGCCGGCGGTCAGCAGCGCGAACCGGTGGCGCCACGCGTCGTACATCGCGAGCGGCGTCGTCCCTACCCCCTGAGCGTCAGGTCGAGCTTGGCGGCCTCGCCCGCCTTCACGGTGATCCTGGCGGCGGCGGCCTTGTCCTTGCCCAACTTGCCATGGACCGCCTCGATCTCGTACTCGCCGGGCGGCAGACCCTTGATCGTGAAGCTGCCATCGTCGCCGGTCACGCTGAAGTAGGGGTTGCTCAGAACCGAGATGTACGCCCGCATCCACGGATGTACGTCACAGCCGACGGGGATCAGCACCTCCGGCTTGTCGAAGCTCTTCTCGGACTCCATCCCCTGGCGCGGCTGCCCGATGTTGAACTCCTGGTTGTCCTTCGGGCGCGGATGGATGTTGTGGAGCGTATCGTCGCTGTTGCGGATCTTGAGCTTCTGTCCCGCCACCATTGCGAGCATGTGAGGCGAGTAGTCGCAGCCCTTCTGGTCCAGAAGCGCCGGCTCGGCTGGTACCTCGGTTCCCTGGGCGCCGGACTTGACGTACACGAGGACGTCGGCCAGGCCGCCGTCCGTGACCTTGATCGTCTGGCGCTCCAGGCCCTCCTTGTGCATCGCGGCGCACTTGGGGTCGGCGGTCAGCTTCACCTTCTCCGCGGCGGGAGCCGAGCCTTCGAACGAGATCTTTCCAGTCACGGAACCAGAGCCCGCGGAGGCCGGAGCGGCGGGGGCGGCGGGGCCGACCGGGGCTTGCGTGGGGGGCGGTGCCGTAGGCTGGCTGTCGCCGCAGGCGGCCAGGATGAGCAGAAACGGGCCTGCAAGGAATCGGGCCATGGGCTTGATCGCCATCGAGTGTGCTCCTATCTCTCTTGATACCGGACTACCAGGCCAAGGAAAAGCCTCGCCCGGCGTGCCGCCGTCGAGGCGAGTTTTAGTCTTATCGGCGGAACGGTTGAAGTCAAGGCAGTGGAGGCTGTTGGACGGGCTTCTGGCCTCGGTCGCGATCGCGTTCCCGCCCGGGCACTAGCGGCCTCGGCGTCGGGCGCGGCCCGGGCGGCAGCTTCACCTCCTTCGACGGCGTCAGGTCGAGGTTGAACGCGACGATCGAGCGGTCGCGAAGGCCCAAGTAGAGGCGGTCGCGCGCGAAGAGGGGAGGCGTGCGGATCTCTGCAGCGACGGTGGCGGCGCCGAGATGGCGGCCCGTCCGGGCGTCAAACGCCACCAACTCGACCTCCTGGCACGCCACGACCACCGAGTTGCCGATGAAGATGGGGCTCGAGATCGGACGCGACGGAAGCGGGGATCGCCAGCGCAGATGGCCGTTGTCCTGGTCGAGCGCGTAGAGAATGTTCTCGTAGGTCGCGAAGATCACGGCGCCGCTGGCGAATGCCACCGCGCCGTCCACCACATCGGCGCCCAGCTTCCAACGCCACTCGACGCGCCCCTTGTCCGTCGAGACGGCGAGGAAGCCTCCGTCGCTGGTGCCGACGAGCACGCGCTCGGCCTGGAGCAGGACAGGGGCCCGGAGTGACGAGCCGGTCTTGAGGGTCCAGAGCGTCAAGCCCGTCGCGCGGTCTCGGCAGCGCAACGTGCCATCCTCCTCGCCGACGAACAGTCGAGCGTCCGAGAGGACCGGCGTCGAGGTGGTGTCGCCGCCGTCCGTTGCCGTCCAGAGCGTCTTGCCGTCGGCGGCCGCGAGGGCGGCGAGACCCGTGCCGCTGACCAGCACCATGTCGCCGTCGATCACCGCAGGTGAGCGCCCGCCGACGCCGGAGGACACCGTCCAGACGACCGCGCCGGAGCGCGGATCGAGCCGCAGCACCCGACCCTCTTCGTCGCGCAAGACCAGTGCGCCGGCACCGGCGCTCAACCAGCCCGCGCGTTGAGAGGATCGCCACAGGCTGCGTCCGCCATCGAGCGCGAGGGCTTCCACCGAGCCGTCCGCGCGCGCGCAGAACAGCCGCTCGCCATCGGTCACAATGGGAGTGAGGAGGCCCGCTTCGGCCGCCGCCTTCCAGGCCTCCTGTACGGGGAAGAGCACAGGGGGCGTGGCGAGGCGCCGGGAGCAGGCGGGAGCGAAGAGCGCGGGGAGCACGAGAGCGAGAGCGCGCTTCCTCAAACCGCGCGGAACTATACCATTCCACCCCGGCGGTATAATCCGCGCCTTCGAAGGGGCGCACTGACGAATGCAACGGGACACGATCGCGATCCTCGACTTCGGATCGCAGTACACGCAGCTCATCGCGCGGCGCTTCCGGGAGATGCAGGTCTATTCCGAGATCCTGCCCCCTGCCACGAAGCCGGGCGCCCTGCGCGCGCGCCCGCTGCGGGGGATCGTGCTCTCGGGAGGCCCCGACAGCGTGCACGATCGGCGCGCTCCGCGCTGCGACCCGGGCGTCTTCTCTCTCGACGTACCGGTCCTCGGGATCTGCTACGGCATGCAGCTGATGAGCCACATGCTCGGCGGCGACGTGCGGAAGGAGAATCGCGGCGAATACGGCAACGCGCTATTCGAGAAGCGGGGCGACCCGCGACTGCTGCGCGGCGTGTCCTCGCCGACGCGGGTTTGGATGAGCCACGGGGATTCCATCGTGCGGGCGCCCGAGGGCTTCGCGGTGGTGGGCGCGAGCGGCACGAACGCGATCGCGGCCATCGAGGATGGCGAGCGGCGTCTGTACGGGCTGCTCTTCCATCCAGAGGTGAAGCACACCGACGAGGGCGCCGCCGTGCTGGCCAACTTCCTCGATGCCTGCGGCTGCCGCCGCGACTGGAACGCCGCGTCATTCGTCGACGAGGCGGTCGAGCGGATTCGAGGCCAGGTCGGCCACGCGCGCGTGATCTGCGCGCTTTCGGGCGGTGTCGACTCGTCCGTGACGGCGCTCCTGGTGCATCGGGCCGTAGGCGACCGGCTGACCTGCGTCTTCGTGGACAATGGCCTGCTGCGCAAGGACGAGGCGACCCAGGTGCGACAGCGCTTCGCCGAACGGTTGAGGCTCAAGGTCGTCTTCGTCGACGCGTCGAAGCGGTTCCTGAACAAGCTCGCGGGCGTGGCGGACCCCGAGCGCAAGCGCAAGGTCATTGGCCGCGAGTTCATCGGCGTCTTCGAGGATGCGGCCAAGAAGGTGGGGAGCGCGGAGTTCCTGGCGCAGGGGACGCTCTATCCCGACGTGATCGAGTCGACCTCGGTCCATGGCCCGTCGGTGGTGATCAAGAGCCATCACAACGTGGGCGGCCTCCCGAAGCGCCTCAAGTTCAAGCTGATCGAGCCGCTGCGCGAGCTGTTCAAGGACGAGGTGCGCTCGGTCGGCTTGCGCCTCGGCCTCGACGAGGACTTCGTGTACCGGCAGCCCTTCCCGGGTCCGGGCCTGGCGGTGCGCTGCCTCGGGGCGCTGACGAAGCAGCGGCTCGACCTGCTGCGCGAGGCCGACGACATCGTCGTGAGGGAGATCAAGGCCGCGGGTCTGTATCGACAGCTCTGGCAGAGCTTCGCGGTGCTGCTGCCGGTGCGTTCCGTCGGGGTGATGGGCGACTTTCGAACCTACCACTACACCGCCGTGGTGCGCGCGGTGGAGTCGGCCGATGGCATGACGGCGGATTGGGCCCGCCTTCCGCACGAGCTGCTGGCGCGGATCTCGAACCGAATCGTCAACGAGGTGCATGGCATCAACCGCGTGGTGCTGGACATCTCGAGCAAGCCCCCGAGCACGATCGAGTGGGAGTGATCCGACGTTGGCCCGAGGACACAGGGGACCGAGAGGGGATGGAGAGAGACGGACCGCGAGGATGCTCCTTGTTGAGGGTGCGGCCTTCGTTGACGAGCGCCTGCGTTGCGTTCTCGCACTCCGTATCTCTCCGTTCGTTCTCCCTTTCCTCTGTGTTCCCGGGCCGGGGTAACAACGCATGAGCAAGCCCGACTTCGTCCACCTCCACCTCCACACCGAATACAGCCTGCTCGACGGGGCGTCGCACATCGACGAAGTGGTGGGCCGGGCTGCCGAGCTCGGGATGCGAGCGGTGGGCATCACCGACCACGGCAACATGTTCGGCGCCGTCGCCTTCTACGATGCCTGTCGCGACAAGGGGCTGAAGCCGATCCTGGGCTGCGAGATCTACGTCGCGCCGGGGAGCCGCTTCGAGAAGTCGGGGTCGGGGCGAGAGGAACCCTACAACCACCTCACGCTGCTGGCCACGAGCGACGAGGGCTACCACAACCTCGTGAAGCTCGTGTCCATCGGCTACCTCGAGGGCTTCTACTACCGGCCTCGCATCGACAAGGACGTGCTCGCGAAGCATTCCGCCGGCCTCGTCGGTCTCTCGGGCTGCCTGGCCAGCGAGGTGTCGGGCTACCTCGAGAACGGCCTCGAGGATGCGGCGCTCGACGCGGTGGGCACGTTCGCCGACATCTTCGGCAAGGACCGCTTCTACCTGGAGCTGATGGATCACGGCATCGAGCAGCAGAGCCGCGTCAACCGCGGCCTGCTGCGGATCCGCGACAAGACCGGTCTGCCCCTCGTCGCGACGAACGATTCACACTACCTCAAGCGCGACGATCACCAGGCCCACGACGTGCTGCTCTGCATCGGTCAGGCCAAGAAGGTGCACGAGACGGACCGTCTGCGCTTCGACACCCAGGAGTTCTACCTGAAGAGCGCCGAGGAGATGGCGCGGCTCTTCCCCTACCAGCCCGAGGCGCTGCTTAGCACCGTGAAGATCGCGGAGATGTGCGACTTCGCGCTGCGCGCCGCGGAGTCTTTCCCAGCGTTCGACGTGCCCGCAGGCTTCACCACGGAGGGTTACTTCGAGAAGGTGACGCGCGAGGGCTTCGCCGAGCGCCGGCGCGCGCTCGAGCCCCTGGCCGGGACGGGGCGGCTGCGCTACCCGATGACGACCTACTCGGAGCGCCTCGAGAAGGAGATCGGGGTCATCCGCCGCGTGGGATTCGCGAGCTACTTCCTGATCGTGTGGGACTTCATCCGCCACGCTCGGGAAAAGGGCATCCCGGTGGGCCCTGGCCGCGGCTCGGCCGCCGGCTCGCTGGTCGCGTATTCGCTGCGCATCACCGACCTCGACCCGATCGAGAACGACCTGATCTTCGAGCGCTTCCTCAACGAGGAGCGCATCAGCCCGCCGGACATCGACATCGACTTCTGCGAGAA
Source organism: Vicinamibacteria bacterium (assembly GCA_035251085.1). Taxonomy (GTDB): domain Bacteria; phylum Acidobacteriota; class Vicinamibacteria; order Fen-336; family Fen-336; genus DATFEN01. The sequence continues at coordinate 4,206 of DATFEN010000328.1, read as the reverse complement.
CCGACGCGGCGAGGTGATCGAGTACGTGACCAGACGCTATGGGCGCGAGAACGTCGCCCAGATCATCACCTTCGGCACCATGAAGGCGAAGGCCGTGATCCGCGATGTCGCGCGCGTGCTGGACATGCCGTACGCCGATGCCGACCGTATCGCGAAGATGGTTCCCTTCGACCTCAAGATGACGCTGGCCAAGGCCCTCGAGGAGTCGCCGCCGCTGAAGGAGGCCTACCAGCGCGACGCCAAGGTCAGGGAGCTCATCGACATCTCGCGCCGGCTCGAGGGCACGACGCGGCATGCCTCGACCCACGCGGCGGGCGTCGTGATCGCGCCGCGGCCGCTCACCGAGTTCGTGCCGCTCTTCAAGGGAAACACGGCAGAGATCACGACGCAGTACGACATGCACGGCGTCGAGCGCATCGGGCTGCTGAAGATGGACTTCCTGGGGCTGCGCACGCTGACCCTGATCCAGAACTGCGTGGAGATGATCGCCGCCGCGACCGGCGTGAAGATCGACATCGACGCGATCCGCACCGACGACCCGAAGACCTACGAGCTGTTCACGGCGGGGAAGGCCAGCGGCCTGTTCCAGTTCGAGTCGGACGGCATGCGGGACATCCTGCGCCGCTTCAAGCCCGATCGGCTGGAGCACCTCACCGCGCTGAACGCCTTGTACCGGCCCGGACCGATGCAGATGATCGACGACTTCATCAAGCGGCGGCACGGCCAGACCAAGGTCAGCTACGAGGTGCCGCAGCTCGAGCCGATCCTCCAGGGGACCTACGGGATCATGGTCTACCAGGAGCAGGTGATGCAGATCGCCTCGGCGCTCGCCGGCTACACGCTCGGCGAGGCCGACATCCTGCGCAAGGCGATGGGCAAGAAGAAGGCCGACGTGATGGCCACCCAGAAGCAGAAGTTCCTCGAGGGCTGCAAGGCGCGGAACGTCCCCGAGAAGAAGGCGGCGAAGCTCTGGGACCACATGGAGCAGTTCGCCGGCTACGGCTTCAACAAGTCGCATTCGGCGGCCTACGCTTGGCTCGCGTACCAGACCGCGTACCTCAAAGCGAACTACCCGCCGTTCTTCATGGCCGCGCTGCTGACCTCGGAGCGGGCGAACACCGACAAGATGGTCCAGTACATCGGCGAGTGCCGTGAGATGGGGATCAAGGTGCTGCCGCCCGACGTGAACGAGTCCGACATGTTCTTCAGCGTGGTGGGCACCGATGCCGCGGGCGCGAGCGGGGACATCCGCTTCGGCCTGGCGGCCATCAGGAACGTGGGAGAGGGGGCCGTCGAGGCGATCCTGGCGGCGCGCAGGTCGGGCGGTCCGTTCGGGTCGCTCTTCGACTTCTGCGAGCGCGTGGACCTGAAGGCCGTGAACCGGCGAGTCGTGGAATCGTTCATCAAGAGCGGCTCGTTCGACTCCCTCGATCCGCGCCGCGCCGCGCTGCTCGCCGCCCTCGACCGCGCGATGGACGCCGGTCAGAAGAAGCAGCGCGACGCCGAGGAAGGTCAGGCCAGCCTGTTCGAGTCGATGCAGCCTCCCGATGAGCCTCGGACGGGCGGAGCCCGAGCGCCCGACGCTGTCGATTGGAGCGAGGGAGAACGCCTCGCGTACGAGAAGGAGTCCCTCGGCTACTTCATCACGGGCCACCCGCTCGAGCGCTATCGCGAGGAGCTCGCCAAGTGGGCCAACGCGACCACGGCGACGCTCGCGGACAAGTCCGGCCTGCCCGAGCTCGCCATCGGCGGGCTGGTCGCCGCGCTGCGCTTGATCAAGACGAAGAAGGGCGATCGGATGGCCTCGTTCCTCCTCGAGGACCTCGACGGCGGCGTCGAGGCGCTGGTGTTCCCGGATACTTACAAGAAGGTGGCGGGGCGCTTGGCCGACGATCAGGTGGTGCTCGTCAAGGCGAAGGCCGAGGTCCTGGACGATGGCAAGACGCGGCTGCTGGTGTCGGACGTGATGCCGTTGGAGCAAGCGCAGATGGCGGAGGCGCGCTACGTGACGATCCGCGTGCCGCTCGAGATCTGGGACAAGGGCAAGGGGGAGAGGCTGAGGGATATACTCGAATCCCATCGTGGAGATTGCCCGGTGACCCTCGAGCTCCTGCGCAACGGCGAGTATGCGGTGGCGGTCGCGCCGAACGCGTACTACCGGGTGCGGCCGGACGCCGGGCTCCGCGACGAGCTCGAGTCTCTCCTGGGACGAGGAGCCCTCGTTCTCGCGCGCACGAACGGAGCGCGCAACAACGGCGCGCCGCGGGAGCCGGCGGAGGTCGCCTGATGAGCGAGGCGGACTTCGAAGCGCCGCTCCTGGAGCTGCAGAAACGGATCGCCGAAGCGCGCAAGTACCCGGGCGATCCCGCCAGGGAGAAGGAGGCCAGCGAGCTCGACGTGGAGCTGCTGAAGGAGCGCAAGGCCATCTATGCGAACCTCACGGCTTGGCAGAAGACGCTCGTGGCCCGCCATCCCAACCGTCCGTACATGTTGGACTACGTGCAGGCGCTCTTCACAGACTGGACCGAGCTCCACGGGGACCGTCGCTTCGCCGACGATCCCGCGCTCGTTTGCGGGCTCGCGCTGTACAAGGATCGCCCCGTCGCCGTGCTCGGGCATCAGAAGGGCCGTGACACGAAGCAGAAGATCTATCGCAACTTCGGCATGCCGAAGCCCGAGGGGTACCGAAAGGCGCTGAGGGTGATGCAGCTCGCGGCGAAGTTCCGTCGGCCCATCCTGACCTTCGTGGACACGCCCGGTGCGTACCCCGGAATGGACGCCGAAGAGAGGGGCCAGGCCGAGGCGATCGCCCACAACCTGAGGGAGATGGCTCGGCTCCCGGCGCCGATCATCGTCAACATCACCGGCGAGGGAGGCAGCGGCGGAGCTCTCGCCGTCGCCGTCGGCGACCGCGTCAACATGCTGGAGCACGCGGTGTACTCGGTGATCTCGCCCGAGGGCTGCGCCTCGATCCTGTGGCGCGACTCACGGCGCGCGTCGGAGGCCGCGCAGGCCATGAAGATCACGGCTACCGACCTTCGTCGCTTCGGCATCATCGACGAGGTGGTGCCGGAGCCGCCCGGGGGAGCCCACTCCGACCACGACGCGCTGTTCAAGGCCCTCGACGGGATCCTCGAGCGGCAGCTTCGGGAGCTGAGCGATGTCGATGCCGCGAACCTGACGGCGGCGCGCTACGAGAAGTTCCGGCGCATGGGCCGGCTCGGCCAGGAGTTCGTCGAGGCCGCCGCGCCGTGACGATCCGTGCCGTCGGCATCGTCGGCGGCGGCACGATGGGCCAGGGCATCGCGATCACATGCGCCGCCGCTGGCCTCGACGTCCTGCTCTGCGAGAAATCGCCGGAGCTGGCCGCGCGGGCCCTCACGGGGATCGGCGAGGAGCTCGATCGGGACATCGCAAAGTGGCGCCGGACCGAACCCGAGAAGCGCGCGTTGCTGGCTCGGATCAAGACGGTGGAAGCGATCACGGCGCTGGAGGCGGCGCAGTTCGTCGTCGAGGCGGTATCGGAACAGCTCGAGCTCAAGACAGCCATCTTCCAGGAGCTCGATCGCTCGTGCCCGCCGGAGGACGTCCTCGCGACGAACACGTCGACGCTCTCGGTCACCGAGATCGCAGCAGGGACGCAGCGGCCTGATCGCGTCATCGGCCTCCACTTCCTGATGCCCGTGCCGCGCGTGCCGCTCGTCGAGATGGTGCGCGGACTCAAGACCTCCGATGCGACCTTCGCGACCGCGCAGGACTTGGTGCGCGTGCTCGGGAAGACCGGGATCGAGGTGTTCGAGTACCCGGGCTACGTCACGACTCGGACGATCCTGCCGTTCCTGAACGAGGCGATGCACGTGGTGATGGAGGGCGTCGCGACCGCTCAGGCCGTGGACACCTCGATGAAGCTCGGCTTCGGGCTGCCGGTAGGACCTCTAGCGTTGGCCGATCGCATGGGGCTGGACGAGGTCAACCGCTGGATGGAGTACCTGTTCGACGAGCTCGGGGACCTCAAGTATCGGCCCTGCCCGCTCTTGCGCAAGATGATCCGGGCCGGGCACCTCGGTGTGAAGAGCGGCCGGGGTTTCTTCGAGTACGACGAGGACGGGCAGGCGACGAGCTGACCGCGCTCTCCTCGCCGAGGCGGCGAAGCGCGCTGTCGTTCGCTACCGCCGGCGTCACTCGGGCCGATAGAATCGGCCAGTG
>DATFEN010000307.1:0-11298 GCA_035251085.1 Vicinamibacteria bacterium | reverse complement strand
CCAAGGCCCAGATGTCTGAGCGTGCGTCGGCCTCCCTCCCCTCGAGCTGTTCCGGAGACATGTATTGGTACGTTCCGAGCAGAGCGCCCGCCTCCGTCAGCGGCTTCTCCTGCGTCGGCAGCGCCGAGACAGAACGGTCCTTCCCGTCGCCTACGCCTCCGCGCTTCGCCAGGCCGAAGTCCATCAGCTTCGACCCGGACTTCGTCAGCAAGGCTCGATACGGCCTTGGCTTCACGTTCGAAGCGCTGGCGCATGTCGGGGTTGTGGGCCAGGTGTTCGGGCAGCACCTTGATGGCGACCGTGCGATCGAGGCGGTTGTCCCGAGCCCGGTAGACCTCACCCATGCCCCCGGCCCCCAAGAGGCCGAGGACTTCGTAGGGACCCAGCCGGGTTCCCGAAGTGAAGCCCATCGTGAGGCTCGAAGCTCGAAGCGGTTCAGCGAGTATAGGGCGAAAGCATGACCAGGGGCTGCATGGCGATCCGGCGTTCATTCCCGCTTGTAACGATCTCCATCGGCGAAGCCGCGAGAGCCCAGAGGCATTCCGGGTAGTATGATCTGGAGTATGAGAGTCAAGACATCGGTCACGATCGACGAGCGAGTGCTGAGGGCGATCGACAAGGCCACGACACGGACGCGAAGCCGGTCTCGGCTGATCGAGGACGCTGCCCGCGAGTTCCTGGCACGCCGGGCGCGTTCCGCCAGGGAGGCACGCGACTTGGCGATCCTGAACGAGTCCGCCGACGCCCTCAACCGGGAAATGGAGGACGTCCTCGCCTATCAGGCGGACGTTTGAAGCGGGGCGACCTGTTTCGCGTGCGTCGCCCAGGCCAAGCGGATCCCAAGCGGTCTCGGGTATTCGTCCTCGTCAGCCGGCAAGCCCTGATCGATTCGCGATTCTCCACGGTGGTGTGCGCACCGGTCCACACACGTCGCGACGCGCTGGCCACGCAGGTCGAGATCGGCGTGGAGGACGGGTTGAAGCACGAGTCGAGCATCCACTGCGACGCCCTCGTCAGCCTGCCCAAGTCAATGCTGACGGATTACGTGGCGAGCCTCGTCCCGGCCCGCCTCCGAGCCCTCGATCAGGCGCTGCGCGTGGCGTTGGCGCTCGCCTGAGCTCAGCCCTGAGGATCGAGACATGAAATCCCACACCCAGTACCTGACCCTGAACGTACCCTCGCGGATGGACTTCGTGAACATCACCGGCGACGTCGAGAAAGCCGTCGCCGCGAGCCGGATCCAGGAGGGCCTGTGCCTCGTGAACGCGATGCACATCACGGCGTCGGTCTTCATCAACGACGACGAGAGCGGGCTGCACGAGGACTACAAGCGCTGGCTGGAGCAGCTCGCGCCGTACGACGCCAGCCCCGAGCGCTATCACCACAACCGGACCGGCGAGGACAACGGCGACGCCCATCACAAGCGCCAGGTGATGGGACGCGAGGTGGTCGTGGCGATCACGAAGGGCAAGCTGGATTGCGGTCCCTGGGAGCAGGTCTTCTACGGTGAATTCGACGGGCGGCGCCCGAAGCGGGTGCTGATCAAGGTCATCGGCGAGTAGCCGCTTACAATCGGAGGGATGAGGCGGCTTTGGCTGCTCCTGCTCGTGCTGGCGGTGATGTCTGCCGCTGGTGCGATCCTGATCGCCCGACGGCCGGCGCTTCGGCCCGCCTGGCTCGGCGGTGCGCCCCGCAACCTGCTGATCGTCACGCTGGACACGCTGCGGGCCGACCACGTCGGCAGCTACGGATATGTCGCCGCGCGCACCCCGCGCCTCGACGGGCTCGCCGCGCGGGGCCTGCGCTTCGAAAGAGCCACTACCGTCACGCCCCTGACGCTGCCAGCCCACTCGTCGCTGCTCACTGGGACGTTCCCGGCCTTCCACGGCGTCCGCGACAACGGCGGCTTCTACCTGGGCGACGAGCAGGTCACGCTTGCGGAGGTGCTGAAGGAGCGCGGTTTCCGCACCGGCGGCTTCGTCTCGGCCTTCGTCCTCGACTCGCGCTGGGGCATCGCCCAGGGCTTCGACCGCTTCTTCGACGAGTTCGATTTCTCGAAGTTCGAGAAGGCCGCCGGCATGGACGCGATCCAGCGACCGGGCCGCGAGACCGTGGACGCCGCGCTGGCCTGGCTCGCGGAGGATCGTCGGAAGCCGTTCTTCGCCTGGGTGCACCTCTACGACCCCCACACGCCCTACACGGCGCCGCCGGAGCAGGCCGCGCTCTTCCCGCGCGGCCTCCTCGGCGCCTACGACGCGGAGATCGCGGAAGCCGACACGCAGCTCGGCCGGCTGCTCGATGCACTCGAAGGAGACGGACGGCTCGGCTCCACGCTCGTCGCGGTGCTCGGGGATCACGGCGAGATGCTGGGTGAGCATGGCGAGGCGACCCACGGCTTCTTCGTCTACGACGCGGCGGTCCGCATCCCGATGGTGCTGGCCGGGCCCGCCGTGCCCGAGCGTGTCGTCAAGGACCAGGTGCGCATCGTGGACGTGATGCCCACGGCTTTGGAGCTGCTGCGGGTGCCGCTCCCCGCAGCCGTCCAGGGCGCGAGCCTGATGCCCCTCGCGCGCGGCGAGCGTCTCGCCCTCAAGGCCGTGGCGGAGAGCTGGTATCCGCGCTTCCACTACGGCTGGAGCGAGCTGGTCACGATCCAGGACGAGCGCTTCAAGCTCATCCGCGCGCCGCGCCCCGAGCTGTACGACGTGCAGCGCGACCCGGGGGAACGGAGCGACCTGGCCGCCGCGGAAGGGCGTCAGGTGGAAGTCCTGCGGGGGGCGCTCGAGGAGATGCTGGCGCGCCTCGGAAGCGGCCGGCCGGTCGCCGGTCCGCAGGCGATGGACGCGGAGACGGCCGAGCGCCTGCAGGCCCTCGGCTACGTCGGCGGCACGATCAGCGCGCGTCATCTCGAGGAACGGCCGCGGGGCGATCCCAAGGACAAGATCGAGCTCTACAACCTCCTGAAGCGCGCCACCGGGGCCTCCGCCGAGGGCAGGACCGACGAGGCCCTGAGCTCCGTGCGCAGCGTCCTCGAGCAGGACCCGGAGGTGCTCGAGGGCCACATGCTGCTCGGTAACTTCCTCTCGAAGGCCGGCAAGCACGCCGAGGCCGTCGGGGCCTACAAGAAGGCCCTCTCCCTCGATCCCGAGCACCACGAGTCCCTGTTCCGCCTGGCGCTCGCCTACAAGGAGCTGGGCCGTCCGGCGGACGCGCGCGTCGGCTTCGAGCGGGCGCAGCAGCTCGATCCCCGCAACATGCGCATCACGCTGCAGCTCGCCGACCTCGACATGCGCGAGAAGCATTTCGAGGCTGCCGAGACGCGGCTGCAGAAGGCCATCGGCGAGCAGGAGGAGCCGCAGCGCCTGTTACTCAAGCTCGGAGAATGCTACCTGGAGACGAAGCGCTGGGAGGAGGCCGAGAAGGCGCTCAGGGACGCGATCGCCCGCGATCCGAAGCTCGAGACGGCTCACTTCAACCTCGGGCTGGCCCTCGAGGAGCGCCGCGACGTCGTGGCTGCCCAGGCCGCCTACGCGAAGGAGATCGAGGAGAACCCGAAGGCCTACCGCGCCGCGTTCAACCTGGGCCGGCTGCTTCAGCGCAGCGGCCGTCAGCGCGAGGCCCTCGAGCGCTTTCGACAGGTGGTGCCGCTCGCGCCCGACTTCGCCATCGGGCGGCTCTACCTCGCGAAGGCGCTGCTCGACGCGGGCGAGCTCGCCGAGGCTGAGCGTGAGGCGCGCGCGGGTCTCGCGCTGCGCCCCGAGAACAATCTGGCGCCCCTCGGGCACTTCGTGCTCGCGGACGTCTACAACCGTCAGGGTCGTGTGAAAGAGGCCAGGGCCGAGCAGGCGGCCGGAGAGCGCCTTGTCCGAGCAGGACCCGCCGCGGTCGCGCGGCGCTGATCCAGCGTGACGAGGATCAGATCGTGCCCTCGGCCAGAGGGACGGACTCCGCAGGCCGCCGCGCCCGTTGCCAACAGAACGGCCGTGACGGCCCGCGGAGGATGAGTCGACTAGAAGCGCATTCGCAGGCCGAACTGGGCCAGGCGCTGTTCGCCCTGCAGGGGGTCACCGGAGAAGCTCGTCGCTTGCCCGAAGTTGCTCGCGCTGCGGTTCCCCACGAAGCTCGCCGGGTTCGTCGCGTTGAAGACGTTGAAGACCTCGGCCAAGGCTTCGAGGCTGACCGAGCCCGTGAACTTGAAGACCTTCGAGGCCCGCAGGTCGAGTTGAGAGAAGGAAGCTCCCCGGCCCGAGTTGACGTGTGCGACTCCGGGCGGCAGGTCGACAACGAACCCGTCGCCGTTCAGGTCGACACCCGAGTAGATGTTGTAGGGCGTTGCTGAACGGTAACGGAACATCCCGGAGAGGGTGAAGCCATGTGGCAGCGAGTAGGCACCCGCGAGCGTCACACGATGGCGCGCGTCCGTATTGAGGGGGCCGATGCACGCGCCGCACAGCGGATCGAGGGGATTGGCGGACACGTCGCGGGCGACCGCGAGATCCGGCTGGTAGTTGGTGTCCGAGAGCCGGAACTCGTCGGCGCCGGCCAGCGTGTTGCCTTCGATCCGGGAGAGAGTGTAGAAGCCCTGCAGTGTCAACTCGTCGGAGGCTCGCACGCGAATGCCGAGGTTGGCGCCGTCGTAGTCCGCGCGTCCCTGACCGTACCAGATCCGGAAGTTGCCGAACTCCGGGAAGCGCCGAGGCTGGCCCGGGCCCGTCGTAGGGTTGCCCCGGAAGCGGAACGGGATGTCGCGATAATCAACCATGACCAGATCCACGGTCACGCCGAGCCACGGGCGCAGCTCCCTCGAGACCCCGACCGAGGCTTGCCGCGAACGCGGCGTCCGGAGGGTCGGGGAGGCCACTTCGTTCGGCGGGTTCGCCGCCACACCGGGGAGCTGATTGGGCGGCAGCGGCTGGCCCACCCGGAAGAAGCTGCCGTCCGGGTTCTTGATGCCGGAGGGGTCGAGCACGTTGTAGGCCACCCCGTAGTCCGTGAAAGCTGCGATCGAGGGGAACAGGATCGTCGAGTTCGTGTAGGGGAAATCGTGGTAGACCCCCCAACCGCCCCTGAGGTAGGTCTTGCCATCGCCGGTCGCATCCCAGGAGAACCCAACCCGAGGCCCGAAGTTGTCCTTGTCGTTCTCGAGCACACCGCCCGCGCCTCCCTGGAAGTCCCGCAGGTACTCCTCGTTGAAGGTGTTCTGCGCGGATAGCGCCTGCCAGATCGGGTTGCTGCGCTGATCGAGGTCGTACCCCGTCCAGAGGTCGTAACGGAAGCCCAGGTTCAGGGTCAGCCGTGGAGTCACGTGGAAGTCGTCCTGGGCGTAGACACTGTACTGGTCCACCGGGGTCGAGAACAGGCTCGTTCCGCCGAACTGGGTGATGTCGATCACGGGGGAGTCGACGCGGTCCTCGAGCAGCGTGTACTGGGGCGCGACGACTCCGGTGCCGATGTCTCCGCCGAGTCGCGGTTCGTGCAGGTAGTTCACGCCCAGCTTGAAGTCGTGGCGTCGGCCGCCCAGGACCCTCGAGAAGCTGAAGTCGTCCTTGAATTGCCACTTGGTCTGCATCGTGGCCTGAGGCGTGTTGATGTTCTGGCCGACGGTCACGCCAGAGGGATACAAGAGCGTCGGCGCGTCGGAGTTCGGCAGGATGCTGTTGTCGAACTTCGAGTACTGGAAGACGAATTCGTTGAGCCCGCTGCTCCCGACGGTCAAGGTGTGGCCGGCCAGGACCGAGTAGTACTCGTTGGTGAGGGTGCCGAGGTTGTCGGGCGTGGCGAGCGGGTTCGCGCCGTAGGTGTCGGTGTTCTTCTGGTAGCCAAAGCGCACTTGCAGGAACTGCTTGGGCGACAGGTTGGCCGTCAGCTTGGCGCCCACCAGGTCGTCCTCGAAGGGGATCGGGATCGTGTTGCCGTCCTCGGAGGGAACCAGGCCTCCGGTGTCGACCGTGTACTCGTTGTCGCGCTTGGTCCGTTCGTAGGTTGCGAAGAAGTGCGCCTTGTCCTTGAGGATGGGGCCCCCTAGGGAGCCTCCGAACTGCCAGCGGCGGTAGGGCGACTTCAAAGCTCCCGACTGCTTCTCCGACTCGGTAATCGAGTTGAACTCGTCGTCGCGGAAGAACCCGAAGGCGCTGCCGTGCAGCTCGTTGGTGCCACCCCTCGAAACCACGGTCAAAACGCCCCCCGTGGAGCGTCCGAACTCGGCCTTGTACTGCTGGGTCTGGATCTTGAACTCCTGGACGCCCTCGATCGAGAAGTTCTGCAGCGCTCCGCCTATGGTGTCGTCCGTGTTGTCGCCGCCGTCGATCACGTAGTTCACATTGCGACCGATGCCGCCATTGAGGGCGATGGTGAGCTGGCCGGGCTTGGTGGGGTCGGTGTTGTAGGCCAGCGAGGTGCCCGGCGCCAAGACGCCGAGGTTTGCGAACTGGCGTCCGTTCAAAGGAAGGTTCTCCAGCTCCTGCTGGCTGACGACCGCGCCGATCGCCGGCTCGGACTGAACGACCGGCGCTTCCACGGACACCGTGATCTCCTCAGCTACGCCGGCCACCGCGAGCGTGACGTCGAGGGGTCGTATGCTGGCCACGTTCAGGATGACGTTTCTCTGTTCGACGGTCTTGAAGCCGGTCAGCCGGACCGACACGTCGTAGGCCCCTGCCGGAAGCGCGGGGAAGCGATACCGGCCTTCAGGGTCCGTGATGACGGTACGCGTGAAGCCGGTCTGAGGAGCGGCGACGGTGACCGACACGCCGGGCATTGCTGCTCCCGATTCATCGATGACACGGCCTTCGAGGGCCGCGCCGGTCGCCTGTGCCAGCGCGCTCGGCGCCGCGAGACTCGATGCCCCGAGCGCTACGCCCAGGCTGACGAGCCACGCGCCTATGCGGAATCGCGACACGTTCATACTGCTCTCCTTGATAAGAATGGCCTTCCCGCCGGGCCTCACCCGGCGAACGCCCCGACACATTCTGGAGAGCGAAACGGCAAGCGGCGTGCCTGCTGGCAAACCGCGTAAGTCTCATCGAATCAATGTCCGGTCACTTGAACCCAACCCGACGGATCCTGCGCTCCGGAGCGTCGGATTCCGGGCGCGCCGAGTACAAGATCGCGAACGAAACCGAGCGGCTCGCTACACTACAGAACGCTCCGCGCGTCAGTGCTTCGGGTGCCTCAGCTCGGCGATCCGCTCACGCGCCGGCGCGAAGGAGGGATCGAGACGCAGCGATTGCTCGAAGTAGGGCCGCGCCTCGGCGACGCGGCCCTGCCGCTGGAGGATCAAGCCGAGGTTGTAGGCGTACCGATGATTGGCACCGTCCAGACGCACCGCCTCGCGAAAGGCGCTCTCGGCGTCGGCCGCGCGGCCCTCGGCTCCCAGCAGCATGCCGAGGGAGTTCTGGTACGACGCCACGTTCGGCATGAGCTCAACGCCCGCCTGGAGATGCCGGATCGCTGCCGCAGGCTCGCCCGTGTCTCGGAGCAGCTCCCCCAGCTCGACGTGGATCCGCGCGTCCTTCGGGGCGAGGGACAGCGCGGACTCGTAGGCGCGCCGCGCGGCCTGAGGATCGCCGCTGGCCTCCAGCATCCGGGCCTCGCGGTAGCGCAGGCCGGAGTCCGTGGGCAGCGTCATCTGGCCCTCGCGCAGGGCGGCGATCGCGCCCTTCACGTCGCGCATACGCGCGCGGCAGTCGGCGAGTCCCTCCCAGGCCGCGGCGTGCGAGGGCTGCCGCTCGACGGCGGCGCGGAAGTGGGGCGCGGCCTCCGAGGGCCGCCCCGACGCGAGCAGCGCGCGGGCCAGGTAGTAGTGGACCTCGAAGCTCGCAACGCCGCGGGCCAGCACCGTACGCAGCTTGCGCGCGCTCTCGGCGTGGTCGCCCGCGTGAAAGGCCAGCAGCGCCTCCCGGATGAGGCTGTTGACGATGCGAAACTCCTCGATCTTGTCCTTCGGGTCGGCGCCGGGCGTACGCGTCGTCGCCGCGCCACCGCCGCCAACGTAGCCGAGGGCGCCGAGCTTCTCGATCATCTCGGTCGAGGCCGCGTGCGCTGGGGCCTGCTGCGCTTGCGCGCGCTCGAGGTCCATGAAGCGCACGAGGGCTGCGCGCATCGCCTCGGCGCGCCGCGGCTCGCGTTCCGCGAGGTTCGTCCGCTCGCCCGGGTCGGAGTCGAGGTCGTAGAGCTCCGGGCGCGGGGCCTGGATGTACTTGAAGCGACCCTCGCGCACCACGCGCAGGTCGCTCCACCCGAAGTGAAGCAGCGGCACCAGCGTCTCCGCATACACTGTCGGCTCGGCGGAGGCCGCGCTGCCCCGCAGCGGCGCCGCGAGGCTGCGGCCCGAGACCGGGCCGGGCGAGGTGAGACCTGCCAGGTCGAGGACGGTGGGGAAGACGTCCACGAGCGCCGCTGTGGTGGCGAGGCGCGTGCGCGGCGGGATGCCCGGTCCGCGCACGATCAGTGGCACGCGCAACGTCGTCTGGTAGGCGAAGAACCCGTGGAGCGACTCGTCGTGCTCGCCCAGGCCCTCCCCATGGTCGGAGGCGACGACGAGCAGCGTGTCTTTCGCAAGCCCGAGGCGCGTGAGGGTCGCGTCCAGCCGCCCGATCAATTCGTCGGACCAGGCGACCTCGCCGTCGTAAGGGCGATCGGCGTAGCGCGAAGCGTAGGGCTCGGGCGGCTCGTAGGGATCGTGGGGGTCGTAGAGGTGGATCCATGCGAACACGCGACGCGCGTGGTTCGCTTCGAGCCAGGCCGTGGCCTCGGCCAGGGTCACGTCGCCGCGCTTCTGCACGGTGTTCAGGAACTGCGCGTCGCCGCGCGCGCCCTCGAAACGGTCCGAGTACACGTCGAAGCCGCGGTCCAGGCCGGACTCGGAGGCCAGCACCACCGAGGACACGAAGGCGGCGGTGGCGAAGCCCGCCTTCTTGAATGCCTCGGCCAGGAGCGGGGTGTCGGGGACCACGGAGGGGGAGACGTTGTCGCGGATCCCATGCTCGAAGGGCAGGAGCCCGGTGAACAGCGTGACGTGCGACGGCCGCGTCAACGGCACGTGCGCCGTGGCCTGTGGAGCCAGGGCGCCCTCCGACGCGATGCGGTCCAGGTGCGGGGTCGCAACGTTGCTGCCGTAGCAGCCGAGCCGGTCGGCGCGCAGCGTGTCGATGGTGACCAGTACGACGTGCCGGGCGGCGGGTGGAACCGCAGGCGTGGGGCGGCATGCGGCGACGGACAGCGCCGCCGTCGCGGCGAGCAGCCGCGCCGTCACCAGCGTGTCTCGCGGCGCCGCGCGCGCCGGTTCTCGAGGCGCGCCAGGACGAACAGCAAGTCCGAGAGCCTGTTCACGTAGACCATGACCCGCGGGTCGACACCCTCGCGCTGGGAGAGCGTCACCACGGTCCGCTCGGCCCGGCGGCAGACGGTGCGGGCGAGGTGCAGCAGCGCGCCGACGCGAGACCCCCCCGGCAGCACGAACGCGCGCAGCGGCTCGAGCCGCGCCTCGCAGCGGTCGATCTCCCGCTCCAGGCGTTCCACGTGGGCCTCGGCGACGGCGGCCTTGGCCTTGCGCCCGGCCACGCGCCGGCTCGGATCCGCGAGCTGCGCGCCGAGTGCGAACAGGTCGCGCTGGACCTCGTGCAGGACCGCGGCGAGCTCGCGCCGCCGCGTCTCGGCGAGGGCGAGGCCGAGAATGGAGTTCAGCTCGTCGAGGTCGCCGTAGGCCGCGACGCGTACGTGGTCCTTGCGGACGCGGGAACCGTCCACGAGCCCGGTGTCGCCTCGATCGCCGCCGCGCGTGTAGATCTTCATTCCGGGAAGGGCAGTGCAGTGACGCTCGCGGGCGCGCCATCCACCACGACCGCGGTGCCGGGAGCGAAGTGATTGCGATGGACGTAGCCCATCGCGATGGGGCCGAGGCGGTCGGAGACGCCGGCGCTCGTTAGGCGACCGATCTCCTGGCCATCGACCTGGATCGTTGCGCCCGGGGCCGCTGCCCGCGAGAGCCGCAGCCCGCGGAGCGCCTTGTTGACGTGGCCGCCGCGCGCCTCGAGGCGCGCCACCGTTTCCTGTCCCACGTAGCAGCCCTTCGTGGACGAGTGGTATTCGGCCAGCAGGCCCGTCTCGTGGAGCAGGTTGTCCTCGGTCACGTCGACCCCGAAAAGGGGCCGTCCTTCCTCGATACGCAGGGCATCGAAGGCTTCGGGGGTCAACGGCGTCGATCCGGCCGCGACGAGCGCGTCGTGGACTGCGGCCGCCGCGCTGGCGGCTACGTGGACGACCTGCGCCTCGGCCGGAAGATCGGGTGCGCTTGCCACGCGAACCGGCAGGCCGGCCAGGGTCGCCTCGACGTGGGCGTTCGGGCCGAGCGCAGCCAGCCCGGCGCCGGCCCGCACGAGCGTCGCACTCGCCGCGGGGCCGAGCACGGCCACGACCTTGATCTTCGGAACCGCGAAGCGCACAGGCGCCGCGACGCGGTAGCGCTCCAGGAGCGCGCGGAGCGTTTCCAGCCGCTCGGTGGGGGCCTCCAAGAGCACGCTGTCGTTCGTCACGAGGGCCCTCATCAACGCGAGCACGTGGCCGCGCGCGTCCATCAGGGCGGCGAGGCGGCCCTCGCCCGGGCGCAAGGACGCGACCTCGTTGCTCAACAGTCCATTCAGGAAGTCTTGCCGCTTCGGGCCCGACACCGAGAGCACGCCGCGAGCCAGTTCGAGATGCGCCGCCGCCCGCCGCGCGGGGTTCATCCCTCGAGGAAGCGCACCAGGCGCGCGTTGTCGATCTCACCCGCGATGATCTCGCGCACCTCTCCCATGCGCTCGGGCGAGATCGAGACGTGGGGATCGGTGGCCGTCGGCTTGGGTACGAAGAAGCCCTCGCGGTAGAGCAGCTCGATGGCCTCCTTCGCGATGCCCTTCTCGTGGTCCGCCACGCCCCGGTAGACGTTGTCCTCGTGAGTGTGGGCTGCGCCGATCTTGCCCTTCTTCACCAGCTTTCGCAGCATCTGCCGCAGCACGCGGCTGCGCGGGTTCGGGTCGCGCGCCATGGAGTCGTCGTGGAGGTCGGCGACCTTCGCAGCAGGGCTGGCCGGCTCGGGCCGGGATTCGAACAGGACGCCCGGGCCCTCGAGACGCGCGGCCTCGAGGCGCGTGTTCTCGCGACGCAGGTGCTCGTTCTCCTTTTCCGCCTTGCGCAGCCGGCGTTCCAGCTCCTCGAGGCGCATCGCGTCGGGAGGCGCGGCCTGCGCGAGTCCTGAGGCCCTCGCCGCGCGTCGCTCGGCCTCGGCCTTGCCGCCGCGCAGGTCGGCGTTTTCGCGTCGCA
>DATFEN010000296.1:0-13678 GCA_035251085.1 Vicinamibacteria bacterium | reverse complement strand
CCTCGATCCCCGCACGAGAGTCGCCCTGGAGAACGCAGCCGCGCGCCGATGAGCGCGTCCTTCACGCTCGACGAGGCCTTCGAGCACTGCGAGCAGCGCGCCCGGAAGCACTACGAGAACTTCCCCGTGGGCCTGTTCGTGCCAAAGGCGAAACGGCGCTACGTCCACGCGCTCTACGCCTTCATGCGCGTCGCCGACGACTTCGCCGACGAGCCGATCTACGAGGGCGTGCGGCGCCGCAAGCTGGACGAGTGGGAGGCGCGCCTCCACGGCGCGTACGAGGGCCGCGCCGAAGGGCCGATCTTCATGGCCCTGTCCGAGACCGTGCGGCGCCTCGAGATCCCGAAGCAGCCGCTGCTCGACCTGCTCTCCGCATTCAGGCAGGACACCGAGAAGGGCCGTTACGAGACTTGGGACGAGCTGCTCGACTACTGCCGCCGCTCCGCGGATCCCGTGGGCCGGCTGGTGCTGACGGTGTTCGAGCAGCGCGACCCGGAGCTGCGTCCGCTCTCGGACGCGATCTGCACGGCGCTCCAGCTCGCGAACCACTGGCAGGACCTCGCGATCGACCTGAAGAAGGACCGCATCTACGTCCCACGCGAGCTGTTGGCGGCCCACGGCGTGCCGGAGTGGGACCTGAACGCGGGGCGCGTCACGGATGGGTTCCGGTCGTTGATGCAGGAGCTGATCCGGCGCACCCGGTCGCTGTTCGACCGCGGCCGTCCGCTCTGCGACCGCATCGGGCGCGAGCTGCGCTTCGAGATGCGCCTCACCTGGCTGGGGGGCAGCGGCATCCTCGATGCCATCGAGCGTGCGGGCTACGACGTGTTCCGTCGCCGGCCGCGCTACGGGCTCGTGGCCAAGCTCGCGCTGGCGTGGCGAGCCTGGCGCTGGAAGGATATCCTCACGCGCGCATGAAGCCGTCGCTGCCGTTGATCGCCATTGCCGTATTGACGCTCCTGGCGCTGGCGTATCGTTTCTACGGCCGGTTCGTCGCGCGCCGCTACGGCCTCGACGACAGCCTGGCCACTCCGGCCGTCGCGATGAACGACGGCGCCGACTTCGTCCCCACGCGTCCCTTCTATCTCATGGGCCAGCACCTGAGCGCGATCGCGGCCGCCGGGCCGATCGCCGGCCCGATCCTGGCGTGCCAGGCGTTCGGTTGGCTGCCGTGCCTCCTCTGGATCGGCCTCGGGGTCGTCTTCATCGGCGCCGTTCACGACTTCTCGAGCCTGGTCGCCTCCGTCCGCCACGGCGGCCGCTCCGTTGCGGAGATCGTGCGCCTCCAGATGGGACGCAAGGCCTGGATCGCCATGATGGCCTTCGTCTGGATCGCGCTCGTCTACGTGATCCTGGCCTTCGCCGACATCACCGCCTCGACGTTCGTCGGAAGCACCGAGGACCTCGAGGGACTCGGCGTCCACTTCAACCCCGGCGGAGCCGTCGCGATGGCGTCGGTGCTGTACTTGCTTCTCTCGATCGCGATGGGTCTCGTCGAGCGCTACCTGAAGCCGCCGCTCTGGCTGACCACTGTGATCTTCGTGCCCGGCACGCTGTTCATGGTCTGGCTGGGCACTCAGCTCTCGACGGTTCTGGTGCTGCCGGGGCGGACCTGGAGCGTGCTCATCCTCCTGTACTGCTTCGCGGCGTCGTTGACCCCCGTCTGGGCGCTGCTTCAGCCGCGGGGCTACCTGGGGGGCTTCGTGCTCTACATGGCCCTGGCAGTTGGGAGCGTCGGCATCTTCTTCGGCGGCTTCACGGTCCAGCAGGAGGCCTTCAAGACGTGGCAGGCGCCGGGCCTCACCGGCAGCCTGTTCCCATTCCTCTTCGTGACGATCGCGTGCGGCGCCTGCTCGGGCTTCCACGGTCTCGTCTGCTCCGGCACCACCTCGAAGCAGATCGCCCGCGAGTCCCATTGCCGGCCGGTCGGCTACGGCAGCATGCTGCTCGAGGCTTTCGTCGCCCTCATCGCGCTGTCCACCGTGATGATCGCCGCGCCCGAGGATCTCGCAGGCAAGGGCCCCGGGGTCGTCTACGGAACCGGCTTCGGACGCTACCTCACGGTGCTGATCGGGCAGGAGCACCTGCTCTTCGCCACCACCTTCGGAGCGATGGCGTTCTCGACCTTCGTCTTCGACACCCTCGACGTCTCCACCCGCCTCGGCCGCTACATCCTGCAGGAGCTGTTCGCCTGGAGCGGCCGCCAGGGCGCGCTGCTCGCGACGAGCCTCACCACGGCGCTGCCGCTCGGTCTCCTGCTGCTCGCCGGAGAGGAGTCCTACCGTGCCTTCTGGACGCTCTTCGGCACCTCGAACCAGCTGCTGGCCGCGCTCACGCTGCTCGCGCTCTCGGTGTGGCTCCACCGCAGCAGCAAGCCTGCGCTCTTCACGCTGGCGCCGATGGCCTTCGTCGCCCTGACCACGCTCAGCTCGCTGGTCCTCCAGGCCGTGGCGGCGTTCCGTGGCGCCGCGACGCCCACGGGCATCGCGAACGGCCTGGTTTCGATCGTCCTGATCGGGCTCGCCGTCGTGCTCTTGGGCGAGGCGGCGCGAAGCTGGCGCGCGACACCGGTGCCCGCGGCCTGACGGCCGTGGAGACCGCCTCAGCCCGGATCACTCGCGCGAGCGGCACGAGCTTCTACTACGCGTTCCGGATCCTGCCCGAGGAGAAGCGCCGCGCCATCTTCGCGCTCTATTCGTTCTGCCGTCTGGTGGATGACTGCGTGGACGAGCCGGGCGGCGGAGGCGAAGCTGGGCTGCGCTACTGGCTCGAGGAAGTGGAGCGCGGCTACCGCGGGCGCGCAGAGACTCCCCTCGGAAAGGAGCTGGCCTGGGCCGTCGCGCGCTTCCGGATCCCGGCCGCGTTGTTCGAGGAGATCGTGGCCGGATGTCGCATGGACCTCACGATCCGGCGCTATCCGACCTTCGAGGCCCTGCGCGTCTACTGCTCGCGCGTGGCGTCGGCCGTGGGCCTCGCTTCGATCGAGATCTTCGGGTACCGGAGCCCGCTCACGAAGGAGTACGCACGCGAGTTGGGCCTGGCCCTGCAGCTCACCAACATCCTCCGCGACGTCTCGGTGGACGCTGCGAAGGGCCGCATCTACATCCCCCTGGACGACCTGGCGCGCTTCGGCGTGGCCGAGGAGGTGTTCGTGAGCGCAGCTCGCGACGGTCACGCGCCCGCGGCGATGCAGGAGCTCCTGGCGTTCCAGGCTGCGCGCGCGCGGCGCCATCACGAGCGGGCGAGCGAGCTGCTCCCGCCCGAGGACCGGCGCGCGATGCTCTCGGCCCGGATCATGGGCGCGGTGTACCGCGAGCTGCTGGACGAGATCGTCCGGCGCCGAATCCCGCTCGCCGTGGCCCGCGTGAAGCTCTCCCGCTGGCGGAAGCTCTGGGCCGTGGCCCGCACGCTCCTGGCCGGATGAGGCCGTGAAGGTCGTGGTGATCGGCGGGGGCTTCGCGGGCCTGTCCTGTGCCGTCGCGCTGCAGGAGCGCCGCCACGACGTGCTGCTCCTCGAGCGTCGTGGCGTGCTCGGCGGCCGCGCGACGTCCTTCCCCGACGCCCTCTCCGGCGAGGACGTGGACAACGGTACGCACCTGATGATCGCGGGGTACGAGGCCACGCTCGACCTGGTCCGCCGCGCGGGAGCGCAGGACCTGCTCCTGGTCCAGGACGATCTGCGCATCGACTACGTCGACGATCGCGGCCGCACGTCCCTCGCCTGCCCCCCGCTCGTCGCGCCGCTCCACTTGCTCCTTGGGCTGCTGAGGCTGAGGCTGCCATGGCGCGTGCGCTGGCAGGCGCTGCGCCTGGGCTGGGTCGTGCGTTTCGGCGCGCCCCCCCACGGCCTCACGCTCGCGGAGTACTTCGCAGCCGCCGGCCAGGGCTCCGAAGCGCGCCGCCTGCTCTGGGATCCGCTCGCCACCGCGATCCTGAACGAGACCCCGGAGCGGGCCGCGGCCGTCCTGTTCTACAACGTCTACCGTGAGGCGTTCCTGCGCAGCCACGCGGCGTCGCGCCTGGTATTCCTGCGCCGCGGCTTCGGCGTCCTGCACGAACGGCTGGCCGCGTACTTCGAGGGCCGGGGCGGAGCGATCCGGCGCCGGGCGCTGGTCGAGGCGATCGAGGTCGAGGGCGACCGCGCGGTCGGCGTACGCTACGCGCAGCGCGCGAAGTCGCGCGCCGAGATCCAGGCGGGCACGCGGGCCACGAGCGAGCGAGTCGCAGCCGACGCCGTCGTGGCGGCAGTGCCGTGGAACGCGTTGCCGGCGCTGCTCCCGGAGGAGTTGCGTCAGGCTTCACCCTTCGCGTCGCTCTCGCAGCTCGCTGGGTCGCCGATCGTGTCGGTGGAGCTGTGGCTGGACCGCATGGTGGTGGAGCGTTCGATGTTCGGCCTGCGTGACAGCGAGGTCGAGTGGGTGTTCGACAAGGGTCGGCTCTACGGCCGGGACGGCGCGCCGCAGCACCTGGCCTTCATCATCAGCGCGGCACGCCGGAGCGTGCCACGGCCCAACGCGGAGCTGGTCGGCGCTGCCGAGGCCACGCTCCGTCGCTACTTCCCCGCAATGAAGGACGCCGCGGTGGTGCGCTCCCTCGTGCTGCGCGAGCCGAAGGCGACCTTTGCGTCCGACCCGCAGGCGGAGAGCCTGCGGCCCTCGAACCAGACGTCTATCCGGGGGCTGTTCGTCGCGGGAGATTGGACGGCGACAGGCCTGCCCGCCACGATCGAAGGCGCCGTGCGCAGCGGCCGCGCCGCGGCCCGAGCGCTCGATGAGGGGCTGGGGTGATGGCCGAGCGCCCGGCGTTCCCGGTGCTGCGCTGGTTCGCGCTGGCCTGGCTCGCCGTGTACGTCCCGTCGTACGCCGTGGCCTACGGCTTCGCGAACTTCCTGTTCCTGTGCAATCTCGGCGTGCTCCTCGTCGTCGCGGGCTTGTGGGCGGGCAGCGCACTGCTCCTTTCGAGCCAGGCCGTCGGGATCTTGATCGTCAGCCTGGTCTGGACGCTCGACCTGTGCTCGCGCCTGCTCACCGGCGCCCACTGGATCGGGGGAACCGAGTACATGTGGGACTCCACATGGCCGCTCTTCACGCGGCTTCTGTCCCTCTACCACGCAGCGACACCCTTCGTGCTGCTGTACGGCCTTCGGCGCCTCGGGTACGACCGGCGCGCCTACGCGCTGCAGTCGGCGATCGCGATCGCAGGCGTGCTGCTGGGCCGGCTGTTCGGCGCCGAAGCCAACATCAACGGCGCCTTCCTCGATCCGATGTTCAAGCGTGCCTGGGGACCGCCGCACGTCCACATGGCCGTCGTCACGGCGACGCTCGTGCTCGGCATCTATCCGCTTGCGCATCTGCTGCTGCGCCGCGCTTTCCGCCCGTCGAGCGTCAGCGCCTGAGCCAGGCGGCGAAGGCCGCCTACGTCGCCCGACACGGCTCGAACGCAGACCAGTCCGTGGCGTCGAGACGTGCCTGATCGCATGGAAACGGTACCTTGAAGGTGAACGCGAACGGCGTGGGGCCCTTGGCCTCCAAATGGGCGAGCCGCTGCTTCGCCTCGTCCACGGACGGGACGTGTCCCGCCGGCACCCACCAGAGCGCGACGTACGCGCCTTCGAACCGCTCGAACCACTCCTGGCGCAAGCGCATGACCTCGACGTGGGCGCTGCGGTAGACGTAGGCACGCAGGTCCTCGAGGGCCCGCCACACCGACAGGTTGAAGAGGATGCGCTCGTCTTCGTAGGGGCGAAGGTAGGTGGCGTTGCCGGCGCTGGTCTGCAGGCGCCACACGAACCCGGGGCTGCGATCGGCCAGGGCGTTGATCTCGTCGAGACGCGCCACGAAGCCGGCCAGCAGCGGATCCTCGAGCGGCGCTTTGAGCCGCGCGATGTTCACCTGAGCGAGATGCGCTGTGTCCTTCACGGCTCCCTCCTGGATCAGATCCTCCGCTCGACGTCCGGAAACGTCCGCCACACGGGGATCCCGCAGAAGTGCTCGCCCTCGGTACAGGTGGGCGTGATGCGCTTGTGGCGCAGCACGCACGGCGGCCCCATGTGCCGGACGAGCCTCGGGTGCACGGCGCGCACCTGGTCGAGCTCGTCCATCGACGCGCGGTAGATCTCCTCCTGGGCGTTGAAGCAGGTGCGCATGACCCACTTGTGTGCGAGGTACAGGAGGCTGCCCGACTCGTAGAAGCGTAGGGTCTTGGCGTTCGGCAGCAGGTACAGCGCGTGCTCGAGAGGGACGCCCATGTCGAGGAGTCGATTCTTCGCGGCCCAAGCGCTCTCCATGGCCCCGACGTAGAGCTCGAGGGCCCGCGCGTTGCGCGCGACGAGCGGCGGCGTCACGAAGTCGGGCCGCACGGTGTCCGTCAAGGTCATGAGCGGCCGCGATGCCGGCACCATGCGATGGCGCTGGTCCTGGCTGTCGGCGGTGTGGGAGAGGCGCTTCAGGAACGTGTAGGACGCGTGGTGCATGGCCCGGGCCAGCGGCGAGTGGACGGAGAGCTGCAGCGTCTCGAGCCGGTAGCGGTTCAGGCCGGGGTTCGTCAGCCGTTCGAGGGCGTCGTCGTCCGAAAGGCTCGTGGACGTCGCGCCCAGCACGGCACGCGCAGCGCTCGCGGCCGTCGACTCGGCATGGGGCGAAGCATCGACGAGCAGCGCGACGCGATCGCCGAGGCGCCCGTCGAGCTCCGCGGCCAGCGCATCGCCGCCGCCCTCGAGACGCGGCCAGCGCGCCTCGACCACCTCCTCGGGCTCGAGGGGCCCTTCCCCGACGCGCTCGAAGAAGAGCGGGTCGAGCGCCTTCACGCCGGCGACCATCGCCGAGACCACGCGCCCGGTCTCGGCGGGCGCGTCGCCGGTGCGCATCATCCGCCACAGCCGGTGCAGCACGATCCCGGACACCGTGTGCACCATCGAGGTGAACGCCGCGACCGGGATCACGTAGCGGGCCAGCTCGATCGCCTTCTTCTCCGCCTCGCGTGCGACCTTCTTGCGCCGCTGGTCGGAGGCGCCGGGGGTGAGATGGCGGATCTCGCCGACGATCCGCAGCGTGTCCTCCCTGAGGATCGCGTTCAGGTCCCGGTAGGCCTGCCAGGCGCCGACCACGGCCTCCTCGTAGACGCCGTGCGCGGCGGGGGAGAGGCCCTGGGGCAGGTAGGCGCGCACCTCGTCGAGGCGCACGAAGCGCTGGCTCGACTGCTCGGAGTTGTAGAAAGGGTGCGCGTGTAGGAACGACCAGACGAACTGCCGGCTGACGTTCTCGAGCCCGAACTCGAAGTGCGCGTGCTGGTAGACCGTGTGATGGCCGGCCTCGAAGGTCAGCGGCCCGATGCTTTCGCGCTGTGACGGCGTGATCTCCTCGGATCCGATCACTCGGGGCGAGTAGCACGTGCGCGCCGCGGCGATGGCCGAGTCGTAGGGGCGCTTGGGCGCCTGCCGCAGCGTGACGACCGGCGGACCGCTGACGAGTACCTCGCTCATTCCTCCTCGGAGCCGGCGTGGTGCTTTTCGAACTCCTCCAGGAAGGATAGCGAGCGCATCCCCTGCATGCGGTCGATGTAAACGGCGCCGTCGAGATGGTCGCATTCGTGCTGGATCACGCGCGCGAAGAAGTTGTCCGCCTCCACGGCGTAAGGCCGCCCCTCGCGGTCGTGCGCCTCGAGGCGCACGCGCGCCCAGCGCGGGACCACCCCGCGCAGACCGGGGATCGACAGGCAGCCCTCATAGGCTGATAGCGTCTCGCTGCCGAGCGTCGTGACCCGTGGGTTCACGAGCACGGTCAGCGGCACGGCGTCCTCGGCCCGCTCGTCGTGGGCGGGGACCTCGATCACCGCCAGGCGCAGGGCGTAGTGCACCTGCGGCGCAGCCAGGCCCACGCCCTCGTACTCGTGCATGGTCGCCACCATGTCGTCGATCAGGCGCTGGACCGCCGAGGAGCGGATCTCGGCGTCCTTCAGCTCCCGAGCCTTCGTCCGGATCACGGGGTGGCCGACGCGGGCGACCTTGAGGATCGCCATTACCTCGTGGCGACCTTCTCTTCCCTGAGGACCATCTTCGCGAACAGGAACACCAGCATGGCCACCACCAGAAAGTCGATGCCCGAGCCGAGGACCTTCCCATACAGGATGCCCCCGGCCGAGAGCTCGCGGATGTCGACCACCTGGGCCGCCTCCAAGGCGGGCTTCAGGATGAGCGGCATCAGCAGGTCGTTGACCAGCGAGCCGACGAAGTCGTTCAGCTTGCCGCCGATGATCACAGCGATCGCCAGGCCGATGATGCCGTGTTCCTTCAGGAAGGCGACGAACTCCTTGAGCATGTGCCACTCCTCTCGGGTGCGTTACGCTACCACAGCGATGCGCGGCGACGCAGACACGAGCGAGCAGCTCCTGGCCGAGCTGCTCAGTGTGGGTCAGCACGCCGCCGGAGCGCGGGCGTTCTTCACCGAGCGCGGGCTCTCCGAGGCGGACATGCTCTCCTTGCTGCGCCTCGCCGTCCCAGTGGCATTCCTGGAGGCGGTGGCCTCGACGTCGCCCTGGTCGGAGCGGCCGCGGGTATTGGGGGGTGTATGTCTCAACCCCAAGGCACCCCGGTCGCTTGCCCAGCGCCTTCTGCCGGGCCTCTACTGGCGCGACCTGGTCGACGCGGCTGCGAGCCCACGTGTCGACGCCGGCGTGCGCGCCCGCGCTGAGGCTCTGCTCAAGGAGAGACTTCCCGACCTGCGCCTCGGGGAGAAGATCACGCTCGCCCGGCTGGCCACGGCCGGCGTGCTGCGGCCGCTGCTCCAGGAGTCTGACCCACGGATCCTCGAGGCGGCCCTGCAGAACCCGAGGCTGAGCGAGTCGGCCCTCAGCGGGATGGTGCAGTCCGCGGAGGCTTCGCGCCCGCTCCTGGAGACCGTGGCGGCGGCACCGCGCTGGCGGGCGAGCTACGCCGTGCGATTGGCACTCGTGCTGCAGCCCCGCACGCCCATGGGCATCGCCCTGGCCCAGCTCACGTCCCTGCAGGACCACGACCTGCGCCGGATCGCCGCCCATCCCGGCCTTCGCCCCGTCATCCAGGCGGCGGCTGGTCGGGTGGCGGCGGAGGGCCGGCGGCGTTAAAATGCCGCCTCACCGGACATGGCTAGCTTCGGCGAAAACCTGCGCCGGGAGCGGGAGCTCCGCGGCATCGGTCTCCGCGAGATCGCGGACGCGACCAAGATCAGCGTGCGCTTTCTCCAGGCGCTGGAGAACGACCGCGTCGATCTCCTGCCGGGCGGTCTGTTCCGTCGGACCTTCGTGCGCCAGTACGCACGCCACGTCGGGCTCGATCCGGAGCGGATGGTCGCCGAGTTCCTGTACGCGCACGCCGACGAGCCGCAGGAGAAGGTCGCGGCGCGCCGGCGCTTCTCGCTGCCGCAGGGCGCGCTGTCGACCGCGGCGTTGCTGTTGCTGCTGATCTGGCTGGCCTACCCCTTCGCACGCCCCGCTCCCGACGAGTCGTCCGCATCGGCGCCCGCGACCACCGTTCCCCACGAGTACGTCTATCCCCCCGCTGCGCCAAGTGCGCCGCCCGTGCCGGTTCCAGCGAGCGTCGAGACCGGCTCCGATGGGCTCACGCTGTCCCTGAGCGCGCAGCAGAATTGCTGGGTGCGTGTCACCGTCGATGGCGAGACCGTCCTGGACCGCGTGCTCACCCCGGGCCAGCACGAGACCCTCGACGCCAAGGGCGAGATCGTGTTGTCCGTCGGCAACGCCGGTGGCGTCAGCTTCCGGGTCAACGACAGGCCCGGAGTCCCGCTGGGCAAGAGCGGGGAGGTGAAGAAGAACATCGTCATCACGCGCCAGAGCCTGCCGTCCCTCGTCGAGCAAGACCCTCCCTCGGATACGCCGCCCAGCGGCTGATTCCCCGGATGGCCGAAGCCCGAAGCGCGAACCCTCTCGTCGACCAGTTCCGCCGCGGGGGCATTCCCCGCGACCTGCGGCTCATGGCAGCGCAGGGCGCGCTGCCCCTCAAGCCGGTCGATCTCGCCGAGCTCATCGTGTTCCTGCTCTCCGACGGGGACGACGAGGTCCGCGCGGCCGCCGACAAGGCGCTGCGGGACCTCCCGACGGAGGCGGCGCTCGGGCTCAGCAAGGACAAGTCGACCCCGCCCGAGGTGCTGCGCTGGCTGATCGCCGAGCGGCAGGAGAAGGAGGTCCGCGAAGCCGCGATCCAGAACACGGCCGCGGAAGACGAGGACCTTCGGGCGCTGGCGCCAGGCCTGCCCTCCGAGCTCGTCGAGCTGATCGTCATCAACCAGATGCGGCTGCTGCGCTCGACGCCGCTGCTCGTCGCGGTCGAGGCGAACCCGAACCTCAGCAACGACCAGAAGCGCCGGCTGCGCGAGCTCCGCGAGACGTTCAGGATCGGGGTCAAGGAGGTCCAGGCGCCCGCGGCGGCCGCACCCGCCCCAGCGCCGGTCTCGGCCCCCGAACCGGTCCTCCCTCCCGAGCCCGAGGAGCCGCCGCCGGCGACCGACAGCGAGGCCGTCGTCCGCTACCTCACCGAGGAGGAGCAGGGCCAGGAGGAGAAGGTCAGCGCGGTGCAGCGCCTGTATCGGCTCAACACCGCCGAGAAGGTGGTGACGGCGCTCAAGGGCAATCGCGAGGAGCGCGCGGTGCTGGTCCGCGATCCGAACCGCATCGTCGCGACCGCGGTGCTCGGCAGCCCGCGCCTCACAGACGCCGAGGTGGAGGCCTTCGCCGCGATGAAGAACGTGTCCGGCGAGGTGCTTCGCATCATCGGCGCGAACCGGGATTGGTCGAAGCGCTACGGCGTCGTCTCGAGCCTCGTGCGCAACCCGCGTACGCCGCTCGCGATCTCGCTGGGCATGGTGGCGCGCCTCAACCCGCGCGACCTGAAGTCGATCGCCGTTGACAAGAACGTCCCGGATGTGATCCGCAAGCAGGCGCAGCGCTTCGTGAGGGGTCCGCAGCAGGGGGGCGCCAAGCACTGAGATGGCGGACTACTACGAAACGCTCGGCGTCCCCCGCAACGCCTCCGCGATCGAGATTCGCAAGGCGTACATCAGGCTCGCGCGCGATCGCCACCCCGATCGTTTCTCGGATCCCGTGGAGAAGGAGCGGGCCCAGGAGTTCTTCAAGGACGCCACGGCCGCCTTCAACACGCTGACGAACGACCAGATGCGTCGCGAGTACGACGCAGAGCTCGATCGGCCGAAGGCGACGCCCGAGGAACGCGTGGCCTTCCTGCTCGCGGAAGGCGAGGAGCTGCTCAAGTCGGGCGAGATCGGCCACGCCGTCGATCGGGTGCGCCAGGTGATCTACCTTCAGCCCCAGGTGATCCAGCATCGGATCCTGCTCGGCCGGCTGCTCGCCAAGCACCCGAAGACGGCGCACGAGGGGATCCAGGTTCTCGAGGAGGTCACCCGCCAGGCGCCGCACAACACGCAGGCCCACATCGATCTCGCGATCGCCTTCCAGGCGCGTGGCCTCACGTTGCGCGCCCGCAAGGCCGCGGAGGCCGCTGCGACCATCGATCCGACGAACCTGGCGGCGATGAAGCTGCTCATGACGCTCAAAGGGCCCGATGCTCCCCAGGACAAGCCTCAGGGGGGCGGCTTCGGTGGCTTCCTCCGTCGCAAGCCGTGAGGGATACTCTCGCGCGATGAACATCAGCTGGAAGGCCCTCACCGACGTCGGGCGCAAGCGCAAGGGCAACGAGGACAGCCTGATAGCGAACGCCGAGCAGAAGCTCTTCGTCGTGGCCGACGGGATGGGCGGCCACGCCGCCGGCGAGGTGGCCTCCAAGGTCGCGGTGGAGTCGATCAACGAGTTCGTGCAGCTCACGGGTGGCGACGAGGAGATCACCTGGCCCTTCGGGCTCGACGACTCCATGTCGTACGACGGCAACCGGCTCAAGACGGCTGTCCGCTTCGCGAACCGGAAGGTGCTCGACGCCACCAAGGAGAAGACGGAGTACGAGGGCATGGCCACCACCGTGGCCGCCGTCCTCGTGGACGACCAGACCGCGAACCTGGCACACGTCGGCGACAGCCGGATCTACCTGTTCCGCGCCGGCGAGCTGAGCCAGCTCACGAGCGACCATTCCTGGGTGAACGAGCAGCTCCAGAGCGGGATCATCAGCCCGGAGCAGGCCCGCACCCATCCGCTCCGCAACGTGGTCACCCGCGCCCTCGGCGGTCGGGTCGATCTCCAGGTCGACATGGCCGCCCACGATCTCAAGGCCGAGGACATGTTGCTGCTCTGTTCCGACGGCCTCACCACGATGGTTCCCGACGAGCACATTGCGCGGCTGCTGAACGACAACGACGGCGACATCGAGAAGGGCGCCGAGGCCCTCGTGGCCGAAGCCAACGCCCGCGGCGGCGAGGACAACATCACCGTCGTGCTGCTTCGTTTCAAGGAATAGGCCCGATCGCCGTGCTTCCGGCGGATCAGAGCGAGGCCCGGCCCAAGCGCCGCATCGGCCGCTATCTCGTGACCGGCCGCATCGGCCGCGGCGGGATGGGCATGGTCTACCGGGGCCGCGACGAGGTCCTGGACCGCGACGTCGCGATCAAGACCCTCACGGCCGAGGGCGTGCTGGACGTGGAGAGCCGCCGCCGCTTCGAGGTCGAGGCCAAGGCCGCGGCGCGCCTCCAGCACCCGAACATCCTCACGGTCTTCGAGCTGGGCGAGGAGCGCGGCGTGCCGTTCATCGCGATGGAGCTCCTGCCGGGCGCCGACCTGGAGAGCCTCATGCGCTCCGGCGAGCCGATGCCGCTGCGCGAGCGGCTCGAGGTCGTGCTCCAGGTGCTGCGCGGCCTCGGGTACGCCCACGAGCACGGCATCGTCCACCGGGACATCAAGCCCTCGAACATCCGCCTTCTCGACGACGGCACGGCCAAGATCATGGACTTCGGGATCGCCAAGCTCGGGGGAACGAACCTCACCCGGACCGGGTACATGGTGGGCACAGTGCACTACATGAGCCCGGAGCAGGTGCGGGCGCAGCCCCTCGACGGGCGCAGCGACGTGTTCTCGGTCGGCGTGATCCTCTACGAGATGCTGGCCGGCAAGCGTCCCTTCGTCGGCGCGGCCGCGACCGACGTGCTCTACCAGATCGCCCACGTCGAGCCCGAGCCGGTCCCGACGGAGGTGCTCGGCGCGCCGTCCGAGAGCCTTCGGGCCGTCGTGGCGAAGGCGCTCGCCAAGGATCCCGGGGAGCGCTACGCCTCGGCCGGAGCCATGGCCGACGCACTCGCGGAAGTGCTGCGAGAGCATGCCACCGCGAATCCCGTCCCCAGCGCCCCCAGCGACGCCGCAGCGCTCTCCACGGCACGGCGGTTGATCAAGGAGGGCCGTCTCGACGACGCGGCGCGTCACGTCGCCACCCTCGTACAACGCAGCCCCGAGCTGCTCGACGGGCGCCGTCTGGCACGCGTGGTGGCGCGGGAGCGGGCGCGCCTCTCGCGGGCGGCGTCGCCCGCGCCCGATCACTTCCCGGAGCTGGACGTCACGTTTCAGTCGCCCCCGACCGCGAAGCAGCCGGACACGCTCGTGGAGGCCGTACCGCCGACCGTCGATGCGTCACCAGCTGCCCCCACCGCGCCCGCACCCTCGACGCCGAGCCGACCAAGGTTCTCGACCTTCGTGGCCGCCGCCGTCGTTCTGGGCGTCGCCGGCATCGCCGCGC
>DATFEN010000289.1:0-9882 GCA_035251085.1 Vicinamibacteria bacterium | reverse complement strand
GGAGCCCGCCGAGGGCGTTCCGGAGCGGCGCGAAGTTCAGGTACGGCACCTCGTCGCGGCGCGGTGGCGCGACCCGCGTCTCGTGGGGTGTGAACCAGGCCGCGAAGAGGCCCTCGTCGAGGTCGCGGTTCCGCTGATCGGTCTCCTCGCGCAGGCGTCCCGCGAGTTCCTCGACCTCCTTCACGTACGTCTCTATGGCATCGACGGCCGGGCCGAAGTCGAGGGGCAGCGTCTCGGCCTGGGCCAGGCGAAGCGTGAGGCGGCCGGTGGTGCGGGCGAGGGTCACGCCGTAGGAGAAGTCCGGGTCCATGAAACGCGTGTAATGGTCGAAGGAGTCGTAGATGGAGTGGTACTGTCCGTATTGCTCCTCATCGCCGTAGCCGATGTTCAGGGAGGCGAGGCCGGCGTGCTGAAGGAACGGCGTGTAGTCGGAGCCCGAGCCGAGCGCGTCGAGGCCGAGCCCCTTGCGAGCGCGCGCCGCCTTGGCGTCGTCCGCCGAGGCCGCGAGAATGGCCCGGGCCCGGGCGCGCGCCAGCACGCCCGTCTTCTTCAGCGGGTCCTGCACGTCCGCGAGCGCCTGGTTGACGAACGTCTCGAGGCTGTGGGAGCCGCCCGCCTGCAGGAAGCCCCGGGCGGAGGAGTCGGTGTTGATGTAGGCGGCGCCCTTGGTGCGTAGCTCCTCGAGGTGGGCCTCGACCCACTCGGTCGAGCCGAGCAGGCCCTGTTCCTCTCCGTCCCACGCCGCGTAGACGAGGGTTCGCCGCGGGCGAAAGCCCGAGCGAGCCAGCGCGCCCACCACGCGCGCCTCCTCGAGTAGCGCGACCAGGCCGCTGACCGGGTCGGCCGCCCCGTTGACCCACGCGTCGTGGTGGTTCCCGCGCACGATCCACTCGTCGGGGCGCTCCGAGCCGGCGAGCGACGCGATCACGTCGTACGCGGGTACCAGCTTCCAGTCGAAGCGCAGCTTGAGCCGCACGCGGGCGGGCCCCGGCCCCAGGCGGTACGAGATCGGCAAGGCGCCGCGCCAGGCGGACGGGGCCAGCGGGCCGGCGAGGGCCGAGAGCAGCGGGCGAGCGTCGGCCGCGGAGATCGGCAGCACCGGGATCTTGGTCAGCGTCGTGGCCTCGGCGATCGAGAGCCGCTTCGCGTCCTTCGTGGCGGCCACGCCCGGCGTGAGCGGGTCGCCGCTATGGATCGGCATGTCCTTGACCGAGCCGCGCTGCACCCCGGCGTCCGGCCGCCATCCGCCCCTCGGGTAGGCGTCGCCCTGCGTGAAGCCGTCCTCGGCTGGGTCGGAGTAGATGATGCAGCCGATCGCGCCGTGCTCCGCGGCGACCTTCGGCTTGATGCCGCGCCAGGAGCCGCCGTAGCGGGCGATCACGATCTTGCCCCTCACGTCGATGCCGCGCAGCGCCAGCTCCTCGTAGTCCGCGGGCACGCCGAAGTTCACGTAGACCAGCTCGCCCGTGACGTCGCCGTCGGTCGAGTACGCGTTGTAGGTCGGCAGCTGCTCCTTCGCCTGCCCCGAGGTGCGATCCCCGGCGAGGGCGGGCTCCGCGAGGGAGGCCACGAAGCGCGCAGGGCCGACCATCTCCAGCCGCCTCTCGAGCGGCGTCGGCAACAGCACGTCGAAGGTCTCGACGCGGACCTCGTAGCCCCACGAGCGGAACAAGCCCGCGACGAAGTCGGCGTTCTGCTTGCCCCAGGGCGAGCCGAGGTGGTGCGGATGCGCGGCGAGGCGCTCCATCCACGCACGGAGATTGCCGGCATCGACCTGCGCGTCGAAGCGCGCCTCGAGCTCCTGCTGCGCCGCGGCGCCCTCGACGGAGAAGCCGAGCGGCGGCGCCTCGGCGGCGTGAGCGCCGCCGGCCATCGCCGCGGTCGCAAGCGCGGCCGTCATCACGCGAGTCCGTCTCATGCCACCTCCGCTGCCCCCGGTCGGCGGACTATACAATGGCGCCGCTCGATGGCCGACTCCTCACCGCGGCTCGTATCGAACCAGCGCGGCCGTGTCCGCGATATCGGCAACTGGACCACAGCGTTCTTCAAGGAGCCGGTCCTCGGTCCAGTGTGGGTCGAGAATCGCGGCCGCGAAGGCGACCAGCACGCCGATCCCCGGTTCCACGGCGGCTCGGAGAAGGCGGTGCTGGCCTACAGCGCGGATCACTCCCCGGCGTGGCGCGCCGAGCTGGGGCTGGAGATGCCTTTCGGTGCGTTCGCCGAGAACCTGACGATCGCGGGCCTGGACGAGACGAGCGTCCGGCTGGGGGACGTGTTCGACAGGGGGGAGGCGCGCCTTCAGGTCACCCAGCCGCGCGGGCCCTGCGTGAAGATCGCGCGGCGCTGGGAGCGTCGCGATCTCACCGCGCGCGTCGTCCGCACCGGCTGGTACCTGAGGGTGCTGGTCGAGGGCCACGTCGAGTCGGGCGACCCGGTGCGGCTCGTCGAGCGTCTCGAGGGGACGCCGAGCGTCGCCGAAGCCCTCGCCGCCCGCCTCGCTGCCCGCTGAGGCGGCCCGGGAAGGTGCGGCTCTCCCGCGTCGTTTAGCCGTGTAACGATGGTGTGTCCGCTCGTCCTCGCTCGGCGCAGGCTTCCGGGGGAGATTGGCAGGCCGTACACTGCGGGCAAGGAGGTGCGACCGTGACCGCCTACTTCGACGACAAGGACCTGGCCCACTTCGGCGATCTGAAGCAGCACGCGCCCGAGCTGTGGTCGCACTTCGAGAAGTACTACCTCGCGGCGTTCGAGCCAGGGCTTCTGACCAAGCGGGAGAAGATCCTGATCGGCTTCGCCGTGGCTCAGTCCGCGCAGTGCCCGTACTGCGTCGACAGCTACACGCAGCAGGCCTTGGAGCAGGGCCTCACCATGCAGCACCTCGGCGAGGCCATGCACTGCGCGGCATCGCTGCGCGCGGGAATCACCCTGGCGCACGGGCTCGTGGCCCACAACATCGACAGGAAAGTATCGATGTGAGCGTGCTTCCGCTGCGCGTCCTGAACGAGGCGGTCCCGGACGCGCGGCGCTTCGCCCGTCGCCTCGGCGGCGGGGAGCTGCGCGCCTTCCGCGTCAGCACCCTGCAGGTCAACGTCGGCAAGAAGTGCAACCAGGCTTGCCGGCACTGCCACGTGGACGCGTCGCCGCTGCGCACCGAGGTCATGCCCGACGCGGTCTTCGAGGCCTGCCTCGACGTCCTTGACCGTTACCCCGCCCTCGAAACGCTCGACATCACGGGCGGCGCTCCCGAGCTGCATCCGCGTTTTCGCGAGATGGTCGTGCAGGCCCGAGCACTGGGTCGCAAAGTCATGGTCCGCCACAACCTGACCGTGCAGGGCGAGCCCGGCCAGCACGATCTCCCCGGATTCTTCGCCGAGCACGGCTGCGAGGTGGTCTCGTCGCTGCCCCACTACCTCCAGGACGCCACCGACCGACAGCGTGGTCGTGGCGTCTACGACGCTTCGATCGCGGCGCTGCAGCGCCTGAACGTGGCCGGCTACGGTCGAGGCGACGGGCTGGTTCTGACCCTGGTCTCGAACCCGGTCGGGGCGTTCCTGCCCCCACGGCAGGAGGATCTGGAGCGCGACACGCGCGCCTACCTCGCGGAGCACCATGGGATCGTCTTCGACCGGCTCTTCACGATCACCAACATGCCGATCGCGCGCTTCGCCGATTGGCTCGAGCGGGCCGGGATCCGCGGTGAGTACATGGATCGCCTGGAGCATGCTTTCAACCCCGCGACGCTGGCCGGGCTCATGTGCCGCAACCTGATCAGCGTTTCGTGGGACGGGCGGCTCTACGACTGCGACTTCAACCAGATGCTGGAGCTGGGACTCGCGGACGAGAGCCCGTCCACGATCTTCGGCCTCGAGCTGGAGCGCCTGGTCGAGCGGCGCATCCGCACCGCCGACCACTGTTTCGGCTGCACCGCGGGCAGCGGGTCGAGCTGCGGCGGCGCGATCGCGTAGTGCACTACGTCATCCTGGGGAACGGCGTCGCCGGCATTGAGGCGGCGCTGGCGCTGCGCCGCCGCGACGCCGAGGCGCGCATCAGCCTCGTCTCCGACGAGCACGATCACTTCTTCTCGCGCCCTGCGCTCATGTACGTGCTGTGCGGCCAGCTCCGGCTCCAGGACACGGAGCCGTACGATCGCGGCCTCTACGAGCGCATGGGCTTCGAGCGCGTGCGCGGCCGCGTGCAGCGTCTCGACACGGCCGCCAGGCTGCTCCACCTCGAGGCCGGCCCGAGCCTCGGCTACGACAAGCTGCTGATCGCAGCGGGATCGAGGGGCCGGCGGGCTCCATGGCCCGGAGCCGAGGGGCCGGGCCTGCACTACTTCGTGACGTTGCGCGATCTCGAGGGCCTCGACCGGCACGCGCGGCAGGGCGACCACGCCGTGGTCATCGGCGGCGGCCTGATCGGCGTGGAGGTCGCGGAGATCCTCCACGACCGCGGCCTGCGCGTGACGTTCGTGATCCGCGAGAACTGGTACTTCCCGCTCGCCCTGGACAGCCGCGAATCGCGGCTCGTGGCCGAGCACATGGGCGAGGCGGGCATCGATGTGCGCCTGGGCGCCAACGTGGACGAGATCCTGCGTCATCCGGACGGGCGTGTTCGCGGCGTGCGTGTCGGCGGCGGGGAGGTGCCCTGCGATCTCGTGGCCTCGGCCATTGGCGTCGTGCCCAACACGGACTTCCTACGCACGAGCGGACTCTCGCTGTCCAAGGGCGGGGCGGTGGAGGTTGACGACACGCTCAGAACGGGATCGCTCGACGTGTGGGCGGCGGGGGACTGTGCCAACGTCACGTGGGCCGACGGCTCGCGCCGGCCCGAGCAGCTCTGGTACACGGCGCGGGACCAGGGACGCGCCGCGGCGCTGTCGATGCTCGGCGACGAGGTCCGCTATCGGCGCGGCACGTGGTACAACTCGGCGAAGTTCTTCGACATCGAATGGACCACTGCGGGATGGGTGCCGGTGCTGCTCGACTGGGACAACACGCCGATCGATCCTGGCCCGGGCGTCAGGAGCTGGTTCCAGCGCGTGCCGGGTCGCTTCGAGAGCCAGCGCATCGTCCTGAAGGACGAGCGCGTCGTGGGCTTCAACATGCTCGGCAGCCGCTGGAACCACGAGCCGCTGCTCGAATGGATCCACGAGCGCCGCGGCCTGGACTACGTCCTGAAGCGCCTCCACGAGGCGCAGTTCGACGAGGAGTTCTCGCGCCGCTTCGAGGTGATGCCCGGGGCGACGCTCGAGGCCGGCTAGCGGTCCGCCGCGCGGCGCTGGCCCTGGCCCTCGTGGCATCGGGCTGCCGCGGCGCTCCTCCGGCGTCCGCACCGTCCACTACTTCGGCGCTCGACCTCCTGCCCCTCCTGCCGCACGCCGAGCTGGTGAGCGACGTCGTCGACCTGCCCCTGCTGCTCGCGCGGCCCTATGTCCGCCACGACGGCTTCGAGCGCGAGCCGCGAGGAGTGCTCTGGGCCCGCAGCAACCTCGCCCTCGTCCGCATCCGGCTCGAGGCGCCCGCCGAGCGCGAGCTCGTGCTGCGCTGTCGGCTGCTGCCCGAGCACGGTGCGCGCCTGGCGCTCCAGGTGAGCTTGAACGGCCGGCGTGTGGGCGAGCCGGTGGCCATCACGCCGGAGCAGGCCGAGCATCGTTTGCTGGTGCCGGCCGAGGGACAGCACTCCGGCCTCAACGAGCTGAGCTTCCTGACGCCGCGCGGCAGCCGGCGTCGTCCGGCGCTCGAGATCGGCGGGCTGACCCTGACGACGCGAGAGGAGGGTGGCGCCGGCAGCGCGCCCGGGCTGCGGGACGGAGGCTTCTGGCTGCCTCCCCGCACGCGCGTACGGCTTCCCGTGATGCCGCGCAAGAGCGCCGCCCTGCTGCGGATGCGCGCCCACGCGCCCTCCGGGCCCGCCCGGCTCACGGTCGCGTTCCAGCCCGAGGGCGGGACCAGCGCCGTCGTGGAGACGCTCGACATCGCGTCCGGCTCGCGCGCCGAGGCACGGCGAGCCTTGCCGATCGGCGCGCCGGCGCTCCAGCTCGATCTGCGGAGCGAGGGCGCCGGTGTGAGATTGGAGGAGCTGGCGCTCGAGCAGGAGCGGCCAGAGCTCCTGCCCACCGTCGCTCCGGCAGCCAACCGCCCGGACGTCGTCGTGTACGTCGTCGACACGCTGCGAGCCGACCAGCTCGGCGCTTACGGACAGGCGGCGCCGACATCGCCGCGTCTCGACGCCTTCGCCCACGACGCCGCGCTGTTCGAGGACGCCACGGCACAATCGTCCTGGACACGGCCCAGCGTCGCGACGCTCCTGACGGGGCTCGGCGCCGAGACCCACGGCGTGGGCGACCTGACGCAGGTGCTCGCACCGGCGGTGCGGACGCTCGCCGAGGCGTTCAAGGCGGCCGGCTATCGCACGGCGGCCTTCAACGCGAACGCCGTGTTCGGAGAGCGCGGCGGCTACGGCCAGGGCTTCGACACCTTCCAGCGGCTCGGCATGCGGCCCGCCCGCGAGCTGGTCGCGTCCGCGGTCGGCTTCGCGACGGCCTCGGTCGAGCCGGCGTTCCTCTACCTTCAGGTTCTCGAGCCGCACCGGCCCTACACCGCGGATGCCGCCTACTGGGAGCCCTTCGGGCGCTTCTCGCCTGCGCAGATGCAGCGGGCGAACGGTCTCACGCTGGCGAAGCGCGTGACGCCGGAGGAGCGCGAGCTTCTCCTCGCTGCGTACCGGGCCGAGGTGCGCCAGGCCGATGCCGCATTCGGTGCGTTGCTCGACGGCCTCGGGGCGCGTCGCGCGGTGGTGGCGGTCACAGCCGACCATGGCGACGAGCTGTTCGATCGCACGGCGCACGGCCATGGCCACTCGCTGTACCAGGAGGTCCTGCACGTGCCGCTGCTCATTGAGGCGCCCGGCGCGCCCGGATCGCGCCTCCGCACGCCGGTCCAGCACCTGGACCTGCCGCCGACGCTGCTGGCGCTGGCAGGGTTGCCTCCGGTGCCCGACATGGAGGGCCGCGACCTCTCGTCCCTCGTGCGCGGCGCCCCGTCGATGGATGGGGAGGAGTTGATCGTGAGTCGCCTTCGATACCAAAAATTCGACAAGGTCGCGGTCCGGAGGGGGTCCCTCAAGCTGATCGCGAACCTGGAGTCGGGCGATCCGGAGCAGGGCCTCGAGCTGTACGACCTGGCCGCCGACCCCGCGGAGAGCCGCAACCTCGCTGCGGCGCGCCCGATGCTGGCCCGGGCGATGCTGGCGGAGGCGTCCGCCCATGCCGCCGCAGCCGCCACGCGCCGCGCCCGCCTCGGCGACTCCGGGCGGGAGAGCCTCAGCGAGGAGCAGGAGCGCGAACTGCGGGCGCTCGGGTATATAGAGTAGGAATGCCGATCGTGACGGATTGCGTCAGTGTCGAGACCCGGGGCGACAGCCACATGCTGGACCTGACCGATGCCGTCCAGCAGGTCGTCGAGAGGAACGGCTTCGTCGAGGGGCAGGCGCTGGTCTTCGTGGCGGGCTCGACCGCGGCGCTGACGACCATCGAGTTCGAGCCCGGCCTGATCCAGGACCTGCCCGCGCTCTTCGATCGGATCGCTCCCCGGGACATCCCGTACCGGCACGAGGAGGCCTGGCACGACGGCAACGGGCATTCCCACGTGCGCGCAAGCCTGCTCGGACCGTCGCTTGCCGTGCCGTTCGCGAAGGGCCGCCTTCTGACGGGGACGTGGCAGCAGATCGTGCTCGTGGATTTCGACAACCGCCCGCGGCGCCGGGACGTGGTCGTCCAGCTCTCCGGAGAGCGCGGCTAGCTCTGCTGCGCGGGCGGCGCGGTCTCGGCCGCGCCCTCGTCGACCCACGCGTCGAGCAGCGTGTGAGCGACGGCAAGCACCACCGGGCCGACGAAGATGCCCACGAGCCCGAACGCGACGAGGCCGCCGATCACCCCGGCGAAGATCAGCAGCAGCGGCAGGTCGGCGCCCCTCCGGATGAGGAGAGGCCGCAGCACATTGTCGAGCACGAGCACCACGAGCGTCCAGGCCAGGAGGACGCCTCCGTGGCCCAGCTGGCCGTGCCAGAACAGCCAGGCGACGCCCGCCCCGAGCACGGGCAAGGGGCCGACCTGCGCGACCGACAGGATGAACATGATCGCCGTCAGGATCGAGGCGAAGGGGACCCCCGTCAGCGCGAGGCCGATGCCGCCCAGGACCGCCTGCGTCAGCGCCGTGACCCCGACTCCGAGCGCCACGCCCCGGATCGCCTGGCCCGCGAGCTGCACCACCAGGTCCCCGCGCTCGCCGGCCAGCCGTCGGGCGAAACGGCGGACCCGGTCCGCGGCTCGCTCGCCGTTCGCGTAGAGGATGGCCGAGACGATGACCGTGAGCAGGAACTGGAGGAGCAGGGCGCCGAAGGTGCCGGCCTCGGCCAGGAACCAGCGCATCGCGCTGCCCGCATACGGGGCGGCCTCCCGAGCCAGCTCCTCGAGCCCGCGGACCGCGATCGCATTCCAGGCGGCCTCGACCCGGCTCCCGAGAACAGGCAGGCTGCGCAGCCACTCGGGAGCGGGCGGCAGCTCCAGCGTCGGGAGCGCACGGACCCACGACGCGATCACCTCCGTGTTCGAGAGCAGCGCCCCGAGCGCCAGCGCCAGGGGGATCACGAACACGAGCACCATCGCGAGCGTCATCGTGGCCACCGCCAGCGAGCGATGGCCCCGCAGCCGCCGCTCGACGCCGCGCATCACTGGCCAGGTGGCCACGACGATCGTGGTGGCCCAGACGATCGAGGGCAGGAACGGCCGCAGCACCCAGAAGCAGGCAACCATCAGGCCCACGATGAACAGCACCGCGAGCGTGTTGCGGGTCAGGTCCCCTCGCACTCTCTGCATCGACCGACCTCCTGCCCCGTGGCGGAATAGAATCGAGCCGAACGCGTTGACAGCCTGAGTGGGAACGGAGCGGCGGGATTCTAGCAGGAGGGGCGATGCAGGCCGGCCTGATGAACACGTACCAGAGCCCGGCGCAGAACCGGTCGGCTCTCGCCTGGTGTCTCTCCGCGCTCCTCATCGTCGCGTACTTGCTGCTCTACCTCGGTCCCATACCGAGGCTGGGCCTGCGCGTCGACGTGTTCCAGCAGGGCGCCGAGGTCCTCGGCCTGAAGAGCAAGTGGACGTTCTATGGCCTCCTCTATACGCTCGCCATGATCGCGGGCGGCATCTACTTCCTGCGCAAGCACGGCAGGAACAGCCCCTACCAGAAGGTGAGGACCGTGGTCGTCGTCCTCGTCCAGATCGTGTTCGGCTTCTCGGTGCCGCTCGTGATGACCGTGTTCGGAAAGCACGAGCACTATTTCAGCTACTTCTGGCCCCTCAAGATCGAGTACCTGTATCCGTCCACGATCGTCCAGCAGCCATTCCTGATCCTGTTCTACAGCGTGCTCGGATCGCTGGTGGCGTTTCCGTTGCTCGCGTATTTCCTCGGCAAGCGCTTCTACTGCTCCTGGGTCTGCGGCTGCGGCGGCCTCGCGAACACGATCGGCGACCCCTTTCGCCAGCACTCGAGCAAGTCGGCGACGTCGTGGAGGATCGAGCAGGTGTCCGTGCATTCGGTGCTGCTGCTCGCGCTCGTGGCGACGGCGATCGTGTGGGTGAACTGGGCGATCGGGAAGCAGCACCCGGAGTTCGCGCGCTTGGCGTTCCAGGTGCAGGACTGGTACGGCTTCCTGATCGGTGCGATGTTCGCCGGCGTGATCGGCGTGGGCCTGTACCCGCTGATGGGGACGCGCGTCTGGTGCCGCTTCGGCTGTCCGATGGCGGCGCTGCTCGGCCTGGTCCAGAAGCTCGGCCGCTTCCGCATCACCGTGAAGAAGGACATGTGCATCTCGTGCGGAAACTGCTCG
>DATFEN010000282.1:0-5618 GCA_035251085.1 Vicinamibacteria bacterium | reverse complement strand
CGGGCGCGCACGCAGATCCTGGTCGCCGTCGGCCAGGAGGTCGAACGCGACGAACGCCGACGGCGTCTCCGCCGCCAGCTTCCTGACCCGCGACGCGGCGGGATGCAGCCGCATCTGCAGCGCGTCGAAGTCGAGTCCGTGCGGAGAGACGATCACGATCTCGCCGTCCACCACGCAGCGCTCCGGCAAGCTGTCGCGGAAGAACGCCTCGAGCTCGGGGAAGTAGCGGTCCAGCGGCTTCAGGTCGCGGCTCTGCGTGTAGATCCGCGCCCCGTCGCGAAACACGATCGCCCGGAAGCCGTCCCACTTCGGCTCGAAGAGCCACCCGTCCCCGACCGGCAGCTCCGTCGCCAGCTTCGCGAGCATCGGATCGATCGGCGGCTCGATGGGGAAGCCCATCAGCCTGATCGCCGCCGTGCGGCGATCCGCCCTTCCGCCGAGACCCAGCCCGCGTCGAGCGGCTGGCCGGGCTCGTCGACGTCGATCAGGAGCGGCGCGTGGTCGGACGGGATCGGCTTGCCCTTGCGCGCCTCGCGGTCGATCTCCGCCCACAGCGTTCGGTCGGCGAGTGGGCGCGTCGCGAGCAGGTGGTCGATGCGCATGCCGAAGTTCTTGTGGAAGTTGCCGGCGCGGTAGTCCCACCAGGTATAGCGGCCGGCCTCGGAGTGATGCAGCCGGTAGGCGTCGACCAGCCCCCAGCGGCAGAGCCGCGCGAAGGCCTCGCGCTCGGGAGGCGAGACGTGGGTCCCGCCGTGACAGGCGCGCGGGTCCCACACGTCGGCATCCTCGGGTGCGACGTTGAAGTCGCCGCCGAGCACCATGGGCAATCCGGGGTCCGCCGCCTCCGCGAGCCAGCGCGCGAGCCCTTCGTACCAGGCGAGCTTGGCCTCGTAGAACGGCGAGCCGAGGATCCGGCCGTTGGGCGCGTAGACGCTCACGACGCGCACGCCGCCGCATTCGGCCGCGATCATCCGCGCCTCGGCCAGCGGCTCGTCGTCGCCCGCGTCCGCCGTCTGCGCCGGGCGGAGCGGCCGGCCGAAGTTGGTGACGACGGCGTCGATGCCACGGCGACTGGCGATCGCGACGCCGTTCCAACGGCCCTCCCCGTGATGCGCCAGCTCGTAGCCGGCCTCGCGGAACGCCTGGACCGGCGCGTCGGCATCCGTGAGCTTGGTCTCCTGCATCATCAAGATGTCGGGCCGCGCGCGCTCGAGCCACCAGCGGACCTTGTCCAGCCGCGCCTTCAGCGAGTTGACGTTCCACGTGGAGATCCGCACAGCTCTTCCGGTCAGCTCGCGGATGTGCGCGCCGCCGGCGGCAGACGCGCCGGCCGGGGCCCCCGACGCTCGGCGCCGAGCAGCGCGACGTAGGGAAGCTCCCGCCGCTCCTGCACGCAGCGCAGCATCAGGCCGCCGCGGCTCATGTCGCCGCGCCCCACGAAGTCGGACGGGAAGAGCAAGCGCGAGTCGAGGACCGACGTCAGCAGCTCGACGTACTTGCGCGAGGCGATGCTTCCCAGGAGCACCACCTCGGCGTCGGCCCAGGCGGGCGCGAACGCGCGGAGATCGCGCAGGAGCGGCACGCGGTAGCGCCTCTCCGCGGGGTCGACGGGGACTCCCGCGTAGCGACGCAGGTCCCGCAGGCGCAGCGAGGACTCGGGGGTCTTCAGGCCCTCGCAGGGCGTGATCACGTAGACGCCCGCGACGCGTTCGGGAGGGCGCGCGAAGGCGCGCGCGTAGGCCAGCTTGCCGCGAAAGTAGAGGCTGCTCACGAAGCTGAAGACCTCTCCCAGCTCCGCTCCGTTCTCACCGTGAAGTCGCCGGCCGAGGTCGTGGCTTGGCCCGGGCTTCTGGAGGAGCCGCGCCCGCTTCCCGGAGCAATCGGCCGGAGACAGCAGGAAGACGCGATGAGGGGCCGTGTGCAAGGGCCTGATCAGCTCCGGGGCGCGCGCAGCCATTCGAGGAACCGCTCTCGGGGCCGCAGGTTGACCACGCGATCGGGGTCGACCCAGCCGCGCGTCGCCAGGAGCGCTCCCCACTCCATGCGCGCCAGCTCGCGGGTGTGGTGCGTGTCCGTGCTGATCACGAAGGTCACCGGCATGCCACGGGCGCGAAACAGCACCTCGCTCGACGCGTCGAGGCGTCCAAGGGCGGCGTTGATCTCGATCGCGGTGCCCGTCTCGACCGCCT
Organism: Vicinamibacteria bacterium; assembly: GCA_035251085.1. GTDB lineage: Bacteria > Acidobacteriota > Vicinamibacteria > Fen-336 > Fen-336 > DATFEN01. Next base: position 3,429 of record DATFEN010000282.1, on the reverse strand, counting down.
TGTGCAGGACGGCGTCGATGTCGAGCTCGATGCCGTCCCGGTGGCCGATCCTGCGGCCGGTGAGATGGGCGATCGCGTGCACGGTCGGATCCTCCATCGCCGCCAGGATGCGACGCGTCTGCTCGCTCCGATCGAGATCGAAGTGGGAGTGGACGCCCGCGACGCACCACTCGAGGGTGCGACGGAAGGCCGGATCGTAGTCGACGCTGCCGTCGCGGCCGATGTTGAGCTCGCTTCCATGTAACAGGGTCAGGCCGGGATAGCGGCCGCGCAGCGCATCGAGCTGCGCTCGCTGCAGGTTGAGATCTTCCCGACTCGCGCCGCTCATCGCGAGGTTCTCCGCATGATCGGTGATCGCCAGGTACTCGTAGCCCCTCTCGACGGCGCTGCGCACGATGTCCTCGAGCTGGCTTCGGCCGTCGCCCGACAGCGTCGTGTGCACGTGCAGGTCGCCGCGAACGTCCTCGAGGCGGACCGGCGCCGGCAGTCCGCCTGTCTCCGCCAGCTCGATCTCACCGCGGTCCTCCCGCATCGGCGCGGGGATGAAGGCCAGGCCGAGCGCCCGATAGATCTCCTCCTCGCTCTCGGACGCGATCACCTCGCCGCTCTCGGCATGGCTCAGGCCGTATTCGTTCAGGAGCCATCCCCTGTCGAGCGCGCGCTGCCTGAGCTTGATGTTGTGCGCCTTGGACCCCGTGAAGTACTGGCAGGCGGCCCCGAACTGCCGCGGCTCGACAATGCGCATGTCGACCTGAAGGCTGGTGGTGGTCAGCACCGACGTCTTGGTGCCGCCGCTTCCGATCACCTCACGCACCGTCGGCATCTTCACGAAGGCTTCGCGAGCCGGCGTTGCCTCGGCGGCGGCCACGACGATGTCCACGTCGGCCACAGTCTCGCGCAGCCGGCGCAGGCTGCCGCAATACGCGACCCGCTCCACGCCGGAGACCGCTTCGAGGGCGGCCACGAACTCGCGAGCGATGGGCATGGCCTCGGCGATCGGGCGCCGCTTCTGCTTGCCGGTCGTGCCCATCCGCTCGATGGCGAGCAGGAGCTTCTCCTCCATCTTCGCCCCGAGGCCCTTGACCTCTCGGATCCGCTTGGCCTCGAGCGCCGCGCGCAGCTCCTGGAGGTTGCCCACCCCGAGCTCGCTCCGGAGGCGAAGCAGCGTCTTGGGCCCCAGGCCCGGGATCCGGCTGAGCTCCACGAAGTCCGGGGGGAAACGCTTGCGCAGCTCCTCCAGTTTCGCGATGGTCCCGCCCTGGAAGAACTCGCGGATCTTCTTCGCCGTGCTCTGGCCGATGCCGCCGATCGCGGTCAGCTCCTTCTCGGACAGCGCCCCGAGGTCCCCTCTGTGGGAGGAGATCGCCTCGAGCGCGTTCTCGTACGCCCGCACGCGGAACGCGTTCGGCGATCCCTCGTCCAAGACGGTGAGCTGGGCCAGCTCGCGAAACAGCGCCACGAGCGAGTCGTTCCCTCCGGCCATCCTCAGAGTCTACGTCGAGCGACGCCGGCTGCGGCCTTACGCAGCGAAGCGCTCGATCCAGGCCGCGAAGGCCGCGAGGAACCTTCCGAGAAACTCGCGCGTGGGCTGGTCGGTCAGCGTGCCGCTCGCGTCGAATTTCTCGTTGGCCTTCGCCACCAGCACCTCGGGCTGGGCCATCGCGTGAGTGTTCGTGAAGACGAAGGCCTGCCTGAGCTGGGACTGGCCGCGGGCCGTGCCGCCCATTCCGGGCGTCGCCCCCATGATCGCAGCCGGCTTGCCGTTCAGGGCACTCGCCCGCGGTGGCCTCGACAGCCAGTCGATCGTGTTCTTGAGGACGCCCGGGACGCCGTGGTTGTACTCGGGCGTCGCGATCAAGAGCCCGTCCGCGGCCTGGACCGCTTCGCGCAGGGCCAGCACGGCACGCGGGACCTCGACCGATTCGACGTCGCCGTTGTAAAGGGGGATCGCGAGCAGGTCGTGGGTCGTGATGCGAAGCGTCGCGGGTGCGAGCTCGGTGGCCGCGCGCAGCAAGGCCCGATTGAACGAAGCCTGGCGCAGGCTGCCCGCGATGCCGACGATCTCGAACGCGCGCGGATCCATCCAGTCCTCCTTAAGGATGGTGGCCCATGCCACCCTCGGGCGTGGATGTTATTCTGGGACGCTGGCCGCGGTGAACCAGGAGCTGTGATGGCGATCAGGGAAGTGAGGCGCCTCATCAAGGCGAAGCCGACCATCGAGGGCGCCGGTGTGCGGCTGCGCCGCGCCTTCGGCTTCGGCGCGACTTCGGACTTCGACCCCTTCCTGCTCCTCGACGACTTCCGCAACGAACGTCCGGAGGACTATCTCGCCGGCTTCCCATGGCACCCGCATCGCGGCATCGAGACGATCACCTACGTTCTCGCAGGCACGGTGGAGCACGGAGACAGCATGGGGAACCGCGGCAGCATCGGGGCGGGGGACATCCAGTGGATGACCGCCGGCCGAGGGATCGTCCACCAGGAGATGCCCACCGGCGATGCGCAGGGCCGGATGCACGGCTTCCAGCTCTGGGCGAATCTCCCCTCGGCCCTCAAGATGGCGGCGCCGCGGTACCAGGACGTCAAGGCGGCCGACGTGCCCGTCGCCAACGAAGACGACGGCACCGAGGTGCGCATCGTGTGCGGCAGCTACCGCGGGAAGCGCGGGCCGGTCGACGACGTCGCGGCGAAGCCCGTCTACCTGGACGTCTCGATCCCCGCCGGGAAGCGGAGGACGCTGGCCGTGGAGACGACGAGCCAGGCCTTCGCGTACGTCTTCGCAGGGGCGGGGAAGTTCTGCAACGCCTCAGCGCCGCTCGCTGTGCCGACGGAACCGTCCGGGTGGGCGGACGCGAAGCCGCCTTCGGCGGCGGACAACCGCACCCTCGTTCTGTTCGACCGCGGCGACGAGGTGGAGGTCCAGGCGGGCGACGACGGCATCCGGTTCCTGCTCGTCTCGGGCCAGCCGCTCGGGGAGCCGGTCGCGTGGTACGGCCCCATCGTGATGAACACGCAGGAGGAACTCCAGCACGCCTTCGAGCAACTCGAAGCCGGAACCTTCCTCAGACCCGACGCGCCGCGCTGACCCCCGCAGAAGCTGCCGAATGCGATCGCCTTCCTTCGTCTCGAGCGCGAAACCGATTGCTTCCCGTGAGCGAAACGTATATGGATACGCCAGCTTCTTCCAAACCAGTCGGGCGAACAGCCGCGGCCGGCGCGCCAACTGTCGGAGCGCCGTGCCATCGGAGGTGTTGAATGAACGTCAAGAAAGTCCTGTTGGCCGCCGTGGCCGTGGGCCTGGTCATGAACGTCGTGGACTTCGTCGTCCAGGGCGTGCTGCTCTCGCGCTACTACGCACAGTTCTCCCTCCTCAAGACGGAGCCGCCCATACCCTGGCTCGTCATCGGGGATTTCGTGGCAGCGCTCGTG
>DATFEN010000276.1:0-10205 GCA_035251085.1 Vicinamibacteria bacterium | reverse complement strand
GCTCGTGCTCGCCGGCGGCGCCCTCGTCTCCGAGTTCGCTCTCGGCGTGGGCCCCCGCCCGGGTCACTTCCCGCGGCGCAACCGGATCCTAGCCGGCCTGGTCGAGGCCGTGGTGGTGGTTGAAGCCGCAGAGAAGAGCGGCGCCCTGGTCACGGCGCGCCTGGCTCTGGATGCGGGCCGCGACGTGTTGGCCGTGCCCGGTCACCCCATGGACGCCTGGGCCACCGGAACGAATGCCCTCATCCAGGATGGCGCCGGCCTCGTGCGGCACGCGGTCGACGTTCTCTCCGAGATCGGTATCGAGCCCCAGGCGGGGCCATCGGCAACGCCTTCGACCGATCCGGTCCTCGCTGTGCTCCCGGCCGACCAACCCGTTACTCTCGAGGAGCTTGCAGAGAGATTCGCAGGTCCCTTCCCCGCTCTCCTGACGCGCCTGACCGAGCTCGAGATCGAGGGTCGGGTCGAGCGCCTTCCCGGGCCGATTTTCGTCCGAGTCTAGGCTTCCGGTGTAAGGTAGAAGGCGATGGCGAAGAACCTGGTGATCGTCGAGTCGCCCGCCAAGGCCAAGACGATCAACAAGTATCTCGGCCGCGACTACACGGTGAAGGCCTCCATGGGCCACGTCCGGGACCTGCCCAAGAAGAAGCTCGGCGTCGACGTCAAGAAGGGGTTTGCGGCCGAGTACGAGGCCCTTCCCACGCGGAAGAAGATCCTCGACGAGCTCAAAGCCGCGGCCAAGGACGCCGAGGCCGTGTACCTGGCCGCCGACCCCGACCGCGAGGGCGAAGCGATCTGCTGGCACCTGAGCGAGGCGCTCGGCGGCCGCTCGAAGAAGAAGTACCGGCGCGTGGTCTTCAACGAGATCACGAAGAAGGCGGTGCAGCAGGCCTTCGAGAACCCCATCGACGTGGACCCGAAGAAGGTGGACGCGCAGCAGGCCCGGCGTATCCTCGACCGCCTGGTCGGCTACAAGGTCAGCCCGATCCTGTGGGACAAGGTGCGCCGCGGGCTCTCGGCCGGCCGCGTGCAGTCGGTAGCGCTCCGGCTCGTGTGCGAGCGTGAGCGCGAGATCCGCGCCTTCGTGGCCGAGGAGTATTGGACCGTGCTCGCCCACCTCGCGGCCACGGAGCCGCCGGTGTTCGGCGCGAACCTGCTCAGGAAAGAAGGCAAGAGCATCGAGATCGGGGACGCCGAGACGGCAGCGGCCGTCCGCCGCGACCTCGAGAGCGCCGCTTTCCGCGTCGCGAAGATCCAGAGGAAGGAGCGGCGCCGCTACCCCGTGCCGCCCTTCATCACCTCGAAGCTCCAGCAGGAGGCGTTCAAGAAGCTCCGCTTCGGGGTGAAGCGCACCATGCAGGTGGCCCAGCGCCTGTACGAGGGCATCGAGCTCGGCCCCGATGGCGCGGTCGGCCTGATCACGTACATGCGGACCGACTCGCTGCGCGTCTCCGACGACGCGCTCTCCGCGGTGCGGGGGCGCATCGAGTCGAGCTACGGTGCTGAGTTCCTGCCCGAGAAGCCAATCTTCTATCGATCCAAGAAGGATGCCCAGGACGCTCACGAGGCGATTCGACCCACCGACCTCGAGCGCGACCCCGAGAGCGTCAAGCGCTTCCTGTCCAAGGACGAGTACCAGCTCTACAAGCTGATCTGGAACCGCTTCGTGGCCTCCCAGATGAAGCCCGCGGTCTACGACGAGACCGTGGTGGACATCGATGCGGTGCCGAAGCCGGACGCGGCGCCTCAGTACCTGCTGCGCGCCAAGGGCTCGACCTTGAAGTTCAAGGGGTTCCTGGCGGTCTACGAGGAGACGCCGGACGAGAGGCGCGCGGCGAAGCTCCGCGAGGAGACGCTCGCGGAGGACTCGACCGAGCCGGAGGACGCCGTGCTGCAGCTCCCGCCGCTCGAGGAGGGCGACACGCTGGGCCTCCAAAAGCTGGACACTGACCAGCACTTCACGGAGCCGCCCGCCCGCTTCAGCGAGGCGAGTCTGGTGAAGGAACTCGAGGAGAACGGCATCGGCCGGCCCTCGACGTACGCGACCATCATCGCCACGATCGAGACGCGCGAGTACATCGAGAAGCGCGAGGCACGCCTCCACCCCACGGAGCTCGGGTTCCTGGTCACCGACCTCCTGGTCGCGCACTTCCAGGACATCATGAACGTCGAGTACACGGCGGCCATGGAGCAGGAGCTCGACGAGATCGAGGAGGGCAAGGACAACCTGCTCAACACCCTCACCCAGTTCTGGAGGAAGTTCGAGAAGGATCTCAAGAAGGCCCAGGCCGAGATGAAGGACGTGAAGGCCATGGAGGAGAAGACCGACGAGGTCTGCGACAAGTGCGGCTCGCCCATGGTCCTGAAGTGGGGACGCTACGGCAAGTTCCTGGCCTGCTCCGCCTATCCCGAGTGCAAGAACACGCGCCAGCTCACCGGCGAGGGCGGCGAAGGCATCCCCGACGTCCACGAGGACGTGCTCAAGGAGCTGTGTCCCAAGGACGGCCAACCGATGGTGGTCAAGAAGGGCCGCTTCGGTCCCTTCCTCGCCTGCACCAACTACCCCGAGTGCAAGACCACCAAGCGCCTGGTGCGCAGCGCTTCAGGCAAGCTCGAGGTCGAGAAGCTCGCGCCCATCGACGAGAAGTGCCCGGAGTGCGGCAACGACCTGATGTGGCGCCGCGGCCGCTTCGGGCCCTTCATCGCCTGCTCGAACTACCCCGAGTGCAAGTACATCAAGAAGAAGCAGGCCAAGGAGATCGGGATGACCTGCCCGGAGTGCGGCCAGGGCGCGGTGGTGGAGCGCAAGGGCCGCTGGGGCAGGAGCTTCTACGGGTGCAAGCGCTATCCGGAATGCAAGTTCACCGCCTACAACCGACCCCTGAGCGAACCCTGCCCCGACTGCGGGCGCGCCTGGCTCCTCGAGAAGGAGACCAAGAAGGAGGGCAAGGTCGTCTTCTGCAGCAACGAGAGCTGCCACTTCAAGAGGCAGGCGGCGTAGCGCCCATGCCGGCACCGGTCACGATCGTGGGTGCCGGCCTGGCCGGCAGCGAGGCCGCCTGGCAGCTCGCGCGGCGCGGCGTGACCGTGGAACTCGTCGAGATGCGGCCCGTGGTGAAGACGCCGGTGCACCAGGGCGGCGACTTCGCTGAGCTCGTCTGCTCCAACAGCCTGCGCGGCAACGCCCTCGACCAGGCCGCCGGCCTGCTCAAGGAGGAGATGCGGCGCCTCGACTCGTTGATCCTGCGCGTGGCCGACTCCGTCCAGGTGCCCGCCGGCAGCGCCCTGGCCGTGGACCGCGGCCTGTTCGCGCGGCGCGTCACCGAGGCCCTCGAGGCGCTCCCCAACGTCTCGGTGCGCCGCGAAGAGGTGACGGCGATCCCCGACGGGGACGTGGTGATCGTGGCGACCGGGCCGCTCACCTCGGACGCGCTGGCTCGCGAGATCCACGCCTTCGTGGGCGAGGAGCACCTCCATTTCTATGACGCGGTCTCGCCGGTGGTCGAGGCGGAGAGCATCGACTTCTCCCGGACATTCAGGGCGTCGCGCTACGGCAAGGGCGGCGACGACTACGTGAACTGCCCGCTCGACGAAGAGGGCTACCGCGCCTTCCACGCAGCGCTCACCAGCGCCGAGTGCGCGAGCCTTCACGACTTCGGGCACGAGTTCTTCTTCGAGGGCTGCCTGCCCGTCGAGGTGATCGCCAGCCGCGGCACGGACACGCTGCGCTTCGGACCCATGAAGCCCGTGGGGCTTCAGGATCCGCGCAGGGGGCGGCGTCCCTTCGCCGTCGTGCAGCTCCGCCAGGACAACCTCGCCGCCAGCCATTTCTCCGTCGTCGGCTTCCAGACCCAGCTCAAGTGGGGCGAACAGAAGCGCGTGTTCCGGATGATCCCCGGCCTCGAGAGCGCGGAGTTCGTGCGCTTCGGCATGATCCATCGCAACACCTACGTCAACGCGCCTCGCACGCTCCTCCCCAGTTTCGAGACCCGACGCCGGCCGGGGTTGTTCTTTGCGGGCCAGATGTCGGGCGTCGAAGGTTACGTGGAATCCGCCGCGTCGGGGCTGGTCGCGGGCCTCGGTGCCGCGCTGCGAGCGCGTGGCCTTGCGCCGCTCCCCTTCCCGGAGACCACCGCCCTCGGCGCGCTCGGGCGCTACATCTCCCAGAGCGACGCCGGGCACTACCAGCCCACCAACATCGCCTTCGGCCTGCTTCCCGAGCTCGACACTAAGATCCGCGACAGGGCCAGGCGCCGTCGGGTGATGGCGGAGCGCGCGCTCGCGAGCCTGGACGCCTTCAAGCGCGACGCGGTCGGCCTCGGCTTCAGCCACGAGGCGCACTCCGAGGCGCGCCCCGCAGCTGCGGGCTGAGCCGTGCAGAGGGCGATCGCTGCCTTCCGCGCGCACCTCGACCGGGAGCGCAACCTCTCAGCGCAGACGCTCCGGGCCTATGTGCAGGACCTTCACCAGTTCGCGCTTCACCTCGCCGCGGAACTCGGACGCGAAGGACATCCACGAGACGTCGATCACCTGATGATTCGTTCCTTCCTCGCGAGCCTGCATCGTGGGGGCCTGCGGAAGTCGTCCTCGGGGCGGAAGCTCGCAGCGCTCAGGACGTTTTTCCGTTACCTGTGCCGCGAGGGAGTGCTGAAGAGGAACCCGGCCCGAGCCCTCCTTTCGCCCCGGGTCGAACGCCACCTGCCGGCGCACCTCGATGAAGAGCAAGTCGCCACCCTCCTCGACGTCCCAGGGGAGGGGGACGCGGTGCTCCGCGCACGGGCGATACTCGAGCTGCTCTACGCGACAGGGCTTCGCTGCGGAGAGCTGGTCTCGTTGGACTTGTCCGAAGTGGACCTCGACGGCCGGATGGTGCGGGTGGTTGGGAAGGGACGCAAAGAACGGGTCGTGCCATTCGGGCAGCGGGCCCGCGAGGCGCTCAAGGCATACCTGCCGGCACGCGCCCGAGCACGACCCCGTGACGACGCGCTGTTCATCAATCTCCACGGTGGCCGATTGACAGATAGAAGCGTCCGGTCGCTCGTGGCTCGGCGTGTTCAGCAAACCGCGACGGCCCAGAGGATCAGCCCACACGGATTACGGCACAGCTTTGCCACACACCTCCTCCAACGAGGCGCGGATCTCCGCGCCATTCAGGAACTTCTTGGTCACGCCAGTCTGTCGACCACACAGCGCTATACGCACGTCAACGCGCGCCACTTATTGGAGATATACAGGAAAACGCACCCAAGGGCCTAGATATCCTTGGCAGATAAACAGAATTAAAGCCTTAGGCACCTCGGATGCGTCCAACAAGCAGCCATGACGCCCAGCGACGAACGCCTGGTCGAAGCCTTCCAGGCAGGTGACCTGGCGGCCTTCGACCTCCTCGTACTGCGCTGGGAGCGCAAGGTCCAGGGAACCGTGTACCGCGTTCTCGGAACGGAGGAGGATGCGCGGGATGTGACGCAGGAGGCCTTTCTCAAGGCCTTTCGGTCACTCCATGGCTTCAAGGGAGAGGCGCGTTTCTCATCCTGGCTCTACCAGATCGCATTGAACCTGTGTCGCGACAGGCTCAGGCGCAAGCGCGGCCGGGCCTTCGTCAGTTTCGACAGCCTCGAGGAGGATGGCGGCTTGCCGGCCCACTCGGGTCTCTCGCCCTACGATCTGGCCGAGCGGGGCGCGCTGTGCGGACTGGTGCGAGGGGCGCTTGCCGAGCTGCCGGACGAGCAGCGAGAGGTCATCGTGTTGAAGGAGTACCAGGAGCTGACCTTCGCCGAGATCGCGGAGATCCTGGACGTGCCTCTCTCGACGGTCAAGACGCGGCTGTATCGCGGCCTCGTCGGCCTGCGCGGACGCCTGGAACGCCAAGGCCTGCGCGGCACCGCCGCCGTGCCAGGGGCGGTGCAAGCTTGAGGACATCGGACTTGAGAGCATCGGAGACGAAGGACATGGAGTGCACGAGCTACCGAGACGTGATGCTGGACGTGCTCTACGGCGAGGCGGCGCCGGAGACGGCGAAGCACCTGGAGATGCACCTCACTGTGTGCAACGCGTGCCGCGAGGAGCTCGCGGCCTTCCGCCGCGTTCGCTCAGACCTCGGCCGCGACACCCTGCCCACGCTCGAGCCGGCGCGCGCGGGGCAGCGCCTGGCCCTCTGGCCCAGGAGCCTGATCGCCGCCGCCGCTGCCGTGCTGCTCATCCTGGGAGCAGGCGTGGCCCGGATCGCCCAGCTCGAGCGACGCATCGCGCTCCAGGAGTCGCGCCACGCGCAGGAACTCGCCGCCCTCGCGGTGGCGCTCAAGGAGCCCGCCACGCCGGCCGCGGTCGAGAACGTCGGCAGCGACGCCCTCCAGCGCTTCGAGGCGCTGCTCAGGCAGAGCGAAGAGCGCCAGGGCCGGGTGGAGGAGTCGCTCCGGCAGCTCGCCCAGCGCACCGAAGCCCAGCGGCGCTACGACCTGGCGCGCGTGAGCGCAGGCCTCGCTTATCTCGACGGGCGGACCGGACAGCACCTGGCGCGCACGACGGAGCTCATGGGCCACGTCCTGCAGGCCTCGGAGCAGAAGTGATGGCCCGCGGATGCGCCGCGTTGTTCGTCCTCCTGTGGGCACCCGGCGTGCTGGCCCAGGGCGCTGCGTCGTCGAGGGACCCGGACCCGCGCTCCGAGCTGCGCGCGCTCGAGGTCGCGCTGACGCGTGCCGCGGACGCTGTGGCGCGGCCCAGCGTGTTCGCGCTCCAGGCCGGCGCCTGTCGGGGCTATCGGATCGAGGGCGTCGGCGCGGTCTTCGTGCTGCCCGCGCGCGCGTTGCGCAGCGGGAACCTGGTCGTGTGGCGACGCTCGGCCGACCGCGCGGGTCGCGTCAGCGTGATCCCGCAGCCCGAGCTCGACCGCGAGATCCGCGTGATCGAGCAGCAGGCCGAGGCCCTCCAGCGCGAGGCGGCGCGCACGCAGCTCGAGGTGGAGCGTGCCGTCGCGGAAGTCCGCTCGGAGATCCACCGCAGGCAGCCGGAGCCGGCCGCTGCGGTCGCGCCCGCCGAGGCTCCGTTGCCCCCCGCGGCGCCCACGCCCCCGGAGGCGCCGCTGCCTCCGACGCCGCCCTGGACGCTGTGGTTCGACGCCGGCTTCGCGGAAGAGGAGCCCGAGACCCCCGCCGCGACGCTCGTGACGCGAATGCGGGGTGCCCTCGTCGATACGCTTTCGAGCCACGGCGCGACGCTTCGCGCGCTGCGCGACGAGGAGACGATCGCCGCCGCGGTGGACTTCGTGCCGGGCTTTCCCTTCGCCGGCGGGAGGGTCGAGAAGACGCTCGTGGTGCGCGTCCGCAAGAAGGACCTCGACGAGCGCCAGGCCGGCCGGATCGGCGCGGACGAGCTCAAGACCAGGATCGCCGTCGTGGAGTACTGAGCCGCGCTCTCAGCGTCACGGCCGGTATACTAGGCGCTCACCTCCGAGCGCCCATAGCGAATGCGCAAGACCGACACGCTGCTCCTGGCGCTCGCTGGCTTCGCGACGCTACACGTCGGCTGCGGCAAGCGCGGCGATCCGCTGCCGCCTCTACGCCGTACGCCCCAACCGGTGGCCGAGCTGGCCATCGCACAGCGCGGGGGCGAGCTCGAGCTGCGTGTGCAGGCGCCGCGCGCCACCACCGAGGGCGAACGACTGGGCGTCGTCACGCTGGAGCTGTGGCGCGCCATCGGCAGCGAGGAGTTCCAGAAGACCGCGACGCGGCGCCAGCTCAAGGCCGCACCGGGTGAGAGGCTCGTGTCGACCGAAGCGCTGCCGGAGGTCGGAACGGTGGTGCGGGTGGCCGCCGTGGCGATCAGCAACAAGCGCAGCTCCGTGATGTCCCCGTTGCGTTCGCTCACAGTCGCCGACGCGGTACCGCCCCCGACCGGGCTCGCGGCCGCGCTCGAGCCCGACGGCGTCCGGCTCACCTTCACGCCCCCGGATCCGATGCCGGCCTGGATCCAACCCTCGCCGGAGCCGTCACCGCCGTCCATACGGCCGCCGGGGGCGCCTGGCGCGCCGGGGGCACCGGAGACACCGCCAGCACCCACACCCGAGCCGACGCCGGAACCCACGCCGAGCCCCGAGCCCGCGCCCGAGGCGACGCCGTCGCCCGAGCCCGTACCCGAGACGGCGGGCCTGTTCCTCTACCGTCGCGACGAGAGCGGCGAATACGCCGCGCCGCTCGTCACCGCGCCGCTCCGCGGGGAGGCAACTTTCCTGGACGCAACCGCCGCCGTCGGCGCGCGCGTCTGCTACGTCGCCCGCACCGTGGTCTCGGGCTCGCCGCTCATCGAGAGCGAGGCGTCCAACGAGTCCTGCGTCGGTGTTGAAGACAAGAAGCCCCCGGCGGCGCCCCAGGGCGTCGCGGTGCTCGCGACCGATGCCGGCATCGAGGTGTCCTGGAGCCCCTCGCCCGAGCCCGACCTCGCCCTCTACCGCGTCTATCGGCAAGCGCCCGGCGGCGGGCCACAGCGAATCGCCGAAGTCCGTGCCCCCGATACCAGCGCACTCGATGTGAGCGCCGGGACGGGCCGCTTCGTCTACTTCGTCAGCGCCGTCGACGCCGCGGGCAACGAGGGTCCACGCTCCACGCCGGTGGAGGGGGGGCGACGGTGAGGCTGTTCCGAATCGCCACGGCGCACGGCCCGAGCTGGGCCAAGGAGGAGCAGGGCGGCCTGCGCCTGCTCGACGGCGACCCGATCACCGGACTCTCCGAGACCCGTGAGACCGTCGAGCTCGAATCAGCGAAGCTCCTGTGCCCGGCGGCGCCCTCCAAGATCGTGGCCGTGGGCCTCAACTATCGCGACCATGCTCTCGAGCAGGGCAAGCCCGTGCCCGAGGAGCCGCTGCTCTTCCTGAAGCCGCCGTCAGCGGTGATCGGCCCCGGCGAGGCGATCCGGCTGCCGGCGTGGGCCGGACGCGTGGACCACGAGGCCGAGCTCGGAGTGGTGATCGGCCGCCGCGTCAAGGACGTCGAGACGCCCGAGGCCGCCACCGCGGCGATCCTCGGGGCGGTCTGCGTGAACGACGTCACCGCGCGCGAGCTGCAGAGGAAGGACGTGCAGTACACGCGCGCCAAGGGCTTCGACAGCTTCTGTCCGGTCGGTCCGGCGCTGGCGGTGGGGCTGGAGCTCGGACGCCTGAGCGTGGAGTGCCGCGTCAACGGCGAGCGCCGCCAGATGAGCTCGACCGCGGAGCTGATCTTCGATCCCGTCGCGCTGGTTCGCTTCGTGTCGCGGGTGATGACGCTCCTGCCTGGCGATATCATCACCACAGGAACGCCTGCCGGCGTGGCTCCCCTGCGGCCGGGGGACCGCGTGGAGGTCGAGATCGAAGGGATCGGCGTGCTCGAGAACCCCGTCGTGTGAGGAGAGGGCGATGAAGATTTTCCTGGATACCGCGAGCCTCGACGAGATCAGGGAGGGTGCCGAGCTCGGGGTCGTGGACGGAGTGACCACGAACCCCAGCCTGCTCGCCAAGGAGAAGGGCGATCCCGAGGACATCCTGCTCGAGATCTGCCGGACGGTGGACGGGCCGATCTCCGCGGAGGTGGTCGCGACCGATGCCCCCGGGATGCTGAGCGAGGGCCGGCACTGGGCGTCCCTGCACAGGAACATCGTGGTCAAGTGCCCCTGCACGATCGAAGGCCTGAAGGCGACGAAGGTGCTCGCGGGCGAAGGCATCCGCGTCAACATGACGCTGATCTTCTCGCCGACGCAGGCGCTGCTGGCAGCCAAGGCAGGGGCCCGCTTCGCCTCGCCATTCGTCGGTCGTCTCGACGACGTGGCGACGCCGGGCATGGAGCTCGTCCGCGACATCGTGGAGATCTTCCGCAACTACGGCTACCCATGCGAGGTGCTTGCCGCTTCGCTGCGCCATCCGATGCACGTGGTGGAGGCAGCGAAGGCGGGCGCCCACATCGGCACGCTGCCGATGGCCGTTTTCCGCCAGCTCCTGAAGCATCCCCTCACCGACATCGGGCTGAAGCGATTCCTCGACGACTGGGAGAAGGCCAGGAAGGAGATGGGGCAGAGGGCCTCGCGCTGATGCCGATCTACGAGTACATGTGCCACGCCTGCGAAGAGCGCTTCGAGAAGTATGTGCGCGCCTTCGGCGAGAGCGTGTGTTGCCCGGCGTGCGCCAGCGCCGAGGTCGAGAAGCTGCTCTCGACGTTCGCCATGGCGGGAGCCTCGGAACCACG
>DATFEN010000272.1:0-3915 GCA_035251085.1 Vicinamibacteria bacterium | reverse complement strand
CCCGCTCTCGTCCGCGTCCCCCGTCGGTCCCGGTCTTCGATCCGGAGCGAGCGCCGGCCTTGCCCTTGTCGCCGTCGGCCGATCCCCCCGCGGTCGTGCCTCCAGACGCGTCCTCGCTGCCGCCCCCTTGCGCGCCCGCGGAAGCCGCGTTCTCGGCGCGGTCCTGCGCCGCCTGCTGCTGCTCCTTGAGCAGCAGGGCATCGAATGCCGAAAGCGATGCGTCGAGCCGCTGGTCGAGCGCATCGCGCTGCTCGTCGGGAGTCCGGGCCCCGCTGGCGGACGCATCCGCCTCGGCCCCCGCGCCGCTCCCCTTCGACGCGCTCGCCGCCCCGGCTGCAGCACTCGCCGCGGGTTCGTTGCGAGCCGATGACTGCTTGGCCGCCTCGGTCTCACCAGCGCGAGAGGTGGACGGCTGCGATTCTGCTGCTCCCTTGGTAGCTTCGGTCTCCCCACCGCGGGTCGCGGATGACTGCGATTCCGACGTCGCCTTGGCTGCCTCGGGCGATTCCGGCGTCTTCTTGGCTGAGGGGGCGGCCGCCCGCGACGAGGCGCAGCCGCTGATCGAGAGCAGCGTGAGCAGCAAGGCCGCGTCGAACACCCGGGCGAAGGTCATCGAGCCATTTTAAGCAAGTCGAATGCCGCGTGGGCGGGTGAACAACCCGGGCAGGACGTGGCGGCTAAGCTCACGCTGCGCCTCGATCCTGAGGCTTCGTGTCCGGCCCCGGACGCCGGCCCCGCGGCTCGCCGTCCGCTCTTCATGATGGTCACTGTCCCCTTGGGGGACACCTCATCTCAAAGTCAGTCAAGCGAGGGCTGCCGAGGGGGAGCTCCGCCGGCTCTCTGGGCGTGTCGAAGCCCAAGAACAGGCGCTTCATGAGCGCCGCGTTGTCGATGCTCACGCTCACGAGCTACTCGCAGAGTGCCGAAGCACCGCATTGCGCCAGATCGAGAAGCAGCTCGCGGCGCCTCCGGAACAGCGGACGCAGGTGCCGTGGCATGGTGAGCACGATATGACGATGGGGCACATCTTCGCGCAGCCACTCCGCCCAGAGCAGGGATCAGCGTGGCTCGCGCGGGTTTCAGAAGCGGACCACCAGCCCCCCCGTCAGCTCGAACTGGTGCAGCCACGACTGGCAGAAGCCGAAGGGGTCGCAGAAGTCCGACGCGGAGCTGTCGTCGAGGTACGTCGGAGTGTAGCGAGCCTGCAGCCGCGCGCCGAACCTCGAGGTCGGGAGCCACCTGAGCCCAGCGCCAGCGCCGAACGAGAGCTTCGTCTCGCCATCGAGGTCGGTCGCGCTGAGGAACGCCGCACCGGGCCCGACCGTGAAGAACGGCCGCAGCCGCGACGGCTCGCCGCCGAGCTGGTAGACGAAGCTCCCCTGCACCTGATCGATGTTGACGTCGAACAGCCGGGCGCTGCCCTGCGTCGTGCCGATCTCGAGCGCGCTCTGCTGCCGGGTCCAGGAGGCTTCGACGCCGAAGCGCGGCGAGAAGAAGAAGGCCGCGCTCGCGCCCCAGCTGAAGCTACCCGCGAGCTCGAGGTCCTGGATGCCCAATGCCTTCTGCTCGATTCCGCCCGGTGTGGTGTAGCCGCCGACGAGCGCTGCCTCGAACCCCTGGGAAAACGCGGGAGAGGCCGCGAGGAAGCCGAGGAGCGTCACCAGGCGCTTCATTACTCGCCCCCCTCCCAGTCGAGGATCACGACGTAGCCCTTGAAGTCGCGAGGCCCGGCCCCCCAGCCCACCAGCACGCGGCCGTCTCGCGAGATGTCGGTGATGGTGCCCGTGTTCACCCAGCCCTCGAATGCGTTGGGCACACCGTGCTCGCGCAGGTAATCCTTCAGGTAGAACGGCTGCCTGTCCAGCCAGAGGACGGCGTCACTTTCGAGGCCAAAGGCCTGGGCGCCGCCGACCACCCGGCCGTCGTCGCTCGTCGCCCGGGCGCGGCCGAGAAAGTCCCCCTCTCTCGAGAGCAACCTCAGCCTCGGGACAGGGAGACACTGCAGGCCGTCCCGCTGGGTCCATACCCACCCGCTCTGGTCCAGTGGGTCGCCGGGACGACACACCTGGCCCACGACGAGCGACCCGTCGCCATTCGTGTCGAACGCCTGGCCGACGATGCCCAGCGGGCCCGTGAACAGCGTCTGCTGACCTCCCACCCAGCGAGCGCCTTGCCGGAAGCCGCTGGTCAGGTCCTGGAAGCCCACCACGACCGTCCCGTCGCCCGAAACCGCATCCGCCCGGCTGCCCCTGCCGGCAACGGTGCTCCCCAGGTTCACCATGCCGGTCGACTCTTCCCAGCGGAAGGCGCGGGCTGTGCTGCAGGTGTCCCACCCCAGGCCCACCACGACCTTCCCGTTGCCGCTCACCTGTATCGCGACGCTGAGGTCGGCGTCGCACGGCCGGGCGTTGGGGACGATCGATCCCAGCAGCCGCCACTCCGTGCCGCGCTGCCAGATGGCCGCCTGCTGCAGCCTGCTGGCATCGAGGGCTTCGCCCACGATCGTGTCGCCGTCGCGGCTCGTGGACAGCGCCTGCCGTCCGCCGATGAAGACGACTCCGCTCGTGGGCATCCAGTGGAATCCGCCGCCTTCGCCTAGGCCACCGACGACGGTGAGATCGCTCGAGACGCCGGACGGAAGCACCCGGTCCGGCAGCTCGATCAGCAACGCCGCGTTCGCCGCCTGTGTTGCCGTCGACGCCGTCAGCGTGGCCAACGCCAGTAAAAGCCCTGCCGCTCGATTCATCGTCTCCTCCCGGCCAGCCGAGGCCCCTGCGGCTCGTTCCCGTTCGACAGCCCTCGACCCGGCCTCGATCGAAATGACTCTGGAGCGACGCCCGTTCCGGCGGAAGTATCAGGCGGGTAAGTTACCGTATCGGCCTAGCGCGTGAGCATCACGATCACCGGGCCTCACGCCGTCAGCAGGATGTCGCCGATTCGCATAGGGCACCCGTGTAGCCCAGCACCGGGAGCTTGCTGCCGGCCTCGTCCCACTGGGCACTGCGCCCCGGCTTGCGCACTTATGAGAACTCCTGCCGCGACGATCACGTTCTGGGTTATGAACAGAGCGGGCCCGGCTCCGGTCGTGCGTGCGGCCGGACCGCGACGCCGTTCGGCCATCGGGCGAGGAGAACCAAGTGAGCACGACGAGCCCGCCGGTCCCGAGGATCTCCGCGATCGAAGCCGCCCAGGCGGCGATCGGGCACACCCGCCGTACGCTCTTCCCCATCCGCCTCAAGAGGTGGATCGTCCTCGGGTTCCTCGCCTTCCTCGATCAGTGCGGCCGCACCCTCAGCGGAGGAGCGGGGGGCGGCGACGGCAGTGGACACGTCGGCGATTGGCCTGGCGGCGGACGCAGCGTGGGTGAGGAGGTGGCCGACGCTGTCAATACCGCGAGCGCGTGGCTGGCGGCCCACACCGTCGAGGTCGCCGTCGGGGTCTTCGTCGGCGTCATCCTGATCGGCCTGCTCGTGGCTCTGGTCCTGTGGATCAACGCGCGCGGGACCTTCATGTACCTCGACGGCGTGGCGAGCGGGCGGACGGACATTGGCCGCGCCTGGCGACAGCACGCGACCGCGGCCGACTCGTACTTCCGCTGGCGCCTCGCCATCGCCCTCTTGATGGTCGTGGTGGTGCTGTTCGCAGCCGGCCTCGCCGCGGTGGTGCTCGTCGCGTTCGCTCGCGGGCGTCTGGAGGGCGTGGCGGTTCCGATCGTGCTCGCGGCGCTTTTGCCCGTCTTCGCGGTCCTGCTCCTCGCCCTGCCCGCACTGGCCCTGGCCGGCATGGCGCTCAGGGACTTCGTGGCGCCCCTGCAGCTCATGTCCGGCCAGGCCTGCGGCTCCGCCACACGGGTGCTCGAGGGCCTCGTGACCGCGAACCCCGGTGCCTTCATCGTGTATCTGCTGATCAAGCTCG
>DATFEN010000269.1:0-6435 GCA_035251085.1 Vicinamibacteria bacterium | reverse complement strand
GGCTCGGGTAGCTCCGCTCCTGTGGGCGCCTCTAGGGCGACGGTGGGCGGTCGTCGCTCACCGCTTGTCAGCGTCCAGCCGGCGCTCGCCTTGCGGCGCCGCTGCACGTGAGGCGCAGGCCCGACGCCTGGAGCGTAGGCTCGCCGCTAGGAGTCGAGGCGCGAGACGGGTCGGAGGCGACACGGAGCGCGGGGCGCATGTCCTCACGCTACCAGAACCAAGCCATCGCGTCGGCTCCCAATGTCACCCGCGTCACCCGGCACGAGGGCGCGACCCGGTTCGGCAGCACGGCCCTCGGCCTCGACGGTGACGCCGGCCTTGTGCGGCGACTGTGGCCCGCGAACGGGCACACTCGGGACACAGGGTCGCGCCTTCGCCTACGGGGGAGCGGCTGAAACGCGACACCGCGTATACGCAATACGCTGCGTGTGCGCGTCGCGAGCCGGATGGCTGTGCCCGAACTGTGCCCGTCCTACTCGTCTGAATAGTTTCAATGGGTGGGAACGGCCGCAAGGCTACGTCCGCAAAGCCTTGGATTCGCGCCCGTTGCGACTCAATGGGGTGGTACGTGCAGGAGGAGGTTCGTACTTCCAGTACGCGGCGTGAACGGCCAGCTCCCAGATGTTGTGTCGGCGCGGCCCGGGTCGCCACGCCGCGGTCCGCGCGTCGAGGCCGCGCACCGAGCCGCGCAGGTTCGTGCCGTGCCACGCCTTCTTGTCGAAGGCCTCGTCGAGGAGGCCGAGCAGGATCTCGGTTGGGGTCATGGCCGAATGGTAGTCTCGTATACTCCGCCCATGCGCCGAACCAAGATCGTCGCGACCGTCGGGCCGGCGTCCCGCGGCCCGGCGGTCCTCGAGCGGCTGATCCGCGCCGGCATCAACGTCGTCCGGCTCAACTTCTCCCACGGCGAGCACGCGCAGCACCTCGAGGTGATCCGCGAGGTGCGGGAGATCTCGGCGAACCTGGGGCGCTCCGTCGCGCTCCTTCAGGACCTCTCGGGGCCCAAGATCCGCACCGGTCGCGTCAAGGGCGACTCGATCGAGCTCGAAGACGGCGCCAACGTCGTGATCACCACGGACGAGACGATCGAGGGCACGCCGGCGCGCATCTCGACGACGTACGACCCGCTGCCACGCGACGTGAAGGCCGGCGACAAGATCCTCCTCGACGACGGCAACCTCGAGCTCAGGGTCGCCTCCGCGGCGGGTGAGGAAGTGACGGCCACGGTCGTCCATGGCGGCCCACTCAAGTCGAACAAGGGCATGAACCTGCCCGGCGTGAGGCTCTCGACGCCCGCGCTGACCGAGAAGGACCGCAAGGACCTGGCCTTCGGCCTGCAGAACCGCGTCGACTACGTGGCCCTTTCCTTCGTGCGCCAGGCGGCCGACGTGGAGCTGGTCAAGGAGCTGATCCGCACGCACGGCGCCTCCACGCCGGTGATCGCGAAGATCGAGAAGCGCGAGGCGGTCGACGACCTCCCGTCGATCCTCGAGGCCACCGACGGCGTGATGGTCGCCCGGGGAGATCTGGGCGTCGAGCTCTCCACCGAGGAGGTGCCCACGCTCCAGAAGCGCATCATCGAGATGGCCAACGGCGCCGGCAAGGTCGTCATCACCGCGACCCAGATGCTGGAGAGCATGATCGAGAACCCGCGGCCCACGCGCGCCGAGGCCTCGGACGTGGCGAACGCGATCCTCGACGGCACCGACGGCATCATGCTGTCGGCCGAGACCGCCTCCGGCCGCTTTCCGGTCGAGGCGGTCGAGACCATGGCGCGCATCGCCCGCTACACGGAGGAGCACTACGGTTTCCGCGCGCCGGCCCGCGTGACCGGCGGGACCGTGTCGATGGTGGCTCGCAGCCTCGCGCGCGTCGCCTCGACCGTTGCCGAGGAGCTGGACTGCAAGCTGATTGTGGCCTTCACCGAGTCCGGCTCGACTGCGCGGCTCGTCTCGTCCTATCGGCCGCGGGCCCCGATCGCGGCGATCACCTACAACGACGACACCTACCGGCGTCTCGCACTGTGGTGGGGCGTCGTCCCGGTCAAGTCGGATTTCGCGGCGACCACCGACGAGATGATCGTGCGCGGCGAGGAGCTGTTGAAGCGTACGGGCCTCGCCACGACGGGAGATACGATCCTGATGCTGGCGGGCCAGAGCCACACCACGGGCGCCACCAACATGCTGCGGGTCCACACTCTGTCGTGAGCCGGCGCGCGGCCCTCGCGCTCCTGGCCGTGGCCGCCGCAGCCTGCGGCGGCAAGCCGCCTCCGAGGTTCCCTGTGGCCCCGCCCGTGGTCGTCGGATTCACGACCGAGGGCATTGCTTCCTGGTACGGGCCCGGCTTCAGCGGCCGCCGCACGTCGAGCGGCGAGCGTTTCGACCCGGGCGAGCTGACGGCCGCTCATGGCGATTGGGCCTTCGGCACGCGCGTTCGGGTGACGCTGCTCTCGAGCGGCCGGAGCGTCGTGGTTCGCATCAACGACCGCCTGCCGCGACGCGACCGCGTGATCGACTTGTCGAAGGAGGCCGCGCAGAAGATCGGCCTGATCGGCCCGGGGACGGGACGTGTCCGACTCGAAGTCGTGGAGGTGCCCATTGGCGATGGCTCCTAGAGGCCGCTCCTGGTCGTCATCACGCTCTGCGGGTCGTCAGCCGCGGCGGAGAGCAGCTTCGTGGACGTCCCCCCGGCGGGCGAATCGCATGGGAGCGGGACGGCGGCGGAGCACCCGTGGTGCTGATCCACGACGGCCTCCTGCCCATGGCGAGCAACGACCGCGAGGAGTGGCTGCCGCGCCAGCTCGCCCTGTCGCCGCGCGAAGTCGCTACACTGCCACAGTCACGGAGGATGGCCATGCAGGCGCTCGAGCTACCGAAGCTGCTCGCCGAGCACCGCCAGCGGACGAGCCCCTGGCACGAGTTCTTCAGGGTTCCCGACCTGAGCCTCGGCATCTACCGGCTCCTGGCCGGGGCTCAGGATGAGCAGTCCCCGCATGAGGAGGACGAGATCTACTATGTCCTGAGCGGCCACGCTCGGATCCGGATCGGCGACGAAGACCATGCCGTCGATCCCAGCGACGTGGTTTACGTCGCGAAGCGGGTGGAACACCGCTTCCATGACATCACCGAGGACCTGGAGCTGCTTGTCTTCTTCGCGCCCGCCGAAGGCTCGGCGGACGAAGCGGCCGGGCAACGGAAGCCGTAGGCGCGTCGTGCTTCGAGCGGGACGTCCTATCGGAGCTGCGGCTCGACGAGACTCACGACCGAGCGAGGCAGGATCGGCCTCAGCCGCTCCCACGACCGCTGGATGTCGGCGAGGGTGTCCACGTCGGGGAGCGGTTCGAGCATGACGACGCGAAGGCCGTGGGCCTGCGCGCGCTCGAGGGTGGACTGCAGGACGGCCGACGTGCTCCAGGCGATGCCTTGGAACAGCTCTGGCCGGGGCCGTGACAGCGCGAGCAGGTAGTAGCCGCCGTCGTCACAGGGGCCCAGGACGACGTCTCCGGCGTCGAGGCCCGCGAACGCCGCCTTGACGCGCTCGCGCGTGACCCACGGCACGTCGCTGCCGATGATCACGACCCGCTGCGCACCCGCGCGGAACGCCCCCTCGAAGGCGGCCGCCATCCGGGCGCCGAGGTCCTCGCCCTCCTGGGGCGCGACGCTCTCGCCCGGAAGCCAGGCCGCCACTTCGGTCCCGGCATCGGCCGGCGCGTAGAAGAATCGCCGCTCGTACTCGCGCCCGCGCGGCCGGGTGCTCGCGATCTCGGCCTCAGCGAGGGCCCGGTAGACGGCCGCCGCGCCGTCGTCCCCCAGATCCGCGGCCAGGCGCGTCTTCACCTCGCCCGGCTTGGGGCGCTTGACGAAGACGAGAAGCGTGCGGCCCGCCATGCGACCTCCGCGAGACATGAGCCAGACTTGAATCGCGAGAGGCACGCCGTACTCCAGAGCTCGCACCGGCCAGCCCACCTGCCACTCGCCTCCGGCAAGCCAGCCTGGATAGACGAGGTACGCCAGCGACACGGTGCCCGTGAAGGCGAGTGCCCCGGGCGCATCGACGAGCACGAGCAGCGGCAGGAGCCACAGCGCGTACCAGGGGAGCACGCTGGGCATGAGCAGGAGCCAGACACTCGTCATCGCGAGCGCTGCCCTCACGGGATCCCAGCTTCGGGAGGCGAGCCAGATTCCCAGCGCCAACAGCAGGCCGAGTGCCAGAACGGACGGCAGCGGCGGCGGCAGGGTCGCGTCGAAGACCGCGAACACGGTCTCGTTGAATCGCCAGTGCTCGCCGTATCCGAGCAGCGTTCGCAACAGGCCGCGGCGTGCGTCCGCATAGGGCAGGATCGCGAGGGGAATGAGCAAGCCGCCCCACAGCGCATGCCACGGGCGGAAGCGCCGCGCCCACGGCAGCGTGAGCAGTCCCGGAACGAGCTTCGCGAGGAACGCGAGTGTCGCCGCCACGGCGGAGAAGGCGGTTCGACCCGTCTCGAGAGACAGCAGAGCGGCCGTGAAGAGCAGCATCCCGAGCGGCTCGTTGTGGCCACTGCCCGCGATCTCGACGAGGGCCAGCGGGCTCCAGGCCGCGAGCAGCAGGCGCTCGCGCGGAAGACCCCGCCGCGCCAGGAGCCGCGCCAGCAGCAGCCACATCAGAGCCTCGCAAACGACCAGGACGGCCTTCATGGCCGTGACGGAATCGTGAACCGCCGTCACCGCGCGCGCCACGAGCTGCCACAGCGGCGGGTAGATCGCGGTGTAGTCCTTGTGGTTCACGCGCTCCCAGACCGGATCCCGCAGCTGCGACCAGCGCTCCGCCTCGGGCCGGTCGAGCCAGCGGTACGGATTGCCGCCGTGGGCCTGGATGCGTCCCTCCCACACGTAGCGGTAGACGTCGTCCGACAGGAGGGGTGGTCCGGCGACGAGCGCCAGCCGCCAGGCGAACGCGAGACCGAGCGCGACGGCGAGGCTGCGGCTCGAGAGGCCCCGGGCCCCACGCAGTGCCGCAAGATATGCGACGAAGGCGACGCCGTGGACGGCCAGGTGCGCTCCCACCGAGCCCGTCAGGTCGCCCCGTCCAGCCCAGTAGCCGGCGCTCGCGGTGAGGATGGCCGCGCTCGCCACGAGCGCGGCGCGCCCTCTCATGCGGGGCGTGCCACGGCGTGGTACAGGATGCGGCCGATGATCTTCACGCCCGCGCGCAACGTTCCGATCAGCGTGCCGCTGATCTTGCTCCGCCCCACGCGCGGCCGATAGTCGACCGGCACCTCGACGACGCGCAGCCCGCGGCGCTGCGCTTTCGCCTGCATCTCGACGGTCCAGCCGAAGTCGCGGTCGCGCATGTCCAGGCGGCGGAGCGCCCCGGTCGTGATCGCACGAAAGGGACCGAGGTCGGTGGCCCGCGTCCCGATCAGCGCGTTCATGAGCAGCACGCAGGCCCGCGTGCCGAGCACGGCGTGCCACGGGTGCGCGCCGCGCGCACGCCGCCCGCGCCGACGCGAGCCGATCACGAGATCGGCCTCGCCCGCCAGGATCGGCGCCAGCACCTCGCCGAGCTGGGACGGGTAGTCGCTGTGGTCCGCATCGAGGAACGCGATCGCGTCCACGTCGCCGGCCGCGGCGATGCCCGTGAGGCAGGCCTGGCCGTAGCCGCGCCGAGGCTCCTCGACCACGCGGGCACCGTGGGCGCGCGCAACCGCCGCCGTCCGATCGCTCGATCCGTTGTCCACGACGATCGTCTCGCACGCGAGCGCAGGGATCTCGTCGAGCACGAGACCGATCGCCTGCTCCTCGTTCAAGGCCGGGATCACGACCGCCACGCGCACGTCCCGCATGTTACCCCCGTGCTAAGATCGCCGGGCCTCATGAAGCGCGCCTTCGCGGCCCTGGTCCTCGCTACAGCGGCCGCGCCCCTCCTCGCCCAGGAGCCCGCTCCCGTCTACCAGACGTCGCAGTCCAGCTTTTCGTTCCACCTGGATACGCTGCTCCGCCAGGAGTGGACGCAGGACATCCTGCTGTCGGCCACGGAGTTCGAGAACGATTCACGCCAGCGGTTTCAGGCGCGGCCGCGTGTGGAGTTCGGGCGTGGCCGCTTCAAGCTCGGCGTCGGCGGGGACTTCAACTACTCGAGCGACGAGAACGTCGAGCCGCCGCCGCTGCTCCTGCGCGACAACTACGACTCCCGTGACGCACGCCTCGATCTCGCCTTCGCCCGCGTCGAGCCGGTCGGCTGGCTGCGGCTCGAAGGCGGCCGCTTCGAGATGCCGGTCCGTCTCACGGAGATGATCTGGGACCGAGATCTGCGCCCGCAGGGCGCCGCGCTGACCCTGGCGAAGCGCGACGCCGACGGCGTCGACCGCTTCAGCCTGACCGCGCTGGGCGCCAGGGGCAGCCACGTCTTCGAGGACGACGACGTGAAGATGCTGATCGTGTCGGGCCAGGCCAC
>DATFEN010000250.1:0-8428 GCA_035251085.1 Vicinamibacteria bacterium | reverse complement strand
CTCGAAGGTGCCACATGGCCTGCGGCAGGCCGAACGCCAGAAAATCCACGCCTTCCACGTGTTCAACGCAGCCTGCGTAGAACTGCGCCGTGCGACCGGTGAGTGGCAGCCGCGCCTCGCGAGCCAACCGCTCCGTCGATGCTCCGCCGCAGATCCAGCGCTCGACCCCGCCGATGCTCTCCTCGAACTCGTGCAACGCGTCGTCCCCCGCTATCCTTACCTGGAGCACAAGTCGCGCCACCGCGCGACCACCACCCGCCCTTCCTGCAACCGCTTGATCAGCGCTTGGTTGTCGGCTCGAGAGATCTACCCGGGGATCGTTCGCGTAGGCGCCGAGCCGGCGAAGCCTGCGCTCGAGTCGGAGCGCTGCCGAATGAAATGCGCGGCCAGCTTGCCCCCCGGCAATGCGCGGCGGTCGGGTCGGCACGGCATTTGCGAGGCGTCTCTGCATGACTTGGTCCGTGTTGGTGGCGGACGGATGAGGTGGCCGATGGCGAACACTCCCGAGCTCATCACCGAATTCTTGCGAGGGAAACGGATTGCCGTCGCTGGCGTCTCACGCTCTGGAGCGAGCGCAGCCAATCCCGTATTCCGCAAGCTCCGTGACTGCGGCTATGACGCGGTCCCGGTCAACCCGAACGCCGCGGAGGTCGAGGGTGCCCGGTGCTATCCGGACCTCGCGAGCGTGCCGGGTGATGTCGACGGCGTGATCGTGGCCACCCATCCGGAGGCCTCGCTCGGGGTCGTGCGGCAGGCTCTCGAGCGCGGCGTGCGTCGCATCTGGTTCCATCGGTCCTTCGGTCGGGGGAGCGTCTCGAAGGACGCGGTCGAGGCGTGCTCCCGGACGGGTGTGGCTCCCATCGTAGGCGGCTGTCCCCTCATGTATCTCAAGCCCGTCGACCTCGGGCACCGCTGCATCCGGGCGTGGCTCGGCTGGCGCAGACAGCTTCCGAAGTGAGGCTGCGCGCCGGCGCCGCCATCACGCACTTCGTTTGAGTGCGCGTCGGTCGGCGCGCCCAGCGAGCCATGCGCCGCCGACCGCGCCGGCGACTCCAGCGATCGTACCAGCGACCCCAACCCATCTCCCTTGCGACTCACCCCAATGCGTCAGATCGAATCCCAGTAGCAGCGTCCCGATGAGGAGCACGGTCAGCGACGCGCCAAGCGCTCCGCCGCACGAATATCCGATCATCCTGGACATCAATCCTCGGGCCGCGGATCGCTCGACTCGCTTCGGCGCCGCAGGAGACGCGCGTAGACCGGCCGGCGCTCGCGCAGGTGATCGGCCGCGGCACGGCCCGTCAGCCAGGCGCGGTCCATCGGGTAGATTTCGGGGTCGAAAACGACCATGTAGAAGTGCCAGACGAGGATCGCGAGGGTCGCCAGGATCGCTTCGTACCAGTGGATGGCGGTGGCAGCGTCCATGACCCAGGTCGGGAATAGCCTGAGGCTCCAGTTCTCGAACCAGAGAAGGAAGCCGGAGACCGCCATCACCGCCGTGCCCCAGACGAAAGCCCAGTACTCGACCTTCTCGGCGTAGCTGAAGACGCCGAAGCCCGGGCGCGCGGTGCTCTTCCCGAGGGCCCACCGGAAGAACTCGGCGAGGTCACCGGCATCCCGGGTGCGCGGGAGCAGCCGCCGCAGCACCCTCCGGTCCCGCTTGACCACGACAAGATGGAGGACGTGATACGCGCAGGCGGCGCACAGCAAGAGCGCCGCAATTCGATGCACGTAGCCGCGCAGCGCCAAATCGCCTTCGAGGGCGACGAGGGGCGCGGCCCACCACGCCTCCGGGTACTTCAAGGCGAAGCCCGTCACGACCAGCGCCGGGAAGCTGAGCACCACGAGGGCATGGGCGATGCGGAAGTGGAGGTTCATGCGGGGCAGCGCCTCGCCCGATGCATGGGGCGGGACGCCGCGCCACAACTTCCGGAAGAAGTCGAGGCCATTGTGGAGGAGCATGAAGCCCACCGTCACCGGGATCAGGGTCAGGTACGCGACGCGCACGAGTCGCGTGACCGCGTGCTCGGTTTCCGTCGCGCTCGTGACGTGCACCGGGCCGATCGCGAAGCGCTGGCCTGCGCCAGGATGGCACGCACCGCAGGTCTTCGTAAGGTTCGCCATATGGACGCTGGAGCGCGGGTCCTTCGAGGGCAGGATGTTGTGGACGCCATGACAGGAAGCGCAGTTCGCCACGCTCTGTGAGCCCGCGCGCCCCGCAAGGCCGTGGAAGCTGTCCTGGAACGCCGGGACTTTGTCCCGCGGCAGGTTGTACTTCTCCGCCAGCCGCTCGTCGGCATGACAGCGCCCGCAGGTGACGCTCGAGACGCGGGCGGGGCTGACGAGAGAGCCGGGCTCCGAGGGCGCGAGGATCGCGTGCTCGCCGTGGCAGTCCGTGCAGACCGGCGCGCCTCCGAGACCGCGCACTACGGCTCGGCCATGGACGCTGGCCGCAAAGGCCGCGCCGACCTGCGCGTGACACTGGCCGCACGTCGTGGGCACGTTCCAATGGTTGATGCGCGACTCGGCATCGCGCGCCTTGCGGATGTCGTGGGCGCCGTGGCAGTCGGAGCACGACGCGGCCTTCTCGTTGCCCTTGGCGAGCTCCCTGCCGTGGACGCTCTGCGCGTAGGCCTCGATCGGCCGTGCCAGCCCGAGCTGGTGGCGCGCCAGGAAGTCGGGACTCGCGTGACAGGCGCCGCACGTTCTCGGGAGATTGCGCCTCGCTATCGGCGAGAGCGCGTCGCTGCGCGGCGGGAAAGCGTGCGCTGAGCCGTGGCAGGAGCGACAGTCGGGGGCTTCTACGCCTCCGTTGCGCCGGGCGTGGACGCTCTGATCGAGGCTGGCCGACGCGTCCTCGTGGCATGTGGCGCACGCGACGCGCGGGGGCGGAGACGGATGCGGGAAGCCCTGGACCCCTTCATGGCAGTCGGTACAGGAGAGGGCGGCGTGAGCGCTCGTCGAGCGTTTGTCCGCGTCGACGAAGAGGCTCGCCCCCGCATCCGAACGCAGATCAGGCTCCCCGTGGCACGCGAGGCAGTCCGCGTCGGGGTTCGCGGCGTGTCCGGGGCCGGCGAACAGCAGCGCCGCGAGCGCGCTACTCCAGGCCCAGGTCCGCCAGCACCTTCGGGTTCGGCTCGTCCATCGCCAGGATCGAGTGGCACGCATTGCATTCCTGCGAGATCGCACGGCCGTCACGCGTCTTGTGATTGTCGTCATGGCAGCGGAAGCAGCCGAGGAAGTCCTCGTGTCCGATGTGGTTGGGGTACGTGCCCCAGCCCACCTTCATCGCCGGAAACACGTTCCTCGCATAGATGGCTGCCAAGCGCTCGGCCGACGCTTCCACGAGGGCGCGATGCTTGGTGAACGCCTGGGCGTGGCTGGCCCGATAGTACTCGGTGAACCCCTCGCGGATGCGTTGCCCCGCCGTCTCGCGGTCGGGATATTCGGCCTGGAGCAGCTCGATGGCCTTCTTCTTGGCGAAGGGCAGCTCGGGGCTGATGCTGCCCTCGGCCATCGCGCGGTCCACGGCCCGCTCCGGCAGCTCGAAGGTGTGGGTGGGCCGGTTGTGGCAGTCCATGCAGTCCATGGAGCGCCGCTCGCCCTTCGCGAGCTGCTCCGGCGTGGTCTTGACGTCGCTCGACTCGTACACCTCCCGCTCGCCCTGGTCGTTGACGTAGGACACCTGCGGGATGACCTGCCGCTTGCCATCGGTCGCGACGTACTCGATCCGCGACCTCTCGTCGAGGTGCCGGCCGTGGATGCCGGTCCCGCCATTGAACGCGCGCCCGCCGACCTTCAGCACGAGCACCGTGGTGGTCCTCGTGTTGGCCTCGTCTTCTGCGAATTTGGTCCGCACCAGGAGCTTGTCGCCGTGGAACTTCTGCGGCCAGTGGCACTGCTCGCAGGTCTCGCGCGCGGGACGCAGGTGCTCGACCGGAGAAGGGATCGGCCGCGAGTGGGTGTTCAGGGTGACCGCGAACACCTGGCGCACGCCCGACAGCTTGGAGCGCACGAACCACCCCGCACCAGGGCCGATGTGGCATTCCACGCACGTGACTCGCGCGTGGGGGGAGCCCAGGTAGGCGGTGTACTCGGGGGCCATGACGGTGTGGCAGGTGACGCCGCAGAACTGGGCCGAGTCCATGTGCTCGACGCCCTTGTACGAAGCCGCGCTGAGGATGGCGACGTTCGCGACGGTGGCGACCGCCAGGAGCACGAGGCCGTGGCGCCACTCGGGCCGGCGCAGGTCGATCCTGGGGAGTTCCAGGGGCAGCTCGCCCTGGGCGCGCAGCCGCCGGCGCCGCAACAGCACGCCGAGGGGCATCAAGACCAGCCCCGCCACGAACACGCCGGGCAGGACCAGGAACAGGATGATGCCGGCGTAGGGGTGGACGTGGCGTAGCTGCAGGACCTCCAGCAACCAGAAGCCGACCATGGTGACGCCGGAGGCGGTGGTGAGCACGGCGCCCGTCGCCGTGATCCGGTTGTGGCCCAGGAAGAACAGCAGCCGCAGGATCCGGCGCATGCGATCGCGGAGGTTCATCGGGCCTCGTCCTCGTCACGGGCCGTCGCTCCGGGGCCCTCGATAGCGCGGATCTTCAAGGCAAGCCCCGCGATCACGGCCACGATCACGAGGAGCGAGACGGCCAGACCCAGCCGCCGCTGGCGCAGCTCTCCGAAGGCGCGGCGGGCCGCGCTCATACCCTGCTCCGCGACGTCCAGGCCCTCCTGGGTGACGGCCAGGAATCGGTCGCGGTCGAAGCTGTGGGCGAGCACGCGCGCCTCCACGATGCGCTCCTGCGCTTTGTGCAGCGCGAACTGGTCGGCGCTCACCTCCACACCGGCGCGCTCGGCTCGGGACAGCAGGCCGGAAGCCTCGGCGTGGCGCGCCTTGAGCGACTCCAGCGACGCCGACATCCGCTCGGCGTCCGCGTAGGGAGGGTCCTCGCGGTCGTGGCAGGCGGTGCAGGTGGATCGGGGTCCGACTCCCAGCATGTCGTCGCTGGGAGCCTGCACGGCATGGTTGTCGTGGCAGACCATGCACTGGATGCAGGCCGCCAGGTCGAGTCCCTTCTTCTGCTCGATCTCTCGGAACAGCGTCGCCTCGCGCGTGTGGCAGCTTCCGCACACCTGGAGCACGGACTGCACGCCCGGCGGGGCCGCGCCGTGGCTGCCGTGGCAGTCGTTGCATGTGGGAGCCGTGGTGTCGCCCCTCTCGTACAGCGCGCGCGCGTGCACGCTGGTCTTGTAGCCGACATGCTGGCCGAGGGGAAGGCCGTAATCCCGCATCAGCGCCGCGTCGTCGTGGCAGCGGCCGCAGGTGTCGGCGACCCGCGCCGGGAAGACCGTCGAGCGCGGGTCCTTCACGGAGCGAATGCCGTGCGCACCGTGGCAGTCGATGCACACGGCGACGCGCTCGTCCCCGGCACTGTTCCGCTTGCCGTGGATCGAGGTCCGGTACTCGCCGAGCTGATCCACCCTGGCCTGCGGATTGAAGCGCTTCATGAACGCCGCGTCGCTGTGGCACTTCGAGCAAAGCAACGGAATCGTCAATCGCCTCGGTTTTCCGGTGAAGCCCCTGGCCTCGTCGTGGGCCGCCCCGATGTCGCCGTCCGCGCCGGCCGCCGGGTCGCCGCCGTGGCAGTCGTGGCAGGAGAGCCCGCGCTGGAAGTGGATGTCCTCGGCCGCGAGCCGGGTCGGCTGAAGTGCGTCGCCCTCGAGCTGCGAATGGCACTCCAGGCAGCTGCTGCGCGCCGCCGGAGATCGCTGCGGAGCCGGTTCGCCCGCGAGGGCAAAGGGGCCCAGGGCGGCCGCCAGGATGGCGGTACAGGGAGCCCTCACGGCCGCTCCGGCCAGTAGACGAGCGCCGTCATCACGATGAAGTAGGCGACCGCCAGCCACCCGAGCATGGAAAACGCCCGCGTGCGGCGATCCCCGAGGGCGGGTTTCCGGTCGAGAAACGGCGCCAGCAGCCAGATCAACCCGAAGAGGGCGAAGCCGAGGATCGCGAGCAGCTCACCCTCGATCCCGAGCACGTGTCCGGGCAGCATCTTGAGCGTTTGAAAGGCGAACCCGAAGTACCACTCGGGCCTTATGCCCGCGGGGGCCGGCGCGAAGAGGTCCGCCTTCTCGCCCAGCTCCCAGGGGAAGAGCGCCGCGAGCAGGGCCAGCAGGCCGAGGGCGGCGCACCATCCGATGGCGTCCCGCATCAGGAAGCCGGGGAGGAATGGAAGCGATCGCATCGGTTCGCCACGGCCGGAATCGGCCTCCACGGAGATGGGAACGCTCATGCCGTGCTTCTGGACCAGGAGCAGATGCGCGGCCAGCAGGGCGGTGGTCAGTGCCGGGAGCACCGCCACGTGCAGTCCGTAGAAGCGCGTCAGCGTCCCGCCGGTGACCTGCTCGCCACCGCGCAGCAGTCGTAGCGTGAACTTCCCCACCACGGGAAGGGAACCGGCCACCTCGGTGCCGACCTGGGTTGCGAAGAAGGCCAGGGTGTTCCAGGGCAGCAGGTAGCCTGAGAAGCCGAAGGCGAGGGCCAGCAGGAGCAGGGCCATGCCCGTGAGCCAGGTCAGCTCCCGCGGCCGCCGATAGGCCTTCAGGAAGTAGGCGCTGAACATGTGCACGAGCAGCACCAGGACCAGCAGGTTCGCCGCCCAGGCGTGGATCGACCGGATGAGCCAGCCGAAGGGCACCTTCGCCATCAGGAACTGCACGCTCTCGAAGGCCTCGCCCGCGGAGGGGCGGTAGTAGAGCAGCAGCAGGATCCCCGTGGCGACTTGGACGCCGAACAGGAACAGGGCCATCCCGCCCATGTAGTACCAGACCGTGTGGCGGTGCAAAGGGATGCGCTTCTCGCGGCCGAAGGCCACGAGGGCGGAAAGGCCGGTCCTCTCGTCGAGCCACGCCTGAAGTCGTGCGAGGCGCGGCGCCGACTCGCTCATGTCTTCGAGACGACGACCTCGGCGTTCGCCACGCGCACCTGGTATTCCTCGAGCGGTCGTGGCGGCGGCCCGGACACGTTCTTCCCGTTCAGGTCATAGAAGCCGTTGTGGCAGGCACACCAGAGCTGCCGGAGGTCGGCGCGGTATTGGACGGTGCAATTCAGATGCGTGCAGGTCGCCGAAAACGCGCGATAGTCGGCGTCTGCCGTTCGGATCAAGATCCCGGCGCGGCTCCCGAACTGGAAGACCTTCGCCTCGTTGGCCTTGAGCTCGCCTTCGGCCGCAGCCACGGTGCGCAGCGTCTGGGCCTCCGGTACTTCGGGGGGCACCAGATAGCGGACGATCGGGTACAGCACCGCCGCGCACATTCCGCCGATGGACGTCCCCAAGAACGCGTTGAGGAGGTCTCGCCGTCCCGCCAC
The DNA here is from genome assembly GCA_035251085.1 of Vicinamibacteria bacterium. Taxonomy (GTDB): domain Bacteria; phylum Acidobacteriota; class Vicinamibacteria; order Fen-336; family Fen-336; genus DATFEN01. The sequence continues at coordinate 1,059 of DATFEN010000250.1, read as the reverse complement.
CGCCCCTCCTTTCCCCTCTGGGAGGCCCGGCCGCAGCGCCGCCTCTACTTCTGGGGCTCCTTGTAGTCCTTCAGCCAGGCGCCGTCGACCTCGGCCGCCTTCCGCTTGTCCTTCTCCGCGACCAGCCACTTGCCCCGGTCGTTGAGGGTCGAGGCGCCCTTCTTGGGCAGTGCCTCGCCGTGGCAGTACGTGCACTTCGCCGAATCGGCCAAGCCGGCCGCCTTGGCGGCTTTCTGCATCGGCATGGTCGCCTCCGCCGGCCGCCCTGGGACGAGCATCCCGGTCGCGGCCAGGACGGCAGCCGCGGACGCGAGTTTCCAGGCCTTCATGCGCTCCTCCTTCCGCGCCGTCACGTTCCCCATGCGAGCGAGTTGAACCGGCCCGCCACCGCGCAACCGGCCTGACCGCAGGATCTCTACTTCTGCGGCTCCTTGTAGTCCTTGAGCCAAGCCCCGTCGATCTCGGCGGCCTTCCGCTTGTCCTTCTCCGCGACCAGCCACTTGCCCCGGTCGTTCATGGTGGAGGCGCCCTTCTTGGGCAGCGCCTCGCCGTGGCAGTAGGTGCACTTCCCCGCATCGGCGAAGCCAGCCGCCTTGGCGGTCTTCTGTATCGGCATCGTGGCCTCAACCGGCCGCACGCCGGCGAGCATGCCGAGCGCGGCCAGGACGGCCCCCACAGCGGCGAGCCTCCAGAGCTTCATGGGATCTCCTTCTTCTCCGTCATCATGGCAGCATTGTGCTCTCGAAAGGGGGCGCCAGGCGAATGCCCGGCGCCCCGTACGCAAGCCGTTCCTTACTCGAACGAGTACGTCAGGTTCACATAGCCAACCCAGGCCTGGTAGTCACGGTTGTCGGCCTGCAGGAAGAACGACGCCGGCATGTAATTGAGGATGTTCTCGGTCTGTGCGTCATCGATCGTGTAGTCCTCCCAGCCGACGCCAGCGCCGGCGCTCCACTGCTTGGCGAACCTGTACCTGAGCGAGGCCCACAGGTAGGTGAGCTGGGTGTCGTCGAAGGCCGCGATCTCACAGGGCGTCGCGCCGCCCCCGCCCGTGCACTG
>DATFEN010000258.1:0-8742 GCA_035251085.1 Vicinamibacteria bacterium | reverse complement strand
GGGGGCCTACCGGTAACAAAACAGGCCGAACCGGTAACAAGCGAATCGCTACCGTCTGAGCAAGTGCTTGCTTCGACAGGCACTTACGGACAGGCGGTGATCACCCGTCCTTCTCCTGCGAGATCCCGTACTGCTCGAGCTTCTTGTAGAGGTTCGAGCGCGGCGTGCCGATCGACTGGGCCGTCGCCGAGATGTTCCAGCGGTTCTCGCGCAGCTTGCCGACCAGGAAGGACCGTTCGGCCGACTCCTTGAAGTCCTTGAGGGAGCCGGCGGCCTCGGGGCTGGCGGCGACGACCGGCTCCCCTGGGCGCCGCAGGACGCCTTCGATGTGTTCGGGCCGCACTTCCGGGCCGTCCACCATGATCATGAGGCGCTCGACGGTATTGCGGAGCTCGCGGACGTTGCCGCGCCAGGTGTGTCGACGGAAAGCCTCGAGCACACCCGGGCTGAAGGCCTTGCGGCGGAAGTTGTTCTCGGCCGCGAACTGGGCCGCGAAGTGCTCGACGAGCGGCTCGATATCCTCGGGACGCTCGCGCAACGACGGGATCCGGATCGGGATCACCGAGAGCCGGAAGAACAGGTCCTCGCGGAAGTCGTCCCGCTCGATGGCCGCCTCGAGATCGTGGTTGGTGGCCGCCAGCACGCGCACGTCCACCTGGAGCGTCTTCTGCGAGCCGATGCGCTCGACCTCGCCCTCCTGGAGAACGCGCAGCACCTTGGCCTGGGTCTTGAGGGACATGTCCCCGACCTCGTCCAGGAAGATCGTGCCCTCGTGGGCCAGCTCGAACTTTCCGACCTGCTTCTCGGTGGCGCCCGTGAAGGAGCCCTTCTCGTGGCCGAACAGCTCGCTCTCGATCAGGTCCTCGGGGATCGCCGCGCAGTTGACCTGGACGAATGCCTCGTCCTTGCGCAAGCTGTTGCGGTGGATGGCGCGCGCCACCAGCTCCTTGCCGACGCCGCTCTCGCCCGTGATGAGCACCGTGGCGTTCGTCGGAGCGGCGCGCCGCACGGCGTCCCAGACCTTCTCGAGGGACCCGCTCACGCCGACCATCCGATGGCGGTCGTCGAAGGACAGCTTCAGCCGGCGGTTCTCCTCGCTCAGGCGTTTCTGCGACAGCGCGTTGCGCGCCACCAGCAGGATGCGCTCGCGCTCGGGTGGCTTCTCGATGAAATCGTAGGCCCCGAGCTTGGTGGCCTCGACCGCCGTCTTCACGGTGCCGTGGCCCGACAGGACCACCACGGGCGGGCTTCCCTCCACGTCCTTGAGGGCCTTCAGCACCTCCATGCCGTCCATCTGCGGCATCTTGATGTCGAGGAAGACAAGGTCGGGCGTCTCGCGCTCGGCGATCTTCAGCGCCACCGGGCCGTTGGCCGCGAGGATGCACTCGTACCCCTCGTACTCGAAGATCATCTTGAGCGTGGAGCGGATGGCGTCCTCGTCGTCGACGATCAGGACCCGGGCGCGGCTCACTGGCCCTCCGCGACGAGCTTGGCGAGGAACGTGGTGCCGCGACGGTGCACGACCAGGAACGCCGTCTCGCCGGGATGCAGGGCCTCGACGGCATCGCGGTACGCGGCGAGGTCCGGGGTGGACTTGCGGTTGAGTTCGAGGATCACGTCGCCGTGGGCGAGAGCCTCGAGCCCCGGCTGCACCCCGAGCACGTCGCGGACGAGCACACCAGACCGCCCGAGGCCGGCCACGCGACGCCGCTGGCGAGGGTTCAGCTCGGCCACCTCGAGCCCGAGCACGTCTCCGGCCGTGGCCTCGATCGCCGCGGCCTCGGAGTTCGGGCCCCGCTCGTCGTCGTCGTCGGTGCCGCGGTCGAGCAGCTCCGCTTCGAGGCTCAGCTCACGGCCATCGCGCACCACTCCGAGGGTGACCGTGCTTCCTGGCTGCCGGGCCGACACCGCCCTGACGAGCTGATCGCCGTCGACGATCGGTTGTCCGGAGAGCGCGGTGATGACGTCGTAGCGGCGCAGGCCGGCGCGTTCGCCCGCACGTCCCGGCACGACGTCGAGGACCATCGCGCCCCGCGCTTCGCGCAGGCCGAGCAGGCGCTGCAGGTCAGGGTCCACCTCCTCCAGCTGGACACCTAGATAGCCGCGAGCGACACGGCCCCGCTCGCGGAGCTGGTCCATGACCTCGCGGGCCACGTCGATCGGCACTGCGAAGCCGATGCCCTGGCCTTCGGTGCTGACCGCGGTGCTGATGCCCACCGCTTCGCCGGCGGCGTTGAGGAGCGGCCCCCCCGAGTTGCCGGGGTTGATGGCCGCGTCGGTCTGGATGTAGGAGTCGAACGCGGCGTCGAAGATCTTCCTGCCCAGCGAGGACACGACGCCCGCCGTCACCGTGTGGTCGAAGGAGTACGGGTTGCCGATCGCGCACACCCAGTCGCCGACGCGCAGGCGGTCGGAGCGGCCGAGGGGCACGGTGGGCAGGCCGGCGCCCTCGACCTTGATGAGCGCGACGTCCGTCGAGGGATCGCTCCCCACGAGTCGAGCCGCTCTCTCGCTGCGGTCGGCGAAGCGGATCCGGATGCGTTGCGCGCCGCCGACCAGATGGTGGTTCGTGAGGATGAAGCCCTCCGGGTCCACGAGGAAGCCCGAGCCCTCGCCGCGGCGCGGCACGTCCACGGCCGGGGACGAGGGATCACGCCTGGCCACTTCGAGGCGGGCCTTGTCGACGACCGATACGTTGACGACCGCGGCGTTCACGCGCTGCACGATGTCCGCGAACGACGGCGTGGTGATGGCAGGGGGCCGGGGACCCGCAGGAACGGCAGGCGTCCCGACGGCGCCACCCCCCGCAGCGAGCAGGCCCACGAGGCCGCCCAGCACGGCGACGAAGACCAGGGCGACAAAGGCGGCTGCTCGCGACATCGCACTCCGAGTATACCGACCCAGCGCGACGAGCTGGAGGATCGGCGGAAACCGAGCGAGCCCCTGGGCTTCCAATCAGAGCCCCAGCTTCGAGCGCAGCGTGGCCTCGTCCCAGGTCTCGATCCCGAGCTCCTTCGCCTTGTCGAGCTTGGAGCCGGCCTCGGCGCCCACGACGACCACCGAGGTTTTCTTGGAGACCGACGAGGTGACGCGCCCTCCTCGAGCCTCGATCGCGGACTTCGTCTCGTCGCGGGTCAGGCTCGACAGCCCGCCGGTGAGCACGAACTGCATCCCCTGGAACTCCTGTGAGACGGGCGGGGAGCCGCCCTCCTCGATGCGTACGCCCGCCGCGGCCAGCCGCTCCACGAGCCTCCGGTTCGCGTCCTGGGCGAACCAGTCGCCGACCGAAGCAGCCACGGCCGGGCCGATCTCGTAGATCGCGTCGATCTCCTCGAGCGAGGCGCGGCGAATCGCGTCCAGGGAGCGGAAGTGTCGCGCCAGGAGCTGTGCGCCGCGCTCGCCGACGAAGCGGATCCCGAGGCCGAACAGGAGCTGGCGCAGCTCGCGAGACTTGCTCTTCTCGATCTGCGCGACCAGGTTGCGCGCCGATTTTTCGGCCATGCGCTCGAGACCGGCCAGTTGCGCCGCATCGAGATGGTAGAGATCGGCGAAGTCGTGGACGAGCCCCTTCTCCATCAACTGGCGCACCAGAGCCTCGCCCAGCCCCTCGATGTCCATCGCGTCGCGCCCGGCGAAGTGCTTCAGCCGCTCCTCGATCTGCGCGGGGCATGAGGAGTTCGGGCAGCGCCTGTCCACCTCCCCCTCGGCCTTGACGGCCGGCGTGCCGCAGACCGGGCAGGCCTCCGGCGGCACCCATGGCCGCGCGGTGTCGGGGCGCTTCGCCCCCACGACCTCGACGACCTTCGGGATCACGTCGCCGCCCTTCTCGATCAGGACGCTGTCGCCGACTCGGACGTCCTTGCGGCCGACCTCCTCTTCGTTGTGGAGCGTGGCGCGGGCGACCGTGGATCCGGCCAGGAACACGGGGTCCAGCTGAGCCACCGGCGTGAGCTTCCCGGTTCGTCCGACGTAGACGTCGATCGAGCGCACGACGGTCGTGGCCTGGCGCGCGGGATACTTGTAGGCGATCGCCCAGCGCGGGAACTTGGCCGTGAAGCCCAGCTCCTGCTGCAGCGTGAAGTCGTCCACCTTGACCACGACGCCGTCGATGTCGTACTCGAGGGAGTCCCGCTTGTCGCGCCAGGCGTCGCAGAACTCGAGGACCTCGTCCAGGCCGCGGCACAGGCGCGAAGCGGGATTGGTGCGCAAGCCCCATCGCCGCAGGCGCTCGAGGGCGTCCCATTGGCCGCGCGGCGAAGCACCCTCGACACGGGCGACCTGGTAGAGGAACACGTCGAGGCCGCGCTCGGCCACGACGCGCGGGTCGAGGGTCTTCATGGTCCCGGCCGCGGCGTTGCGAGGGTTCGCGAACGGCTCCTCCTCGCGCTCCTCGCGCTCGCGGTTGATGGCCTCGAAGCGCGACCGCGGCAGGAACACCTCGCCGCGCACCTCGAGGACGTCGGGCGGATCGCCCTCCAGGACGAGGGGGACCGCGCGGATGGCTCGGACGTTGGGCGTCACGTCGTCGCCGCGCACGCCGTCGCCTCTCGTCACGCCGCGCGCGAGACGCCCCCCCTCGTAGTGAAGGGCCATCGAGAGCCCGTCGACCTTCAGCTCCGTGACGTAGGTGATCTCGCGCTTTCCCACCAGGCGGAAGATGCGCTCCTGGAACTCCCGCAGCTCTTCAGGGCTGTAGGTGTTGTCCAGGCTCAGCATCGGGACGCGATGGCGGACGCTGGCGAACGCGTCCGTAGGCTGCCCGCCGACCCGCTGCGTCGGGCTGTCGGGCGTCACCAGCTCGGGGTGCTCAGCCTCCAGGTCACGCAGCTCGCGTTCCAGGCGGTCGTACTCCTCGTCGGAGATCTCGGGCGTGTCGAGGACGTAGTAGAGGCGCTCGTGGCGGCGGATCTCGTCGCGGAGCTTTTGGATGCGCTCGGCGGCGGCTGTCGCAGCCATCAGCTGTCAGCGGTCAGCGATCAGCGCCCTTGGGACGCGCCGACTCCCGAGCGTCTCCCGGATCGTCCGGCTGAATGCTGAGGGCTGATTGCTGAAGGCTGCCGCCCGCCGTCAATGGTCCCGGGCCAGGATGAAGTCCGGCAGCAGCTCCAGCGCCTCGCGATAGGGAGTGCGCTCGAAGGCCAGCACGTCGCGGCGGGCGAAGGCGGCGAATCGCTCCGCCAGCGTGCGAGCCTCCTCGAGCGCACCGGTCTCCCGCACGAGGCGGCCGACCTCCGCGGGGGTCACGCGGTCGAAGCCCCGGTCCTCCAGAACCGCCTCGATCTTGGACCGTGCCGAGGCCCCGCCGCGGCGCAGCGCGAAGATGGCGGGCAGCGTCAGCTTGCCCTCGCGCAGGTCGTTGGCCACCGGCTTGCCGAGGATCTTCTCGTCGGCCGTGAAGTCGAGCAGGTCGTCGATCATCTGGAAGCAGATGCCGAGGTTCAGGCCGTAGCTCGCGAGAGCCTCCTCCTGCTCCGGCGGCACGCCCGCCAGCAGGGCTCCGATCCGGGTGCACGCGGAGAAGAGATACGCCGTCTTGCGCTTGATGATGTCGATGTGGTCGGACTCGCTCATGGCCAGGTCCGCGTCCCGCTCGATCTCCAGGATCTCCCCCTCGATCATGCGCAGCGTGACGTCGGAGAGCAGCCTCAGGATCCTGAGGTTGTCCTGGCTCAGCGCCATCGACATGGATTTCGTGTAGAGGAAGTCGCCCAGCAGAACGGTGACGTCGTTGCCCCAGCGGCTGTTGACGCTGCGGCGGCCGCGACGCGTGGTGGCCTCGTCGATGATGTCGTCGTGGAGCAGCGTGGCGGTGTGGATGAACTCGACGACCGACGCGAGCAGGATGGCTCGCTCTCCTCGATAGCCGCAGGTCCGACAGGCGAGCAGCAGCAGCGCGGGACGCACGCGCTTGCCGCCGCCCTCACGGATGTAGCGGCCGATCTCGCTGACCAGCGCGACGTCGGACCGGACCTGCTCCTCGAAGAGCGCCTCGACCCGGACCAGGTCGTCCTCGACCAGGGACACGATCTCCTTCAGGTCCAGCAGGCTCTTGCGCGACACCGGGTTGGTGGAGGCCAAAGCTACCTGTAATTGGTGAACTGCATGTCGATGCCCAGGTCGCTCCCCCGCAGCGCCTGGATCACGGCCTGCAGGTCGTCCCTGTTCTTTCCGGAGATGCGAACCTGGTCGCCCTGGATGGCGGCCTGCACCTTGCGTTTGGTGCCCTTCACGATCTTCACGATCTCGCGCGCCTTGTCCGACGGGATGCCCTTCTGGAGCGACACCTTCTGGCGGGCGGTGCCGCCCAGAGCCTTTTCGATCTCGCCGTAGCTCAGGGCCTTGAGCGGCACACTGCGCTTCACCAGCCGCGTCTCGAGCACGTCGCGCACCGCCTTCAGCTTGAAGTCGTCGGAGGACGTCAAGAGGATCTCCTCACCCTGCAGCTCGACGTTCGAGCCGGTGCCTTTCAGGTCGAAGCGGTTGACGATCTCCTTCATGGCCTGGCCGATGGCGTTCTTCACCTCTTGCAGATCCACACTGCTCACGACGTCGAAGGAGTTCTCGGCCATGGACTTGGAGCACGGGAGCGCTCGCACCGCGCGAGCGAGATCGGCCTAAAGGTGACGGATTCGCCGAAAGTTGTCAAACCCCGAAGAGCCGGGCGAAGTTGGACTTGGCGGCCATTCCCACCGTTTCCGGACTCTCGCTGCGCAGCGCCGCGACCCTGCGAGCGACCTCGATCACGAAGGCGGGCTCATTGCGCTTCCCCCGATGCGGCGGCGGCGCAAGGAACGGAGCGTCGGTCTCGACGAGAAGGCGTTCCTCCGGCACCTTCCGCGCCACCTCCTGGATCGTGTCGGTTCGAGGAAAGGCGACGATGCCCGAGAAGGAGATGTGAAAACCGAGAGCCAGCGCCCGGTCGGCCAGGTCGTGCCCGCCGGTGAAGCAGTGGATCACGCCACCTATGGCGCCCTCCTCCGCGAGAAGCGCCGCGGTCTCGTCATCCGCTTCACGCGTGTGGATGATGACAGGCAGGCCGACCTCGCGCGCGAGGCGCAACTGCAGGCGGAACACCTCGACCTGCACGGGGCGCGGCGAGTGGTCGTAGTGGTAGTCGAGTCCGATCTCCCCGATCGCGACGATGCGGCGCTCGCGCGCGAGCCCCCGCAGCTCGTCCCACGTCGCGTCGGTGGCGATGCGGGCTTCGTGCGGATGGACGCCGGCGGAGACGGGACAGCCGATCTCCTCCGCGACTCGGAGCGCGCGCCGGTGGCCCTGCTCCTCATCCACGCCTCCGACGATGAGCATCGCCTCGACGCCCGCCGCCCGGGCTCGCGCGACGACCTCGTCGCGGTCCGCATCGAACGCGGGCATGTCGATGTGGCAGTGGGAGTCGACCAGGATGGGCTCATTCTAGTTCGAGGCCCTTCGGGGGCGTATGCTCCTGAAGAACGAGGAGGTTCCCATGCAGGATCGCCCGCGCAGCGCAGCAGCCGTGGCCAGGACCGTCGCGCTCAGGTGAGCAGCCAGGCTGGCGAGTCGCGCATCGGATGGCTCCAGCGGCATCCGCTGATCGCGGCGGCAGGTGCCTCGACGGCGTTTCTCGGACTCGCCCAGGCCACCTTCCTGTTGATTCGGAACCGCGCCTATCTCGGCCCCGAAATGGCAGCCGGGCTGACCAAGGTTGCGGTGCTTCTCGGTCTCGTGACCGTCCTGCTCCTCATGCCGATCACGATGGTCCTGCGGCGTCTGCTCCCGGCCTGGCGCGAGGGGGACCGGCTCGGGGCAAGCTGGGCGGTGTACCTGGGGCTCACGGCAGGCCTCGTCGGGTGGACGACCGCCGCCTTCCTGACCTCCGCGTCCGCGGTGCCGAGCGGCCTCGCGCCGTGGATCAACTCTCTGGCGGCGCTTGCGGTCGGCCTGACGGCATCGGGCTTGCGCGCGCCGTATCGATGGATCCGCGCGTGGGCCGTGGTCGCGCTCGTTCTGGTGCTGCTAGTGTTCGCCCCCTATCCACCGCAGCCGGCCACGCCGGACGAACCCAAGGGCACGGCGGTTGCGGGGGATCCAACGCGTCCGGACGTCGTTCTCGTCTCGATCGACACGCTGCGCGCCGACCACCTCGGCGTGTACGGGCGCTCGCCGACGATCACGCCGGAGATGGATCGCATCGCCCGCGAAGGAATCGTGTTCACGCGAGGCCTAGCATCCAGCCCCTGGACCACTCCGAGCGTCGCTTCCCTGCTCACCGGCCTTCCCACCATCCGCCACAGCGCCGGCCTGCCGATGAGTGCCGGATTCACGTTCGCGCGCTCGCCGCTCCACGCCCGCTTCACGACGCTGGCGGAGCGCTTCGCCGCCGCGGGGTTCCGCACGCGGGCCGTCGTCGCCAACGGATTCCTCGGTCCACAGTCGGGGTTGGCCCAGGGCTTCGACGAGTACACGATGCCGTTCGGGGGCGCGATGATCGCCGCCTTCATGCACGACCTGCCGCTGACGCGTTTGATCGTCTCTCTCACGCCGCCCCAGAAGTGGGGGGATTACCGGGCGCAGGGCGTCACGGATAGCGCGCTGAAGTGGCTGGGCGAAGCCGACGAGCGGCCGCTTTTCTTGTGGGTCCATTACATCGACCCGCACACTCCCTTCCAGGCCGATCCTGCGCGACTGGACACGGCCGCGCTGATGCAGATGATCCACCAGGATCAGCCGGCGGTGCGTGAAGACGGAACCGTGGTCGGCGAC
>DATFEN010000253.1:0-9003 GCA_035251085.1 Vicinamibacteria bacterium | reverse complement strand
GACGGGCTCCTGCCGAGCTCGAAGGGCGCACGCGTCCGCCTCTCGAAGGGAAAGCTCAGCGTCACCGACGGCCCCTTCACCGAGTCGAAGGAGCTGATCGCCGGCTTCGCGATCGTCCAGACGAAGTCGAAGGCGGAGGCGATCGCCCTGGCCGAGCGCTTCCTGAGGATCGCGGGCGACGGGGAGAGCGAGATCCGCCAGATGTACGACGCGCCCGCATACCCTCCCGCAGGCTAGCCGTGTCGCGGCGATGCGCTTCATGAATGTTCGGCAGAACGGCTTTCGGACTACTTCGCGTTCCAGAAGGTGTTCCTCGCACTCATCGTGGCCGTCGGCTTTTCCCGACTGGCACTCTCGCTGGCCGGCTTGCCGAACGCCGGGGTGAGCTGGCTGTCCATGACGGTCGTGGCCCTCGCCGGGGCGCTCTACGCCGGCGTCGCGGTGCACACCCGCGGCTTCGGCAGCTACAAACAGCTCCTGCCGCTGCTGTTTCTCCAGACGACGCTCGTCCACGCCATCGCGGTGCTGGGCATCGTGCTCTCGATCGCCGGCCTTCCGAACATCTTCGCGGCCCCCGAGTTCAGCGGGCCGGCCGGCGGCACGCAGAGCCAGTGGGCCCACGCCCTGGCCCACCTGACCATCGGCATGGTGGCCTTCCCGCTCGTGCTCTGGGGCGTGGCATCGCTGGTCATGCTGATCACCAAGCGGGTGGCCCGGCGGCCCGTGACCGCCTAGAGACCGCAGCCGGTGTGTCTTGCGCCGAGGGGGTTGAAGATGGTGTGATCGGGAGCGGTGGCCACCACCGATGCGCACCGGGCGATCGACGCGGTCTGGAGGATCGAGTCGCCGCGGCTCATCGCCGGCCTCGCGCGGATGGTGCGCGACGTCGGCCTGGCCGAGGACCTCGCCCACGACGCGCTCCTCGTTGCGCTCGAGCGCTGGCCGGAGACGGGGGTGCCCGAGAATCCGGGTGCCTGGCTCATGGCCACGGCCAAGCACCGCGCCATCGACCTGCTGCGTCGCAGGACGATGCTCGAGCGCAAGCACGGGGAGCTGGGCCGCGACCTCGAGGAGCGGCAGACGACGCGCGACTTCGAAGCCGCCCTGGACGACCCGGTCGGCGACGATCTCCTGCGCCTCGTGTTCGTCGCCTGCCATCCGGTCCTGTCGACCGAGGCGCGCGTGGCGCTGACGCTCCGCCTGCTCGGAGGCCTGACCACCGACGAGATCGCACGGGCCTTCCTGGTCCCCGAGCCGACCGTCGCTCAACGCATCGTCCGCGCCAAGCGGAGCCTGGCCGAGGCGGGCGTGCCTTTCGAGGTCCCGCGCGGCGCGGAGCTCGCGAGCCGCCTCTCGTCGGTGCTCGAGGTGATCTACCTCATCTTCAACGAGGGCTACTCGGCGACCGCCGGCGACGACTGGATGCGGCCGGCGCTCTGCGAGGACGCGCTGCGCCTCGGCCGCATCCTGGCCGAGCTGGCGCCGCAGGAGCCCGAGGTCCACGGCCTCGTCGCCCTCATGGAGATCCAGGCCTCGCGGGCCGCGGCGCGGGTCGGCCCGTCGGGCGAACCCATCCTGCTGCTCGACCAGGACCGCGGACGCTGGGACCGCGTCCTGGTGCAGCGCGGGCTCGCCGCGCTCCAGCGCGCCGAGAGCCTCGGCGGCGCGCTCGGCCGCTACGCGCTCCAGGCCGCGATCGCCGCATGCCATGCGCGCGCGGCGGCAGCTGAGGAAACCGACTGGGTGCGCATCGCCGAGCTGTACGCGGACCTGGCCCGCGTCGCGCCCTCCCCTGTCGTGGAGCTGAACCGCGCCGTGGCGGTCGCGATGGCGTTCGGACCGGCCGCGGGCCTCGAGCTCGTCGACGCCCTGACCTCCGAGCCATCGCTCGAGTCGTACCACCTCCTGCCCAGCGTGCGCGGCGACCTGCTCGCCAAGCTGGGTCGCCTCGACGAGGCCCGCGCGGAGTTCGAGCGCGCCGCCTCCATGACGCGCAACGCGCGCGAGCGCACGCTGCTGCTCGAGCGCGCCGCGGCCAGCGCTCGCGCTGCGACGCCGCGCTAGCCCTCGCCCTTCCGGATCGTCAGGAACTGCCGGGCGCGGACGTTCTTGCGAAGCGTCCGCGTGCCGTCCGGCCAGCGGACCTGCACCTCGTCGGCCATCTCGGCCATGCCGAGCCCGAAGTGCGCGCGCGGATCGTGGCTGCTCGCGTAGGAGTCTCCCGCCGCAATGTCGCGGCTCAGGGTGCGCCCGCCTGCGACGACGGTCACTCTCGTTCCGATCGGGATGGCACTCCCACCCGGCGCTTCGCAGACGATGGTGAGCCAGGACCCGGCCGCTCCCTCGTTGCGCAGCAGCGCCGGCGGCTCGTCGAGAGCGGTGATCAGCAGGTCCAATCGGCCGTCGTTGTCGAAATCCCCCACCGCCAGGCCCCGGTGCGCGCGCTCGACGCCGAACCCGGGGCCCGCCTCGGTCGTCGCATCGCGGAACAGGGCCTCCCCAGGCGCGCGCGGCGTCGCGGCGTCGCGGATGCTCCGGTTCTCCAGGAGCAGGTTCCGCTGACGGTAGGTCCCGATCACCTCGGGATGCCTGTCGATCTGCGGATAGATGTGGCCATTGGCCACCGCCAGATCGAGGTCCCCGTCGTTGTCGAAGTCGGCGAAGGCCGTGCCCCACGACAGCGGGCGATACGTGATGGGGCCGACGCCGGTCTCGCGGCTCACGTCCTCGAAGAACCCGGCGCCCGCGCCCTTGTAGAGCGTCGAGAAGTCCTCGGAGAAGTTGGTCGTGAACAGGTCGAGGATGCCGTCGCCGTCCGCATCGCCCGTGGCGATCCCCATGCTGGCCTGGGCCGCGCCGTTGGCGTCGAAGGCGCAGGATGCGGGCACGGCGACCTCCTTGAAGCGCCCGCCGCCGTCGTTGCGGTACAGGTAGTTGGGATCGGAGTCATTGGCGACGTAGACGTCGAGGTCGCCGTCGTCGTCGAAGTCGGCCGCGCGCACCCCGAACCCGAAGCCTAGCGCGAGGTCCTTCATGCCGGCCTCCTCGGTGGCGTCGACGAAGCGGCCCTCGACGTTGCGGAAGAAGCGGTCCGGCGCGCCCTTGAGCCCGAACGGTCCGACGGCCACCTGCTCCAGGCCGCGCCAGGAGAGCGTGGGCTTCGCCTGGAGCACGTCGTCGACGCTGCAGTCGATATAGCGCGCGACGTAGAGGTCCAGCCAGCCATCCCCGTCCGCGTCGAAGAAGCTGGCCGACGTGTTCCAGCCCGGCGCCTCCACCCCGACGCGCGCCGCCACGTTCTCGAAGCGACCACCGCCCAGGTTCCGGTACAGCACGTTGGGGCCGAAGTTCGTGACGAAGATGTCGGGCCGGCCGTCATTGTCGTAGTCCGCGACCACAACCGCCGCTCCCCACTCGCCCTCCCCTCCAACGCCGGCGGCGTCCGTGACGTCCTCGAAACTGCCGTCCGGGCGCTGCCGATAGAGCGCGTTCCTGCCGCGCTCCACGACCCTCGCGCCGTCCAGGCGCCAGCCGTTCACGAGGTAGACGTCGAGGCGCCCGTCCTGGTCGTAGTCCAGGAAGGCCGCACCAGCCCCCGCGGAATCGAGCAGGTGATCCTTGCCCGGACGCCCGGCGAGCAAGGGCCGGGCGATCCCGAGCTTCGCGGCCACGTCGACGAAGTGGAATCGGCGCTGCGCCTCTGCGCTCGCGAGCCCGGGGCGAGGCGCAAGGCCGGCAGCAGCGAAGGAGAGGACCAGGCCGAGGCCGGCTAGCGCGCCGAGGCGATGTGCTTCGCCCACGCCGCCTCGACCTTCTTCCACTCGTTGTCCAGCGCCTCCGCCTTCGGGTCGCGCGCGAGCATGGCGATGGCCTTGGACGCATCGAGGAAGGCCTGCTTCGCCGCCTTCGTCACCACCACATAGCCCTCGTCGTAGACGCCCTGGGCTTCGCCCTCCGCGTTTGCGTGGTGCCCGCCCTCGAGCAGCCGCTTGCGCACGCCCGCGACCGCGTTGTCGCCCTCGGTCCCGATCTGTCCGACGGCCGCCGCCAGGTTCTCGACCGCGCCGCGAGCCCCGACCGCGTCTGCGGCCTTGAGCGACTGGCGGGCGCGGGCCAGCTCCGCCTGCGCGTGGCCGTAGCTCGCCGCGAGCAGGGACAGCACGAGCTTCTTCTCGGCCTTGCGCGAGCCGAGGATCACGTCGGCCAGGGCGTCATAGGCGGAGACCATCTCGGGCGGCGTCGCAGCGCCGCGCGCCTGCGCCGAGGCAGGACCGGTCGCTGCCGCGAGGACGGCGGCCAGCAGCGCGCCCGACCCACGCTTCGTGAGCTTCATCGGAACCTCCGTTGTCTTTGCGACCGCGCGCACAGTATACGCAGCGCCGCCGCCCTTCAACCGAGGTTGCGATGGGACGTAGGAGGAGCCGAAGCGCCTAGGCCGGCTGCTTCTCCGCTTTCGCGGCGAGATCGCCCGCGATGTCGAGAGCTCGCTCCAGCGTGGGGTTCATCTTGACATCTCGCTGTGTGTGCTCCGAAGCCTCCGCCGCTTCGATCGTCTGCTCGAGGGTGCGCAGGGTCCGGGAAGCCACGCTCCCCTCCTGTCGCGCCTTCGACAACCGCTCGCGAGCGGTCGCGAGCTCCTCGGCGATGTAGGCGTCGATCTCGGGGATCGTGAAGTTCCGGTTGCGGCACACTTCGATCAGCTCGAGCAGCCGCTTGCGCGGAGAACCGATCGCGCGAGCCTGAAGCCAGGAGAGCCTGAGCGCTTCGGGTCCATCGGGCTTGGCCATGGCGCGACGTTTGAGGGAGGCGAAATCATTGGCGCTCATTGCACCCGGGAATGTAGTTCTCGGCGCGCCCGCCCGCAATTGGACTTTAGTTAGGCGTGGCTAGGGTCTTTCCGCCGCTCGTCTCACGCCACTTCGGCAGGGATATCGGCCTTCCGTTTCTCCACGTCAGCGCTCGAGGGGCGCGCCGCGAGCCCCAGGATGCCGTGCTCCAGCCAGGCGTGCCGGCCGCGCAGCACGTCCCGCGCCGTCCGGTAGCGGCTGTCGTCGTCGTTGCTCCAGAGGTCGCGGAACAAACGCCTCACGCGACGCCGCGCGCTACGGCAGAACTGCTCGGCGAGGTCGCAGGCTTCGGCCGCCTCGGGACGCCGCGCCTCGCGCAACGCCTCGGCGCGGGCGATGGACGCGGCCATCGCGAACAGCTCGTTGGCGATGTCCACGAGCCTGAACAGGAACGCCTGCTTCGACTGCAGGCGCGCCTGGTAGACGAGCATGCCGTGGAAGCTCTGGCGCGCGAGCCGGCGGGCGCTGCGCGCCACGAAGCGCAGCGGCGAGCCCAGCCGGCCGAACCCGGCGTAGCGCGGCCAGACCCCGAAGCCCAGCCACAGCGAGGGGTACCACCATCCGTAGAACGCGGCCATCGACGGCAGCGCCCGGAGCTTCGCGCCGAGCCCCTTGTCTGGATCGATCATCGCGCCGGCCACCTGCAGGTGCTTGTCCACCATCTCGCGGGCCATGAACAGGTGCATGATCTCGGTGGAGCCCTCGAAGATCTTGTTGATCCGGTAGTCGCGCATCATGCGCTCCACGCCGATCGGCGTTTCGCCGCGGTCGGCCAGCGACTGCTCGGTCTCGTAGCCGCGCCCGCCGCGGATCTGCATGGTGTCGTCCACCATCTCCCAGGCCCGGAAGGTGTTCCACTCCTTGGCCGCCGCCGCCTCGAGGCGGATGTCGTAGCCTCCGCGGTCGGACATCTCCGTCGCCAGGTTCGCCACCGACTCCATCGCGTACGTCCGCGCCGCCATGTCCGCGATCATGTGGGCGACGGCCTCGTGCTGCCCCACCGGCCGGCCCCACTGTACCCGCTCGCTCGCCCACTTGCGCGTGATCTCGAGGCAGGCCTTGGCGGCGCCCACGGAGCTGTTGGGGATCGACAGGCGGCCGTCGTTGAGCGTGGTCAGCGCGATCTTGAGGCCGCGGCCCTCGGCGCCAATGAGGTTCTCGGCGGGCACGCGCACGTCCTTGAAGCTGATCACGGCGTTGGCCAGCGCGCGCAGGCCCATGAAGCGGCAGCGATGGTCGATGCTCACGCCCTTCCAGGCGGTCTCCACCACGAACGCGCTGATTCTGCGCGTCTCCGGGTCGACGGCCATCACCACGAGGAGCTTCGCCAGCGTGCCGTTGGTGCACCAGAGCTTCGTGCCGTTGAGGATGTAGGCGTCGCCCTCCGGCGTCTTCGCCGCGGTGGTCGACAGCCGGGCCGGGTCCGAGCCCACGTGCATCTCGGTCAGGGCGAAGGCCGAGATCTCGCCCGCCGCGCAGCGCGGCAGGTACTTCTTCTTCTGCGCCTCCGTCCCGAACAGCTTCAGGGGCTGCGGGACGCCGATGGACTGGTGCGCCGAGAGCAGCGCCCCCAGGTTGCCGTCGAGGCCGCCGAGCAAGGTCATCACGCGGTTGTACTCGGCGTTGTTGAAGCCGAGGCCGCCGTACTGGGTCGGGATCTTCATGCCGAAGGCGCCGAGCCGGCGCAAGCCGTCGAGCACACGCGGCGGATACTCCCCGGTGGCGTCGATTTCGACGGGGTCCACCTCGGCGCGCAGGAACTCCTGGAACCTCTGGAAGAACGCCGTGAACTCCGGCCGCTCCTCGCACGGCAGCGGGAACGGATGGATGAGGTCGAGGCGGAGCCGGCCCAGGAACAGCTCCCGCATGAAGCTCGGCTTCTCCCACTCCGCCTGGCGCGAGGCCTCCGCGACCCGGCGCGACTCGAGCTCGCTCGCCTGCGGCGGCGTGGGCATGCGTACGACCCCCTTTCAGGATTCTAGGCCGGAACCAAAGCCTCCTAGCCGGCCAATGTGAGCAGCCGCGCGAAATCCTCGGCAGGCACTGGCGGGCCGAGGTAGAAGCCCTGCACCGCGTCGCAGTCGCGCGACTTGAGGAAGGCGAGCTGGCTCGCGCTCTCGACGCCCTCCGCGACCACGTTCAGCTCGAGGCTGTGGGCCATCGTGATGATCGCCGTGATCAGCGCGCTCGCCCCGTTGGCGCCGATCCCCGCGACGAAGGACTGGTCGATCTTCAGCGTCTGGATCGGGAAGCGCTGCAGCTCGGCCAGGGACGAGTAGCCGGTGCCGAAATCGTCGATCGCGATCCGCACCCCGAGCCCGCGCAGCTCCTTCATCAGCGCGCGGGCGGCCTCCGTGTCGCGCATCGCCACGCTCTCGGTGATCTCGACCTCGACGCCCCCCGGCTCCGAGCCGGCCTCCTCGAGGGCGCGGCGCAGCGTCTGGGGCAGGTCGTGCTGCTGGAACTGCAGGCCCGACAGATTCACAGCCAAGCGCAGCTTCGGAAAGCCGGCCGCGCGCCACTCGCGGACCTGGTTGGTGGCTGTGCGCAGCACCCATTCGCCGATCGGCAGGATGAGGCGGGTGTCCTCGGCCAGCGTGATGAACTGCTCGGGCAGCAGCAGCCCCGCCTCGGGATGGCGCCAGCGCACGAGCGCCTCGACCCCGATCAGGCCCCCGCTACGCGCCTCGAACTCCGGCTGGTAATGGACCTCCAGCTCGCGTCTCTCGATCGCCCGGCGCAGCGCCTTCTCGAGCTGCAACCGCTCCATCGAGCGGCGGTTCAGCTCCGGCGTGCAGAGCTGATAGGTGTTCCGGCCGCGGTCCTTGGCGAGGTAGAGGGAATGGTCGGCGTTCTTGAGCAGCGTCTCGGCGTCCAGGCCATCCCCGGGGTACAAGCTGACGCCCAGACTGACCGTGACGTGCAGTCGGTGGCCGCCGATATCCACCGGCAGCGCCACCACCTCGAGGATCTTGTTCGCGATCGCCGCGACGTCCTCGGCGCGGCCCACCTCCTCGAGCGCCACCACGAACTCGTCGCCGCCCGCGCGGGCAACGGTGTCCGCGTCGCGGACGCAGGCGCGCAGCCGCTCGCCGACGATCTGCAGCAGGCGGTCACCCGCGGCGTGGCCGAGCGCGTCGTTGACGCGCTTGAACCGATCCACGTCGACGTACAGCACGGCGAGGCCGCCGTGGCTGCGGGTGACGTGGGCGATCGATTGGCCCAACCGGTCCATCAGCAACGTCCGGTTCGGCAGGCCCGTCAGTGCGTCGTGGGTGGATTGGTGGTGGATGCGCTCCTCGGCCCGCTTTCGCTCCGTGATGTCGCGGTAGTTCCCGACGATCGCGCGCACCGCGGGCTCGTGGAGCAGGTTCGTGGTCACGCCCTCCGCCCAGCGCCACGATCCGTCGGCGTGGCGCACGCGGCACTCGGTCGCAATGCTGGTTCCGGGGGCGCGCAGGAGATCGGTGAGGAGCCGCTTGACGCGGTGCACGTCGTCGGGGTGCATGAACGACAGAACCCGTTTCCCCGCGAACTCGTCGAGCTCGTAGCCGAGCACGTCGCGGATCGAGGGCCCCGCGTAGAGGATGGTCCCGGCGGGGTTCATCAGCAGGATGGCATCGGTGCTCCGCTCGATGAGCGCCCGAAAGCGCCGCTCGCGGTCGCGCAGCTCGGCCCGGGCGCGCTCGTGGTCCACGGCGAGGCCGAGGAGCTGGGCCAGGGCCTGCAGGAAACGCGCATCGTCCTCGCCGAAGCGCCGCTGCGCGAGCGTGTAGACGCCCAGCACGCCGAAGGGGCCGGCCCGCGTCCCGATCGGGACCGCGATCCCGCTCGTCGCTCCATGGTCGCGAAGCAGGGCAGTGGGCGCGAAACGCGTCTCGCTCGCCAGGTCCTCGATGATCACGGGCTCGCCCCCGCGCAGCACGAACCCCGCCTGGGCACGCTCGTGTCCAGCGACGATGGCCCGTCCTACCAGCCCCGCCCGAAAGCCCATGCCGACGCGCAGCCGCAGGGCGTCTCCCGAGGACACGCTCTCGAGGAGCTCGCACAGATCGGCGCCGAGCGTCTGGAGTGCGAGGGCAAGGGCCTCCCGGACGACGGCGTTCAGCTCGTCGGTCCGGAGCGCACGGCGCCCCAGCTCGGCCACGGCCGCCAG
>DATFEN010000240.1:0-10979 GCA_035251085.1 Vicinamibacteria bacterium | reverse complement strand
CGCCGACCTCGGCCGACGGCTTGGGCGGCACCGAGGCCGTGCGCGCGGTGTCGATCGACTGGTGCATGACCTCCATGGACTCGAGGTCCTCGGGTGCCATCACCACTGTCCCCGGCACCTCTTCGGGGAGCACTCGGAGCGACACTTCGCCGAGGCGGACGACGTCGCCGTCGGCCAGAGCCGAGCGCTCAACCTTCTTGCCGTTCACGTAGATGCCGTTGGCGCTTCCGGCGTCTCGGATCGAGATGCCCTGGGGCCCAGCTTCGACCACGGCATGCCGCCGCGAGCAGCGAGCGTCGTTGAGAACGAGGTCGCACGAGGGGTCGCGCCCGAGGACGGCGACGGTGCCGGAGAGCTCGACTTCGTGCGGCTCCCCGGACGGATACTTGACCTCGAATCTCACGATATCCCATAGTGTACGCGGGACTTTCGGCGATTCAAGCCACGTCGCTCCACGCTGGCGGCCAGGCACGGGGCTGGTGTAGCATCGCCCACCCCATGCTCACGGCAGACCCGAAGGGCCGGGCCGAGCGGCTGGCGGCGCTGCTCGACGCCCTGCGCCGCGATGCTCCCGCCGAGGATCGTGACCTCGTGCTTCAGCTCGCGCCGCACCTCTACGCGGACATGCCCGACCGGATCGCTCTGGGTCTGCCGTTGCCCGCTCTGGCGGCCCGGCTCCAGGCGCACTTCCGCTTCCTGGTGCGCGACATGCCGTCGGCCCACCAGCTCTACAAGGGGCTCCCGGGGATCCACGTCTCCGTGCGCAACCCCAGCGAAGAGGAGGCGCGCCGCATCGGCGGCGGCCAGGGCCTGCCGGTCGAGAGCACGATCGTCGAGACGCACACGATCGACGCGCCGTTCATCTTCGAGAGCCTCAAGAACTACTTCCGCAAGCAGGGCCTGCGCGTCTTCTCCGCGGTCCACCCGATCTTCACCGTGCGAAGGCAGTGGGAGCGGATCGCGTGGCTGGGCGGGCCGCGCGACGACGGCCAGAAGGAGTGCTACTGCCACTTCCAGATCGAGGAGGTGGAGTCCAAGGAGCGCGTGAGGCGTATCGAGCACGAGATCTATTCCGTGCTCAAGTGCGTATTCACGGCCGTCGAGGACTTCCAGGACATGCTGCGGAACGTGCGCGAGATGAAGCCCCTGCTCCGGGGCCGCGACGGCAGCACGGCCGAGGTCGATTCGTCGCGCGCGTTCCTGGACTGGCTTCTGGACGACAACTACGTCTTCCAGGGCACGGTGAAGTACCGCATCGGCCCGGATGGACAACCCGAACGGATCGCCGAGACGGCCACAGGCGTGTTCCAGGACCCCGCGCTACTCCCCGTCGTCTTTCCCGGCCTGGTGGAGGAGGTGGAGTCCCACCTCCTCCCTGCCCCCGGGGACCGGCGCATCATCGACATCGACTACTGCCACAACGCCTCGGCCATCTACCACCTCGAACCGATCGACGACGTGGTGGTGAGGGAGTGGGGCGCCGACGGGACGCTCAAGGGCGCCATGCTTCTCATGGGGCGGCTGGCCAAGGGGGCTTTCACGCAGAAGGCCGCTGCGATCCCGCTGCTGCGAGAGAAGCACGACTGGATCCTGTCCGAGAGCGGCGCGATGCCGGGGTCGCACGCCTACCGCGAGATGCGAGCGCTCTTCAATCGCTTCCCGCAGCGCGAGCTGCTCTACGCGGACGCCGCCAGCGTGAAGGAGCTGATCGAGCGGATCGCCAACCTGACCTCGGACGAGGAGATCGTCGTCCACGCACGCAGCGGACCTGGTTACGCGGCGCTGTCGGTGGCCTTCTCACGCCTGCGCTACTCGTATCGCATCGAGGAGGACCTGAAGGCCGAGTTGGGCAATGCCTTCGGCCCGATCTCCTTCTCCGCATCTGCCGACCTGGGAACGGTGTCGCTGCTCCTCTTCTACTTCGAGACCTCGCGGCTCGAGCATCCCGTCGAGGTGGAGAAGGCACGGGCGCTGGCCGAGCCGCTGCTGACGACGTGGGAGGACCGCGTGGGGGCCGCCCTCGAGCGCGAGTTCGGCGAGAGCGACGGGCGCCGGCTGTTTCGCAAGTACATCAGGACGGAGAGCCGCAGCGGCCTCTACCGCGAGTCGACGCCGCCCGAGCAGGTGCCCGCCGACATCCACTACTTCGAGGCCCTCGAGGGACGACTCGAGGTGCGGATCCTGGGGAAGAAGCCCCAGGTCGCGACGATCAACCTGTACCACGTCGAGCCGCTCGGCCTCACCGACACGCTCCGCACGCTCCAGAACATTGGCCTGGACGTCGTGGACGAGCTGCGGCTGCCCCTCGTGCTGCCCGAGACCCGCACGGCCTACCTCTATCGCTTCGACGTGATGGCGCCGGCCGAGCGCATCCAGGCGCTCGTCTCCGGCGAGGAGCGCTTCGCCCAAGCGCTCCAGGCCCTCGACGAGGGGCGCGCCACCGACGACCCGCTGAATGGCCTGCTGCTGTTCGCGGGCCTGTCGTGGCGCGAGGTCGAGGTGCTGCGCACCCTGCGCAACCACCTGCTCCAGGTCCGAACCCACTACAACGTCGAGACCGTGAACGGCGTGCTGCTGCGCAACAGCCACGCGGCCGCGGCGCTCTACCGCCTGTTCGAGGCGCGCTTCGATCCCGACTTCGTCGGCGATCGCTCCGCTGCGATCGAGGAGGCCGAGGCCGGCGTGACGAAGGCGCTGGAATCGGTGCGCAGCCTGGCCGAGGACGAGGTGCTGCGCGCGCTCGCGAACCTGGTCCGCGCTGCGCTCCGGACGAACGTCTACCAGCGCCCCGAACGGCCGGTCTTCTCCATCAAGGTGGACAGCCGCAAGGTCGAGGGCATGCCCTCGCCGCGGCCGCTATTCGAGATCTACGTCCACGCGCGTCTGCTCGAGGGCATCCACCTGCGCGGGGGCAAGGTCGCGCGCGGCGGAATCCGCTGGAGCGACCGCCACGACGACTTCCGCACCGAGATCCTGGGCTTGATGAAGACCCAGATGGTCAAGAACTCCGTGATCGTGCCAGTGGGCTCCAAGGGCGGCTTCGTGCTCAAGGGCAACGTTCCGGCGCGCCCGGCCCTGGACCAGTACCTGATCGACCGCTACCGCGAGTTCGTCTCCGGGCTGCTCGACGTCACCGACAACATCGTCGAGGGCAAGGTGCTGCATCCGCCCGAGGTGGTGCGCCATGACGGCGACGACCCCTATCTCGTCGTCGCCGCCGACAAGGGCACGGCGCACCTGTCGGACACCGCCAACAGCGTCTCGAACCAGTACGGCTTCTGGCTCGGCGACGCGTTCGCGTCGGGCGGCAGCGCCGGCTACGACCACAAGAAGATGGGCATCACCGCCCGGGGCGCCTGGGAGTGCGTGAAGCACAGCTTCAGGAACCTGGGCATGGACATCCAGAAAGAGCCCTTCACGGCCATCGGCATCGGCGACATGTCGGGTGACGTGTTCGGCAACGGGGTGCTGCTCTCGCCGGTCATGAAGCTGGTCGCCGCTTTCAATCACGTCCACGTCTTCATCGACCCGAGCCCCGAGATCGAGAGGAGCTTCAAGGAGCGGCAGCGGCTGTTCGCCCTGCCGCGCTCGGGCTGGCGCGACTACGATGCCTCGCTGATCAGCAAGGGCGGCGGCGTCTTCGACCGCTCGGCCAAGGCGATCCCGCTCTCGGCCGAGATGAAGGCGCTGCTCGAGATCCAGGGCGAATCGGCGTCGGGCGAGGAGGTCATCCGCCGCATCCTGCAGTCGAAGGTGGACCTCTTCTACAACGGCGGCATCGGCACGTACGTCAAGGCACGGAACGAGGACGACGCCGACGTGGGGGACCGCGCCAACGACCGCGTCCGCATCAATGGCTCGGAGCTTCGCGCGCGCGTCGTGGGGGAGGGCGGCAACCTCGGCTTCACGCAGCGCGGCCGCCTCGAGTACTGGACGACGACGGGCGGGCTGATCAACACCGACGCCGTGGACAACTCGGGAGGCGTGGACACCTCGGACCACGAGGTCAACATCAAGATCCTGATGGACGTCCTCGTGAAGAAGGGCGTCGTCAAGGGACGCGACGAGCGCAACCGCATCCTCGCCGAGATGACCGACGAGGTCGCCGAGCTGGTGCTGGCCGACAACGCGGGCCAGGCGCTGTGCCTCAGCCTCGACGGGATCCGCAGCGCCAGCCGCTACGAGGAGTTCGTCCAGTTCGTCGAGGACCTGCTGGGCGCCGGCGTCCTCAACCGGGCCGACGACGCGATCCCGACCCGCGACGAGCTGCTCGCCAGCCCGGAGCGGAAGCGCGGCCTGCCGCGCCCGCTGCTGGCCGTGCTGCTGGGCCACACCAAGAACTGGGCCTTCCAGATGCTGATGGAGACGGAGTTCCCCGATAGCAAGGCGGGCCGTCCGCTCCTCGACGCCTATTTCCCCAAGCGGCTGCGAGCGAGCTATACCGAGCACTTCGAGGGGCACGCGCTGAAGCGCGAGATCGTCGCGACCGTGGCGGTCAACTACCTCATCAACAATGCGGGCATCACGTTCTTCGAGCGCGTGATGGAGAAGGTCGGCACCGACCTCGGGAACCTCGTCGCGACCTACCTCGAGCTCGACCAGAAGACTGCACGGGCCAAGCGCGCCGACGCCCGGGCCGCGGACTCGCCGGCGGCCAAGGAGCAGGCCACGCTCCTCGAGATCGAGGACGCCCTGGAGGCCGCGATCCTGAAGAAGCTGGGCTGAGGGTGCTCGCCGCCCTGCTCGTGGCGGCGGCTACCGCTGCGCCCGCCGTCCGCGAGTTCGAGATCCGCCGCGATACGCTCGCCCTGAAGGACGGCGTGCGCCTCTCCGTCACGTACTTCTTGCCCAGGCCGAAGAAGGCCGGCGAGCGCTTCCCGGTCCTGCTCGAGTTCTTGCCCTATCGGAAGGACGACTCCTTCTACTTGCGCGACTACCCCCTCCACAGCTACTGGGCGCGCGACGGCTTCGCGAGCGCCAAGGTCGACTTGCGCGGCACCGGATCGTCGGAGGGTTTGGCGCCCGAGCGAGAGTACTCGGACCAGGAGCTGGACGACGCGATCGAGGTCATCGCCCAGCTCGCGCGCATGCCGTGGTCGAACGGGAATGTCGGCATGTGGGGCATCTCGTGGGGTGGCTTCAACGCGATCCAGGTGGCCATGCGCCAGCCGCCTGCGCTCAAGGCCATCCTCGCGGCCGACGCGGCCGACAACGTCTTTCGCGACAGCGTCGACTACCTGGACGGCGCCTTCCACGTGGACTCGTACCACCTGCAGGTGCATCACGAAGCCGCGCTTCCACGCTCGCCCGAGTACCCGCTCGACGACGCTTACGTCCGCGACCGCTTCGACCGGAAGCCCTGGCTCTTCACTTACGTGCGCCACCAGCAGGACGGCCCGTTCTGGCGCAAGAGCGCGCTGCAGTTCGACCCGTCGAGGTTGAAGGTGCCCGCCTATCTCATCGGCGGCCTGCTGGACGGCTATCGCGATGCCATCCCGCGCATGCTCGAGGGTGCGTCGGCGCCGGTCCAGGCCGAGATCGGTCCGTGGAACCACTCGTGGCCGAACGACGGCACGCCGGGCCCGAACCATGAGTGGGGCCGAACCGCGCTCGCGTTCTGGAACCGATGGCTGGGAAGCGGCGCCAAGCCCGCGACGGGGTCGCCCGAGAAGCGCCTCGCGGTGTTCGTGCGGGACGCACACGAGCCGGACGCGCGCCTCGAGAACACACCGGGCCACTGGAGGTACGAGGAGTGGCCGATCCGCCGCACGACGTGGCGAACGCTGCACGCTGCGCCGAACGCGGCCCTGTCGGCATCGGCTCCGACCTCTGCCGAGGATCAGCTTCGCTACGCGCCGGGGTTCGGCATCGCAGCCGGGCTGTGGTGGGGAGAACCGACCGGGGACATGCGGCCCGACGACGCGGGCAGCCTGGTGTACGACAGCCCGCGCTTGACCGAACCGTTCGAGATCGTCGGCCTGCCGCGCGTGCGCCTGAGGGCGCTGGTCGACGCGCCGCTGGCGCACTTCATCGCGCGCCTCGAGGACGTCCATCCCGACGGCCGCGTCTCGCTCGTGGCCGCCGCGCTCCTGAACGGAGCCCAGCGCGGTGACCCGCTGCGCCCGAAGCCCCTCCTGCCCGGTCGGCCCACGGATCTCGCCTTCGAGCTGCACTTCACCACCTGGACCTTCCGCCCCGGCCACCGCGTGCGACTCGCCGTGAGCAACGCGCAGTTTCCGATGATCTGGCCGACGCCGCACCGAATGACGATGACTTTGATGCTCGGCGAGGGCACGGCAGTGTCGCTGCCGGTCGTGCCGACGGAGGCGCGCGAGACGCCGGCCTGGACGCCGCCGGAGCCGCGGCTGCAGCGCCCCGACGCACGTTACGGAGAGTGCGACAGCTGGCCGAACGGCACCCAGGAATGGACGCGCGACCAGCTGCGCGGCGAGGTCCGCTACGAATGGCGGACCTCGTGCGCCTGGGAGCTCGACGCCGAGGGCGAGACTCCGGCGCGGCGCTTCCGCTCCACCGAGCGCAACCTATACGCGGTCAATGAGAACGACCCGGCGCGCGCAACGTTCCGAGGTGACGAGACCCACACGATCGAGCTGCCGGCGAGGCGCTTGGAGCTCCGCACGACCCTCGAGGTGCGATCGGACGCCACGACGTTCTACGTGGTCTTCACCCGTCGGATCCTGGAGAACGAGCGGCTGGTGCGGGAGAAGCAGTGGGCGGAGGAGATACCGCGAAGCCTGCAGTGACGGGGTCGACAGCGGCGACACGTCGCTCGCGAGCGCGATCACCCTGACCTGTCCTTTCTCAGTGAGTTAATCGGCCACAGTGCACCTGGCGATACCGGAAAAGGGAACGAAACAGCGATGCTGAACGTCAATTCTAAATGAGGAGTCAGAAGGGAAGCGGGCGCCATGCCGCATGCGCGCTTCGAAAGGCTCGAGCCGGATCGAAGGGAAAGACTCCTCGTCGCGGCGGCCAGGGAGTTCTCCCTGGTGGGGTTCGAGCCCGCCTCGCTGGGACGCATCGCGGAGCAGGCGGGCTTCAGCAAACCCGGCCTCTACTACTACTTCGAGGACAAGGCCGATCTCTACGCGACCGTCGTGCGCGCGGCGTGGGAGCGGTTGTCCCCGCAGCGACGCCTTGAGCCGGAGAGCCTGAGCCGAGACGATTTCTGGCCGGCCCTTGCTGCGTTTCATCTCGCGAGCTACGAAGGCAGCCTGCGGGAGCCTTGGCTGCTGGCGGCCTGGAAGCTCGCGTATCACCCGCCGCGCGAGCCCGCTGCTTCGGGGGCCGTGACCGAGGTGTTCGCGACCGCACGGGCGTTCCTGAAGGCCTTCCTTCGCCGGGGGCAGGAGATGGGCGTCGTCCGCACCGACCTGCCCGAGGAACTGCTGATCGCGCTGCTCACCGGCGTGGACAACGCCGCGGACCACTGGCTCGTGGACCACTGGGAGGCCATCGGCCCGGAGGAGATCGCGCGGCTGTCGCGGTGCGTGTTCGACGCGATGCGCACGCTCGTATCACCGCAGGCATCCGAGCGGGGGGCATGACGATGGCGAGCCGGCCTGCGCCCACCCCCACCGGCCTCGTATTCGAGGCCCGTGGGCTCACGAAGACCTACCACATGGGGGAGGTCGACGTGCACGCGTTGCGCGGGATCGACTTGGATCTGCGCGAGGGCGAACTGGTCGTGCTCCTGGGCCCGTCGGGAAGCGGGAAGTCGACGCTCCTCAACATCCTCGGCGGGCTCGACGTGCCGACGAGCGGGCAGGTGCTCTACCAAGGCCATGACCTCACCGAGGCCGGGGAGGACGAGTTGACGGCCTTCCGCCGCAGCCACGTGGGCTTCGTGTTCCAGTTCTACAACCTGATCCCCAGCCTCACCGCCCGCGAGAACGTCGCGCTCGTGACGGAGATCGTCGCGGCGCCGATGGATCCCGCAGAGGCACTTCGGCTGGTCGGTCTGGGCGAGCGCCTCGACCACTTCCCGGCACAGCTCTCGGGTGGGGAGCAGCAGCGCGTGGCGATCGCCCGTGCGATCGCGAAGCGGCCCGCAGTGCTCTTGTGCGACGAGCCCACGGGGGCCCTGGACATCTCGACCGGCGTGGTCGTGCTCGAGGCGCTCGCGCGCGTGAACCGCGAGCTGGGCACTTGCACCGTGCTGATCACCCACAACGCCGCGATCGCCGGAATGGCGGACCGCGTCGTCAGGCTGTTCGACGGGCGCATCTCCGGCATCGGGGAAAACGCCGCGAAATGTTCCCCGCAGGAGCTCGTCTGGTGAGGCGGTCATGACCCTGTCCGCGCTCGACCGCAAGCTGCTGCGGGACCTTTGGGGGATGAAAGGCCAGGCCGTTGCGATCGGCATGGTCCTCGCCGCGGGCATCGCCATGTACGTGACGTATCTGTCCAACTTCGACTCGCTGCGGCGGACACAGGCCGCCTACTACGACCGCTTCCGCTTCGCGGAGGTGTTCGCGTCCTGCAAGCGGGCGCCGCTGCGCCTGCACGAGCGACTGGGCCAGATCCCAGGCGTCGCGGCGGTGGAGACGCGCGTGGTGGTCGACGTCACCCTGGAGCTGTCCGGCGTCTCCGAGCCGATCAAGGGCCGGCTCGTCTCGATCCCCGCGGACAGGCGGCCCGCCCTCAACGACCTGTTCGTGCGGCGCGGTCGCTGGATCGAGCCGGGACGCAGCGAGGAGGTGCTCGTCAACGAGGCCTTCGCCCTGGCCCGCCACCTTCAGCCCGGCGACACGTTTGCCGCCCTCATCAACGGCCGGCGCCAGGTGCTACGCGTCGCCGGCCACGCGCTGTCGCCGGAATACGTCTACGTGCTTCCCCCCGGCGAGGTGATCCCGGACGACGGCCGCTTCGGAGTGGTGTGGATGGAGAGGCGCACCCTGGCGTCCGCCTTCGACATGGAGGGCGGCTTCAACGACGTGGCGCTCAGGATCATGCCGGGCGCGTCGACGCAGGAGGTGATCGCGCACGTCGACACTCTACTGCGGCCCTGGGGCGGCCTCGGCGCGCTGCCCCGCAAGCTCCAGACCTCGCACTGGGTCCTCGACAACGAGCTGCTGCAGCTCCAGACCTTCGGGTTCCTGGTGCCCGCGATATTCCTGGGCGTGGCCGCGTTCCTGCTGAACGTCGCCATGGCGCGCACCCTGGCCGTGCAGCGGCCCCAGATCGCGACGCTCAAGGCCCTCGGTTATTCCAACGCGGCGATCGGCTGGCACTACGTCAAGTGGGCGCTGGTGATCTCGGCCCTGGGATCGGCCTTCGGCATCGGTGCCGGGGCCTGGCTGGGCTCGGCCATGATCGGCCTCTACAACCAGTACTTCCGCTTCCCGATCCTGCTCTACCGCCTTTCCGGCGGCGTCTCGCTGACCGCGGTTGGGATCGGCCTCGCCGCCGCCGCCCTGGGCGCCGTCTTCGCCGTGCGCCGCGCCGTCGCGATCCCCCCGGCCGAGGCGATGCGGCCCGAGCAGCCGGCCCGCTACCATACGAGCCTCGCCGAGCGTGCCGTGGTCGCCGGACGCCTGGGCCACGGCGCCCGCATGGTGCTGCGCAACCTGGAGCGCCAGCCCTGGCGCGCCGTCGCTTCCGTGACCGGGATCGCCTTCGCCGTGGGCATCCTCTTTTTCGGCTTCATCTTCATCGACGTCATGGACCGCCTGGCCGAGGTGCAGTTCTCGCAAGTCCAGCGCCAGGACGTGACCGTGAGCTTCACCGAGCCGCGCTCCGCCCGCGCGCGATACGAGGTCGCATCCCTGCCGGGTGTGATGGCAGTGGAGCCCGTCCGAACCGTGCCCGCGCGACTGCGCCACGGTCACCGCTCGCGCCAGCTCGCCGTCACGGGCCAGCTCGCGAAACCGGACCTGTCCCGCGTCGTGGACATCTCGGGAGCGGTGATCACGTTGCCGCCCGAGGGCCTCGTCGTCTCGAAGATCCTGGGCGAGATCCTGGGCGTGAGGCCGGGCGACCACGTCGAGGTCGAGGTCCTGGAAGGCGCACGCCCGTTGCGCCGCGTGCTGGTGGCCGGCCTGGTGGACGACTACATGGGCCTCGCCGCCTTCATGGAGATCGGCGCGCTTCACCGCCTGATGCGGGAGGGTGGCTCGCTCTCCGGTGCCCACCTCTTGGTGGACGGCGCGCGCATGGAGGCGCTGTATCGGCGGCTCAAGGCCACGCCGGCCGTGGCCGGCATCGGCCTCACCTCGGCGGCGCTCCGGAGCTTTCGGGAGATCGTGGCCCAGAACTTCGCGATCATGACGACCTTCAACGTGGCCTTCGCCGTGATCATCGCCTTCGGGGTCGTGTACAACGCGGCGCGCATCTCGCTCTCCGAGAGGAGCCGGGAGCTCGCCAGCCTGCGCGTGCTGGGCTTCACCATCGGCGAGATCTCTCTGATCCTGCTGGGCGAGCTGGCTGTCCTCACGCTCCTCGCGATCCTGCCCGGGCTCGGCATCGGTTGGGCGCTGGCCGAGTTCCTGCTCCTGAGCTTCCAGAACGAGTTCTACCGCCTGCCGCTCGTGGTCACGCCGCAGAACGCCGCCTGGTCCGCGCTGACCGTGATCCTGGCCGCCGTGCTCTCGGGTCTCGCGGTGCGCCGCAAGCTGGACGGGCTCGACCTCGTCGCCGTCCTCAAGACCCGGGAGTAGCGCCATGCCTCCGCTGCGTCGCTTCGCGAACAGGAAGCTGCTGGCGGGGCTCGCACTGCTCGCTGCCCTGCTGGCCGTCGGCTTCTGGCCCTCGGCCGTGCCGGTCGACCTGGCCCGGGCCGAGCGCGGCGCGCTGCGGGTCACCGTCGATGAGGAGGGTGAGACGCGCGTGCGCGACCGCTTCGTCGTCTCGACGCCGGTCGCCGGGCAGGTGCTCCGGATCGAGCTCGAGCCCGGCGACTTCGTGCGCAAGGGCGAGACCGTCCTGGCGACCGTCGCGCCCGTGGCGCCGAGCCCTCT
>DATFEN010000208.1:0-2125 GCA_035251085.1 Vicinamibacteria bacterium | reverse complement strand
GGGGTCCGCGTCGACTCCATCCGCGCCCCGGCGCGTGGCGATATCGAAAGGAAAGCCAGGCCCGGCGGCAGGGCCAGGGCCTTCTGGCTGCCCACCACCACCACGTCCACGCCCCAGGCCTCGGTCTCGAGGGCGATGGCCCCCGCTCCCGAGATCGCATCGACCACGAGCAGCACGTCGTCCCGCTCGCGGCAGATCCGGGCCAGCTCCCTCACGTCGTGCGCCGCGCCCGTGGAGGATTCGCTGAGCTGGACGAAGACGGCCCGGACCTTCGGATGGCGTGCCAGGGCGTCAGCGACCGCGCTCGGCTCGACCGCCTCGCCCCACTTCGCCTCGAGCGCCGTCACGTCCATGCCGTGGGCCTTGCCGAGGTCGACCCAGCGCTGCCCGAAGCTCCCAGCCACGAGAGCGAGCATCGCGTCGCCCGGCGACAGCGTGTTGACGAGCGCCGCCTCCATCCCGCCAGTGCCCGAGGCGGAGAACAGGATCACGTCGTGGCTCGTCTTGAGGAACGCCTTGAGCCCGGCGGTGCACTCGCGGAACGTCCCACGGAACTCGTCGGTGCGATGGTGGACGATCGCGCGCGCCATCGCTTCCTGCACGGCGGGATTGAGCGGCGTGGGGCCCGGCGTGAAAAGCCTCGGCTTGCGGACCATGCACTCCTTTCCGGCATCCACACAAACTGTGGAAAAGCTTGTGGAAACTTCTGCGGAAGCGACCACTAACCTAAGAGGACAGAATCGCTTCCAGCGGTTTGCACTCTGTGACAGCAGCGCGACCGAGGCATGCGATTTGCGTGATGGGTTTTCTCGCTCACTCGCGCACCGCGGACGACCGCGAGCGGGCCACCTTCACCGCCTCCGCGAGGGCGTCCACCACGGAGTCGACCTCGGCCGGCGTATTATAGCGGCCGATCCCGAAACGCAGCGACGTGTACACGCGCGCGTCCTTCAGGCCCAGGGCTCGCAGGACGTGCGAGCCCTTGCCTCCGGCCTCGGCGCAGGCCGCACCCGTCGAGATGGCGATGCGGCCGCCGAGCGAGACGAGCAGAGTCTCGGCCTCGGCACCGTCGATGGACAAGTGCAGGTTGCCGGGCAGGCGCGCGTCCAGGCTGCCGTTCACCTCGATGCCGCCGACGCGCTCGCGCAGGCCTCCCAGCAGCCGGTCGCGCAGCGACCGAATGCGCTCGGGCTCGCCCTCGCGAAGCGCGACGGCCGCGAGGCGCGCCGCTTCGCCGAAGCCGACGATCGCCGGGACATTCAGCGTGCCGGAGCGTACGCCCTTCTCCTGGCCGCCGCCCTCGGCCTGCGGCTGCAAGCGCACGCGAGGCTTGCGGCCACGCCTCACGTAGAGGGCTCCAACGCCTTTCGGTCCGTACATCTTGTGGGCCGACAAGCTCATCAAGTCGACGCTCCAGCGCGAGACGTCGACCGGCATGCGGCCGACGGCCTGCACCGCGTCGCTATGAAACAGCACACCGCGTTCGCGGCAGAGCGCGCCGACCTCGGCGACGGGCTGCAGCGTGCCGACTTCGTTGTTTGCGGCCATCAGGGAGACGAAACTGGTGTCTTCCCGCACCGCGGCCAACACGTCCCGCGGCGACACGACACCGTCGGCCTCCGCGGCGACCCGCGTGATCTCGAAGCCCTCACGCTCCAGCGTTCGACAAGGCTCGAGGACCGCGGGGTGCTCCAGGGCGGTCGTCACGAGGTGTCGACCACGCTCGACGTTGGCCCGGGCGGCGCCGCGGACGGCCAGGTTGTCGGACTCCGTCGCGCCTGACGTGAAGACGATCTCCTCGGGCGCCGCTCCGACGAGGTCCGCGACCTGGGCGCGCGCCCGCTCGACGGCTGCGTGGGCCTCCTGGCCGAACGCGTGGTGTCGGCTCGAGGGGTTGCCGAAGCGCTCCCCGAAGAAAGGCAGCATGGCTTCAACGACTTCGGGGGCCACGGGCGTCGTCGCGTGGTGATCGAGGTAGATCACATCGCGATATTAGCCCGCCTCAGGGCGACGTCGTCGCCAGCATCTCCCTCAGCACCCGCTGGCCTGTCTCGAGCGGGTATTCGAGGCCGAGAAGGGCGCTCAGCGTCGGCGCGATCTCCTCGGGCCCGCAGGGCTCCGCGTA
>DATFEN010000193.1:0-5315 GCA_035251085.1 Vicinamibacteria bacterium | reverse complement strand
CTGGTCCGAGGAGAACGCGGACGAGCTGGGCCGCCTGCAGGACCAGATCGACTCGCAGAACCTGTGGGAGCTGGACCGGCACGTCGAGATCGCCATGGACGCGCTGCGCCTCCCTCCGGCTGACGCCGACGTGACGAAGCTCTCCGGGGGCGAGCGCCGCCGCGTCGCGCTGTGCCGCCTGCTCCTGCAGCCGTCCGACATGCTGCTGCTCGACGAGCCGACGAACCATCTCGACGCCGAGTCCGTGGCCTGGCTCGAGCGGTTCCTCCAGGAGTACAAGGGCTGCGTCGTGGCCGTGACCCACGACCGCTACTTCCTCGACAACGCGGCGGGATGGATCCTGGAGCTGGACCGGGGCGCGGGTGTGCCCTGGCAGGGGAACTACTCCTCCTGGCTCGACCAGAAGAGAACGCGCCTCGCCCAGGAGGAGAAGGAGGAGAGCGCCCGCCAGCGCACGCTCGAGCGCGAGCTGGAATGGGTCCGCATGGCGCCGCGGGCTCGCCAGGCCAAGGGCAAGGCGCGCCTCAACCACTACGAGGAACTTCTGGCGCAGGAACAGGCCGCCGAGAAGCGCGACGACAAGCGCGAGATCTTCATCCCGCCCGGCCCCCGTCTCGGTGACGTGGTGATCGAGGCCAGGAAACTGAGCAAGGGCTTCGGTGACAACCTGCTCATGGAGGACGTGAACTTCATGCTCCCGCGGGGCGGCATCGTCGGTGTGATCGGCCCGAACGGCGCGGGGAAGACCACCCTGTTCCGGATGATCCTGGGTCAGGACAAGCCCGACGCCGGAGAGCTGAAGGCCGGGGACACGGTGGTGATGTCCTACGTCGATCAGAGCCGCGACGGGCTGATCGGCGAGCGCTCGGTGTGGGAGGAGATCTCCGACGGCGGCAAGGACCTGATCCTGGTGGGCAAGCGTGAGACGAACTCGCGCGCCTACGCCGCTGGCTTCGGCTTCCGCGGGCCCGACCAGCAGAAGAAGGTGAAGGACCTCTCGGGCGGCGAGCGCAACCGACTGCATCTGGCGACCCTGCTCAAGAGCGGCGGCAACCTGCTGCTGCTCGACGAGCCCACGAACGATCTCGACGTGGATACGCTGCGCGCCCTCGAGGAGGCGCTGCTGAGCTTCGCCGGCTGCGCTGTCGTGATCAGCCACGACCGCTGGTTCCTCGATCGCATCGCCACCCACATGCTGGCATTCGAGGGTGACAGCCGCGTGGTCTGGTTCGAGGGCAACTACCAGGACTACGAGGCCGACCGGAAGCGCCGACTCGGGGCGGACGCGGACCAGCCCCACAGGATCAAGTACAGGAAGCTGACGCATTAGCATGGCGGGTTCGTAGCTGTCAGCTTCAGCTGTCAGCAACGGAGGATCGCAGCATGAGAAGAAGCGGCGAGTTGAAGTCGAGGATGTTCATTGTCGCCGTCGCGCTGCTGACGCCGCACGTGTCGGCGGAAGCCCCAGGGCCCGCCACCCTCTCGATCGTCGCCGCGGATCCCCAGGCGGGAGAGCTGGGCGTCGCCGTGGCGAGCCGTTTCTTCTCCGTGGGCAGCGTCGTGCCATGGGCGCGGGCGGGCGTCGGCGCTGCGGCGACGCAGGCCTCGGCCAACACCAGCTGGGGGACGCAGGGGTTCGAGCTGCTGGAACGTGGCGTCAGCCCCGCCGAGGCGATCGCGATCCTGTCGCGAGGCGACGAGGGCCGCGACCGCCGGCAATTCGGAATCGTGCGGCCGGACGGCGGCTCGGCCACCTACACGGGCTCCGGCTGCACGGCGTGGGCCGGCGGCCGCAGCGGCCCTGGCTACGCCGTCCAGGGCAACATCCTCGCGGGCGAGGCCGTGGTCGCAGCGATGGAGAAGCGCTTTCTCGAGACGCGAGGGCAGCCGCTCGCGCCGCGCCTCTTCGCCGCGCTGCTCGTCGTCCGGACCGGGGGAGGCTTCAACGGTTTCGGCGACCGCGCGATCGACGTCCGCGTCGACGACCATCCCGACCCGATCCGCGAGCTGGGCCGCCTGGCGCGGATGGGCCTCGTCAACGACCGCTGGAACCAGGGCTGGACGGCCTATCGCCAGAAGCGGAATGCCGACGCGCTGCGCTTCCAGCGAGAGACGGCGCGCCTGGCCGAGGAGCTGCCGGACATGCTGCCCGAGGTCCTCTACGACTTCGCAGTGATCCTCGCCGCGAACGGAGAGATGACGGCGGCCCGAGCGGCCCTCGACCGTGCCCTGTCCCTCAATCCTCGGCTCCAGGCGCAGGCCGAGGCCGACGCGGATCTCGAGCCGCTGCGCGGCGCCGTCGCGAAGAGGTGACGCGTCTCCGGAGCAGTCAGCGGCCATTGGCTTATGGTCGGGCCGCTCGTATGATCGTTTCAGCGCGGGAAGGGAGAGCGCAAAGATGACATCGGTACAACTCGGCCTGGTCGTGCCGCTCCTGGCCGCGCTCGCGCAGGGCCAGGATCCGCATGCGCACCACAAGCAGCCGCCTGCAGAGGCCGGCGGCTGGGTTCGGTTCCGCCACGACACGGCCGGCTTCAGCGTCGAGCATCCGGCCGATTGGAAGGAAGACCGCTCGAAGGCAAGCGGCTCCGTCCACTTCGCGCATCCGAGCAGGGCCGTGCATCTGTTCGCGTCCGCCTTCGACATGGCGGAGGGCTCTCTCGAGAAGTTCGCCGAGTTGAAGTTCGCCGTGCAGTCCGAGATGTTCCGGGCCCGGGGATCCAATCGAAAGATGGAGGGGCCCGGCTGGAGCGGACTCGTCCAGGAAGCCGAGACGCTGGAGATCCAGGGCGGAAAGCACGCGCGGCGCCTGATGCTCTGCGCGGCTCATGCGGAACGCTACGTCAGCCTCACGCTCTACATGGACGAAGACGAGCTGACGGAGAACGCGAAGGACTACGAGCGGATCTTCAGCTCCTTGCGCTTCGGCGAGTGAGCGTGGCCCGCTCGACCACGCGCACCGCCCTCCTGTCCGCCGGAACCTGCTAGCATCGCGCCTTCTCTGGAGGCGCGATGAAGGGAGCCTGGCTTCGGGTCGGCGTGGCGCTGCTCGTCGCGAGCCTGCCGACGACGGCCGCCGCCTACGATGTGCTGATACGGGGCGGGGAAGTCTATGACGGCACGGGCGGCCCGCCGCGGAAGGCCGACGTGGCGATTCGGGGCGATCGCATCGCGGCGATCGGGCCGCTGGGCAAGGCCAAGGCGAAGTCCCTCGTCGATGCGAGCGGCCTCGCCGTGGCCCCCGGCTTCATCAACATGCTGTCGTGGGCCACCGACTCGCTGATCGCAGACGGGCGCGGAATGAGCGACGTGAAGCAGGGCGTGACGACCGAGGTCTTCGGAGAAGGCTGGTCGATGGGGCCCTGGAACGACGAGATGAAGCGGCTCTCCCGGGAGAGCCAGGGCGACATCCAGTACGACATCACGTGGACGACGCTGCGCGAGTACCTCGAGTTCCTCGAGAAGAAGGGCGTTTCACCGAACGTGGTCTCCTACATCGGCGCCGCGACGGTGCGCCAGTACGTGCTCGGCGAGAAGGACGTGAAGGCCACGCCGGAGCAGCTCGACGCGATGAGGCAGCTCGTGCGCCAGGAGATGGAGGCCGGCGCGGTCGGCATCGGCTCCTCGCTCATCTACGCGCCGGGGATCTACGCATCGACCGAGGAGCTGATCGAGCTGTGCAAGGCCGCCGCGCCGTACCAGGGCAAGTACATCTCCCACCTGCGCAACGAGGCCGACGGCGTGCTGGAGGCGCTGGATGAGCTGATCCGCATCAGCCGCGAGGCCCGCGTACCCGCGGAGATCTACCACTTGAAGCTCGCGGGAAAGGGCAACTGGTCGAAGCTCCCGGAGGTCGTCGATCGAGTGGAGAAGGCGCGCCGTGCCGGCCTGAAGGTCACGGCCGACATGTACACCTACACGGCCGGTTCCACGGGCTTCGACGCCTGCCTGCCGCGCTGGGCGCTCGACGGCGGCTGGGACGCCCTCTGGAAGCGCCTCGAGGAGCCGGAGACGCGGGGCCGGATCCTGGACGGAATGCGCACGCCGGACACGCGCTGGGAGAACCTCTGCCTCAACGCCGGCTCCCCCGACCGTATCCTGCTCGTCGAGTTCAAGACCGAGGCCTTGAAGCCGCTCACGGGCAAGACGCTGGCCGAGGTCGCGACACAGCGTGGCAAGGATCCCGAGCAGACGATCCTCGAGCTGATGTACGAGGACCGCACGCGGATCGGCGTCGTGTTCTTCCAGATGTCCGAGGAGAACGTGCGCAAGCAGCTGCAGCTCCCCTGGGTGTCCTTCGGCTCCGACGCGGGCGCGCTCGCGCCCGAGGGCGTGTTCCTGAAGTCCTCCACGCATCCGCGGGCCTACGGGAACTTCGCGCGCCTCCTCGGCAAGTACACGCGCGAAGAGAAGCTGCTGAGCCTGCAGGAGGCCGTGCGCAAGCTCTCGAACCTGCCCGCCACGAACCTGGGCCTCGAGGGCCGCGGCGTGCTGCGGGCCGGCGCCTTCGCCGACGTGGTCGTCTTCGATCCGAAGGCGATCGCCGACCATGCGACCTTCGAGACCCCGCACCAGTACGCGACCGGCATGCGCCACGTCTTCGTCAACGGCATCGCCGTGCTCCGCGACGGCGAGCACACCGGGGCGCTGCCGGGGCGCGCCCTCAAGGGACCGGGGGCGAAGCGGTAGTGCGGCTGGTCGTCACCGGAGCCAACGGCTTCGTCGGGCGCCAGGTCGTCGCGCTGGCGGCGAGCGAGGGCATCGAGGTCCTGGGCCTGGTCCGCTCCGACGCTGCGGCCGAGCGCTTGGCGCAGGCGGGCGGACGGCCGTCGCGCATCGCGGGCTTCGACGACCCTGCCTTGGCCGCGGCGTTCACGGGTGCGCACGCCGTGATCCACCTCGCCCAGGCCGGCGCCGACCGGCCCGGGGCCCCGCTGAACGAGGTCAACGTCGTCGGCACGCGCCGCGTGGTCGCCGCCGCCGATCGCGGGCGAGTGGCTCGAATCGTGCACTTCAGCGGCCTGGGTGTAGCGCACTACGGCCAGACGCCGCGCTGCACCAACCCATATTTCCTGTCCAAGGTCCTCGCCGAGGCGGTGCTCTTCGAATCGAACCTCCAGGTTGCGGTCTTCCGGCCGTCGTACATCGTCGGCCCCGGCGACGGCTTCGTTCCGGGCGCCCTCCGCGACATGGCGCGGGGCGAGGTCGAGCTGGTGGGCGACGGCAGCTACCGCACCCAGCCGGTCTCCGTGCTCGACGCCGCGGCCTGCGCGCTCGCCGCGGCCGGCGGCGCGGCGGAACGGCACCGCGTGTTC
>DATFEN010000175.1:0-37320 GCA_035251085.1 Vicinamibacteria bacterium | reverse complement strand
CACGGGCATCAACCGGCATGTTGCACCCGGCCCGGGCGAAGCCCGATCAACACGCTGGCGCATAGCGCCGAGAGGCCCGCCCCCCAGAGGACGGCCTGAGGCCGGTACGTCAGGTGCACGACGTGGCGGCCGGCGGGCACGACGACTCCCTGGAACAGCACGTTGGCTCGGAGCAGGGGAGCAGGGGCGCCGTCCACGAACGCGCGCCACCCGGCGTCGTGGGTTCGAAGCACGACGAGATACCCCCTGTGGGAGGTCTCCACTTCGAGCTCGAGGCGGTCCGCGCGGCGGCTCAGCTCACGCACCTGGCCGACGAAGTCCGCGACGCCACCCTCCACGCCGCTTCCGGCCAGGATCACTTCGCGGTCGGGGTCGAAGGCAGCGTCGGCAAGGAGGTTCACAGAGGCCGGCTCGCCGGCCCACCGCGCCTGGCCCCGCACGACAGCCTCTGGAAAGGAACCCGGCACGCGAAAGAGGCGTACGGGGCCGCTCAAGACCGAAGGAACCTCCGTGACGGGCTGGAGGACCGGCCATGGCGTTGAGCCCGGAGCCACAACGTAGTCCACGCCTGCCATCCGGAGCAGCCGCAGGCCCAGCGGAGAGCCCCCGGCTTGGGACAGGATCAGCGTGAGGTTCGAGAGCAGCGGAGGGGCGAGTCCCGTGAAATCGCCGTCGTAGCTGCCGTTGAGGCCGAAGCGCGCGCCCGTGGGAGGCAGCACGAGCTGGAGCCAGCCCAGAGCCATGGCCCAGCTCGAGTCCCAGCCCTGAGGCTTCCGGTCGAGCTTCAGCCATTCGTCCTTGTGGGCCAGCGAAACGTAGAGCCGCGAGCCCTCCGGGACCAGCTGGGCCACTTGCGGTCGCGATGTGAGGAGCTCGGCGGGGGCCGCCGTGTTGACGCGGCGGCCCGCAAGGGCGACGTCGCCCAGCGCCAGCACCACCAGCGCGCCCCGAGCGACGGCCGCTCCACGCCGGACGCCGGGAGCCAGCCAGACCAGCCAACCGGCGACCGCAAGGACTCCGCACGTCTTTGCGAGCCTGGCCGTGGCCTCACTCACAGCGGTCGTTCCGCTCGCAGCGGGCGCCAGGAGGTTCGACAAACCGTCGGGGTGTCCCATCAGCCAGGCCACTGCGCCCCCGGCCAGCAGCGCCAGCGCCAACGCCACCGCGGCGGCGGCGCGCGAGGCACGGCGCGAAGTGACGGCGCGCAGCGCGGCATCGGCCCCCAGGGCGACGAGCAGGGCCCAGAGGAAGCCGACGGCGATCACGTATTTCGAGGGGAAGCGGAGCATCCCGAGGGGTGTCACTCGCATGAGCGCCGGATAGACCGGCGTGTGCCCGCCGAGTGAGAGGATGAGCGCGGTTGCCAGGCCGAGCGCCGCGTAGTTCCGCAACAGGCCGCGGCATGTGAACAAGCCGGTGGCGACAAGCGCGAGGGCGGCGGCGCCGACGTAGTGGTCGGCGAACAGGGGCTCTCTCGACTCGAACAGCGCCGCGCGAGCGGCATCCGAGACCGGAAGGTCGGCCACGAGGCGTGGAACGAGGAAGTCGATGAGAGAGGCCGGGTGCAGCGACCAATAGAGCCGCCCGAGATCCTGCATCTCGAGACGGAATCCCGAACGCAGGATCGAAAGCGTGGGAAGCCACTGGATCGCCGAGAGTCCCGCAGCGACTGCAGCGGCGATT
Source organism: Vicinamibacteria bacterium (assembly GCA_035251085.1). Taxonomy (GTDB): domain Bacteria; phylum Acidobacteriota; class Vicinamibacteria; order Fen-336; family Fen-336; genus DATFEN01. The sequence goes on along the minus strand of DATFEN010000175.1, from coordinate 35,637 downwards.
CCAAGGCTGCGCGCAGCGCTCGACCAGCGGGGCCGTGGCGCGTCACTCCGGTTCATCGCCCGCGCCGCGATCCAACCCGCGCCCAGGAAGGCCGTCATGAGACAGAGATCGCCGGAGCCGGCGAGCACCTGTGCCGCGGCGACCACGCCCAGCATGAAAGCCCTGTTGAGCGACGCATGCTCGAGGGCTGCGTCCAAGGCGACGAGCACCCATGGGATCCAGGCCGTACCTGCGAAGTGGTGTGTGTGACTCACGACGACGAGAAACGGACCGGATGCGATCCAGGTCATCGCTCCGCTGAATGAGGCCGGCCAGCCGAGTCCGAGCCGTCTCAGGAGCAGGTACAGGCCAACGCCCGCCCAGAGCGCGTGCGCGACGACGTAGCACTTGTAGTAGGTCACCGGGCCGAGGACGAGGTTGAGCCAGGTTGGCGGGTACGCGACCTGATAGCTCGGGTCCGCCAGCATCGGCAGCCCGAACGAAACGTAGGGGTTCCAGAGCGGCAGCGCTCCTTCGGCGACGACGCGGACGAAGCTCCCCGCCTGCGCCGACCAGTACCCGTAGATGTCGCGGTACCAGAACGTCCAGCCGGGGCGCAGAGCGTCGCTGAAGAGGAAGAGCACGACGGCCAGGAGCGCTCCCACCGCCACGCGGTCGCCGCGTCGTGCCGCGGCAACGTCCGTCGGGACTCCTCCGCTCGGGGTGCTCAACGAGGCGCGATTGTAGCCTTTAGGTCCTTGCGGTTTCGGCGCTTCGGGGGCTGGAGCGGTTAGCATCCCGCATGCGAGCGGTACGACCGAGTAGCGCTTGGCTCCTGCCGGCCCTGGCTCTCCTGCTCTGCTGGCCTGCGGTGTCGGGGGGCGCGTACTTCGAGCGCGACGTGAACCTCGTATGGTTGAGCCAGGTCGAGGTGTTGAAGCGCTCATGGCTGGGGGGTGCCTGGCCGACCTGGGACCCCTGGACCGGCTTCGGCCAACCACAGCTGGCCAACCCCAGCGTACAGACGCTCTATCCGCCGACCTGGTTGAACCTGCTTCTGTCGCCCGCGACGTACTACTCGCTCTACGTCTTCGCGCACCTGAGCCTGGCCGGCCTTGGCGCGCGGGCCCTGGCGCGTCGGCTCGGAATGCAGGACACCCCAGCGCTCGCAGCCGGCGCGATCTACATGGCTTCCGGCCCGGTGCTCTCGCTCGTCAACGTCTGGCATCATCTGGCGGGCGCGGCCTTCCTGCCCTGGGTGCTGGTTGCGGCCCTCGAGGCGATGGAGGTCGAGTCTGCGGCGCGCGTGCTCCCATGGAGCGTGCTGCCGGCTCTTCAGATCGTGGCCGGCTCGCCCGACCTCTGCCTTTGGTCCTGGCTCGTGGCGCTGCCACTCGTTTTCTACGGCCCGCAGCCGCTCGCTCGGCTGGGGCGGCTGTCGCTGCTCGGCGCGGGCGCCGCGGTGCTCGGCGCAGGACAGTGGCTCGCCACCCTCGAGGCGGCTTTTGGCTCGGCCCGTCTCGAGCTGTCCGAGGCCAAGAGAACGTTCTGGTCCGTCGACCCGATGGCGCTCGTCCAGCTGTTCGTGCCCGTCTCGAATGCGGATCTTGCCGCGTCAGATCCGGGAGGGAGCCCTCCTTTCGAGCTGGCCTCCCCGTTCCTCAAGAGCGTCTATCTCGGGCTCGCGACCCTGCCGTTGGCAGCGGCCGGCTTCTCCCACCCTCATCGGTTGCGCAGCTGGGCCATCGGCAGCGGCTCGCTCGCGCTGTTGTTTGCGCTCGGCCGCCACACGCCGGTTCAAGCGCTCGCGACCCTGCTGCTGCCGTTCCTGGGCATCCTGCGCTATCCCGCGAAGGCCATGCCCGTCTTCGCGCTCGCATGGGCGCTCGGCTTCGGGCTGGGAGTGGCCGCCGCTCGGCGCGATCGCCCACGTTGGACGATCGTCGGCGCGCTCGCGGTCTCGACGCTCGCTCTCGCGGCCGGCCAGGCGGGACGCGTCTCGGCCGCGGTGGCCGTGGCGGCCGGTGCGCTCGTGCTGGGAGGCTGGCGACGGAGCATCGAGCTTGCGGCGATCCTGGCAGTCGGCGAGCTGGCCTTCGCGCACCGAGACACGAACCCGACCATGGAGCGCCGTTTGTTCGCGGCCCGGCCCGCTGTCCTGAACCAGCTTCCGGCGGGCTCCCGACTCCACGCGTGGGACTACGTGATGCCCGTACCGGGCATGGTGAAGCCCTGGCCACGCCGTATCGGCGTGCTTCAAGAGCACCCCGCGGGCTACCCGGCGGCGGTGGGCAACGCGCTTGCGATGAGGGAATACCTGTATCCGCCGGCTGCGGCTCGCTTCGGCCTGTTCGGCAGCTTCGACCCCGACCTCCTCGACCTGGGCGGACGTCGCGCCTACGACATGAACCTGATGGCGCGCTTCTATTGGGGCGCGCCGGCGTACGCTCGGCTGCTGGCCCTGGGCTCCGTCGAACATGTGCTCGCGCTTCATGACGAAGGGTTCGAGACATTTGAACGTGTCGCGCTCGTCCGGGGACTGTTCTCCGAGCCGATCCGTGTCTACCGCCCGCCCGTGACGCTGCCGCGGGCCCACATCGTCTCGGGTGTCCGGGTGGCTTCGGAACCGGACGCGTATCGGCTGCTGGTGGATCCGTCGTTCGACGCGGGCCGCGAGATGATCCTGGCCCAGGGCGCGGACGCCGGCGCCGGACCGGCACTCGTAGGGTCCGCGAGCGTGACCCAGATTCGTGCAGATCAGGTCCATGTCGTCGCGCAGGTCGACCGGCCCGCCTACCTGGTCCTGGCCGACGCCTGGGACGAGGGGTGGCGCGCTTCGATCGACGGCCGCCCTGCCGCCGTCTTGAGGGCGAACGTCCTGTTCCGAGCCGTGGCCCTTCCCGGAGGCCGCCACGAGATCGTGTTCGCCTACGAGCCCTGGCTGCTGCGCGTGGGGATCGCCGTCTCGTGCTTGGGAGTCATTGGGTTGCTTGGGCTTGCGGTCGCCCGGCTCCAGACCAGCCGCTCGGGAATCTAGTCGGACCGCGGCCGCGGGACGTTCAAACACCCGTCGTGGTACCTTCCGCGGCACGGTGCTCCTCCCCGGGGCGAAGGTCGTCGTGACCGGCGGCGCCGGCTTCCTGGGCGGCCATGTCGTCGAGCTGCTGCGGGCGCGCGGAGCCACCGTCGTCGTGCCCCGCAAGAAGGACTACGACCTCGTCGACGCCGCCGCGGCCGGGCGACTCCTCGACGACCACCGTCCCGCCGCGGTCATCCACCTCGCCGCGCGAGTCGGGGGTATCGGCGCGAACCGCGACAATCCCGGCAGCTTCTTCTACGAGAACCTCATGATGGGTGTCCAGCTCATGGAGCAATGCCGTCGTCACGGCGTGGAGAAGCTGGTCACCGTCGGGACAATCTGCTCGTATCCGAAGTTCACGCCGGTCCCGTTTCGCGAGGAGGAGGTCTGGAACGGCTACCCGGAGGAGACGAATGCGCCGTACGGCCTCGCCAAGAAGATGCTGCTCGTGCAGGGACAGGCGTACCGCCAGCAGTACGGAATGAACGTCATCCACCTCCTGCCCGTCAACCTGTACGGCCCCCGCGACAACTTCGACCCGGCCTCCTCCCACGTGATCCCGGCCCTCATCAAGAAGTTCCAGGATGCGCTCGACGCCGGCACGACGGAGGTCGAGGTGTGGGGCACGGGGAAGGCCTCCCGCGAGTTCCTCTACGTCGAGGACGCAGCGCGTGGGATCGTGATGGCTGCCGAGTCCTACGACGGTTCCGAGCCCGTGAACCTGGGTGCCGGCTTCGAGATCCTCATCCGCGACCTCGTCTCCCTCGTCGCGCGGCTGATGGGCTTCGAGGGCGAGATCCGATGGGATGCGAGCAAGCCGGACGGGCAGCCTCGGCGCTGCCTCGAGACCTCCCGTGCCGAGCGACTGTTCGGCTTTCGAGCCGCGACGGGCTTCGAGGAGGGCCTGAAGCGCACGATCGCGTGGTACCGCGCCGAGCGGGATGCGGCCCGAGCATGAGCTACGCGCTCCTCGAGGAGGTCAAGCGCTTCTACGAGGAGAAGCACGAGAGCCTGGAGCGCGCACGGCGGGCTCGTCGCTACTACTACGATTATCTGACGCGCGTCCTCCAGGCTCGCGTGCCTGCGGGAGCCCGAGTGCTGGAGATCGGCTGCGCCTCGGGCCAGATGCTCGCGGCGCTCCAGCCCTCGCACGGCGTCGGCGTCGATCTCTCGTCGCGGGCCGTGGCCAAGGCACGCTTGCTCCACCAGGGCACGAACCTGCACTTCATCGAAGGCGACGGTGGCGACCCCGACGTGCTCAAGCAGGCGGGCGGCCCCTTCGATGCCATCGTGCTCTGCAACGTGCTCACCCACCTGCCCGACGTGCAGGCCGCCCTCGAGGCACTCCACCTCGTCTGCCATTCCCGCACCCGCGTGTTGATCTACAGCTATAGCCGCGTCTGGCAGCCGATCCTGCGGCTGGCCGAGCGGCTCGGTTTGAAGCACGAGCCGCCTCCGGAAGCCTGGCTGCCTGCGGAGGAGGTGGCCCACATGCTGCACCTCGCGGACATGGAGCCCGTTCGGTACGACTACCAGATGGTGTTCCCCGCCGGCGTGCCGCTCCTGGCCGACCTGCTGAACCGTTACATCGGCAGGCTTCCGCTCGTCGAATGGTTGTCGCTGGTTTACGGCATCATCGCTCGTCCGGCGCCGCATCGCTTCGCCGGCCATCGCTCCTCGCAGCCCGCCACATCGGTCGTGATCCCGTGTCGGAACGAGGCGGGTCATGTCCAGCCGCTCCTGGAGCGCCTGCCCGATCTCCCTCCGAACAGCGAGGTCTTGTTCGTGGAGGGGAATTCGCAGGACGACACCGAGGGCGTACTCCGCCGGGCAATCGACGACAGGCCGGATCAGCCGTGGCGGCTGCTCAAGCAGACCGGCCGTGGCAAGGGCGACGCCGTGCGGCTCGCCTTCTCGCAGGCGAGGGGCGAAGTGCTCGTCATCCTGGACGCCGACATGGGCGTCGCTCCGGAGGACATCCCCAAGTTCATCCTCGCACTCGTGCGTGGCAAGGGGGAGCTGATCAACGGGTCGCGCATGGTCTACCCGATGGAGGGAAGGGCCATGCGCTTCCTCAACCTGCTCGCCAACAAAGGCTTCGCCTGGCTCTTCACATGGCTGCTTGGCCAACAGGTGCGCGACACGCTCTGTGGCACCAAGGCTCTCTACCGCGAGGACTACGAACGGATCGCTGCGAACCGCGCCCACTTCGGCGACTTCGACCCGTTCGGTGACTTCGACCTGTTGTTCGGCGCGTCGCGACTCAACCTGCGCATCGCGGACCTCGCCGTGCGCTACCACGAACGCCGCTACGGCGAGACCAACATCTCGCGCTTCCGTCACGGTTGGCTGCTGCTCGGCATGAGCCGCTTCGCGGCGCGGAAGCTCAAGTTCATTTGAGCGCTCATCTCTCACGCCTGGAACGGGAGCTCGCCCACGACCGCGAGATCGCGGCCCGCGCCGAGCAGATCTGGAACTGGGATAGCCCCGCCGGGCGACGTCGGGCCGACCGCAGGGCCGGACTCTATATCGAGCGCGCGGCGTTACGCCCCGGCTGCCTCGCTCTCGAGCTGGGCTGCGGCACCGGACTCTTTCTCGAGCGCGTGGCCCGCTCCGGAGCGACGCTCGTGGGGATCGACGTGTCCGTCGACCTTCTGGGCCGGGCCCGCTCCCGCACCGGCCCCCTCGCAAACGTGCGCATCCTCGAAGGCGACGCTCATCGTCTCCCCTTCCCCGACGCGACCTTCGACGCCGTCTACGGCAGCTCGATCCTCCATCACCTCGACCTGTTTGCCTCGCTCCGCGAGGCCAAGCGTGTCCTCAAGGTCGGGGGGCGCGTGGTCTTCACCGAGCCCAACCTCCTGAACCCGCAAGTCGCCTACATGTATTACGTGGGCCCGCGGGAGCGCTTCGGCCTCTCGGTCGACGAGATGGCGTTCACGAAGACGCGCGTCACGGGCGTGCTGCGGGAGCTCGGCTACGTGGACGCCGCCGTCGAGTTCTTCGATTTCCTCCACCCCTCGACTCCCCCACCGATCCTGGGCGCCGTGGCACGGATCGGCGCGGTGCTCGAGGGCCTGCCCGTGATCCGGGGGCTGGCGGGCTCCTTGCTCGTGTGTGCTGCGCGCGGCTGAGTCCCGGGGGCGCTCTTGAGGGGGCCGACGCGCTTGTTGCCCGCCCTGAGCCAGGCCTATGTGCTGGCTCGGCGATCGGGTCTCTTGGAGCGCCGCTGGTTCAAGCGCCTCTACGGGCGGGCGTATTTCGCCTACAAGCGCCACGTCGAGGATCCCTTCGAGGCTCTGCTGCTAAGGCGGCCCGAACTCGTGAGCGGCGGCAACGTCGCCGACGTGGGCGCCCACATAGGCTACACGGCCAGCGTCTTCTCCAGGATGATCGAGCCCGGATTCCGCGTCTACGCCTTCGAGCCGGACCCTTCGAACGCAGCGCTCCTCCGAGAGAATCTGAAGAGCGGGATCGACCTCGGTCGCGTCGTGCTGGTGGAAGCAGCCGTGGGCTCGGGCTCGGGGTCCGCGGAGCTCTTGCGCAGCCCGGTGCATCCGGGCGATCACCGCATCGACACTCCGGCGTTCACCGCGAGACAGGGGCGCTCGCCCGTGACGGTTCCGCTCCTCAGTCTCGACGAGTTCTTCGCGTCCCGTGCGAGTGAAGCGCTGGCCTTCGTCAAGCTGGACGTCCAGGGATACGAGCTTCAGGTCTGCCGTGGCATGGAGCGGACCCTGGCGCGCTTCCCGCGGGCGGCCGTGGCGCTCGAGTACTCGCCCAGCGAGATGAGGGCGATGGACTTCGACCCGGAGGACCTGCTCGCGTTCCTCCGCGAGCGCGGCTACACGCTCCACGTCCTTCTGCGCCGCGGAATCACGGAGCCCTGGCAGGTCGAACGTGTGCGTGCAATCGTCGCCCGCCGAGGCTACGCGGACCTGCTCTGCGTCAAGTAGGATCCCCGGCGTGAAGCCGTCCACGGTCGGCGGGCGCGGCTGGGCCGTCGTCGCACTGTCATCGGTATCGCTGATCTGCGCCGGCGCAGGTGCCTCGCTGGTGCTGACGAGTCGCTGGCCGCTGGCGGTCGTGACCATCGTCGTTGCGGGCCTGGCGCTCGCCGCCGCGACGTCGAGCGGATGGCGTGAAGCTCTCCTCGAGCACGGCACCGCCTGCGGCGAGGCGGTCGATCGGCTGGTGTCCGGACGGCCCGGACCCTGGATCGCGCTGGCCGCAGCCGCGAGCCTGTGCGGAGAGCTGCTATTGATCCGCTGGCACGCCTCGAGCTTCCAGCTCTTCAGCTTTTTCAAGAACGTGTCCCTGCTCGGCTGCTTCCTGGGCCTCGGCATCGGGTATGCCCGGGCGTCGGCGCGGCCGTTGCTCGTCTCCCTCGCGCTGCCGGCAGTGGCGCTGCAAGTCGTGGGCCTGCGGCTCCTTGCGCTGAGCCCAGTGCAGGCCCAGCTCCAGAACCCGGTCTCGGAGCAGCTGGCCCTCGGCCTGCTCGACGAGAGAACGCTCGGCCACTGGCTGCTCACTTATGGCGTCCTGGCGGGCGTCTTCATGCTCACCGTCCTCACCTGCGCGCCGCTCGGGCAGCTCGCCGGGCGTGCGATGCTCGCGCTCCCTGCGCTTCGCGGCTACGGCTGGAACCTCATCGGCAGCCTGTTGGCGGTCGTCGCGTTCACGCTACTGTCCGAAGCATGGAGCCCTCCGGCGATCTGGCTGCTGGCCCTCGCGGCCACGGTCCTGCCGTTCCTCCTGACCGGCGCTCCGCCCGCGGCAGCCCAGGCGGCGCTCCTGGCGCTGGGCCTGGCCTTCGCGACGCTCGCGATCGATCGCCCTGGAGCGGTCGACTTCTATTCGCCCTATCAGCTGATCACGCTCCGGCTCCGACCGGTGGCGCTCGCCGTGGAGTCGAGCCACTCCTACTTCCAGACGATCTGGGATCTGAGGCCGACGGTCCCGCGCGTGGGCGAGTTCGCGCAGGTGGCGGCCTACTACGACCTGCCCTACGTGCTCGTCCCGCGTCCGGCGCGGGTCCTGGTCGTGGGCAGCGGCGCCGGCAATGACGTCGCCGCGGCGCTCCGCGCGGGAGCCGGAGGCGTGGATGCCGTCGAGATCGACCCGGTCGTGCTCGACCTCGGACAGCACCTTCATCCCGAACGACCGTACCGAGACGCCCGCGTGCGCACGGTGCTGACGGATGCTCGGGCGTTCATGCGCCGCAGCGAGCAGCGCTACGACGTGATCGTGTTCGGCCTGCTCGACGCCCATGCGGCGCTGGCCGGCGCATCGAGCGTCAGGCTCGACAGCTACGTCTACACCGTGGAGGCGCTGCGCGAGGCCGGCGCACGCCTGAAGGACGACGGCATGCTCGTGATGAGCTTCACGTTCCTCTCTCGGGAGATCGCTTGGAAGCTGCTGCTCATGGTCCGCGAAGCGCTGGGCGGCGAGCCGCGCGTCTTCGAGACCCTCTACGACGGAGGCTTGACCTACGTGGCGGGGCCGGGGCTCCAGCGACGCGTCGTCCCGGCCCTGGCCTTTCCCGAGGTGACGAGCGCGATGCACGCGGCCAACCTGCGCGCGGACGTCTCGCGGGACGACTGGCCGTTCCTCTACATGCCCGTGCGCCGCTACCCGAGGTCGTACTTGTTCATGGCGGGCCTGATGCTGGGCGTGTGCGTCGTGTTGCTGCGGGCCGCGTTGCCACTGGCGGCCTCGGGCCTCACGCTGGCGCCCTTCGCGCTCGGAGCTGGCTTCATGCTGCTCGAGACCAAGGCGATCACCGAGCTCGCGCTGGTTTTCGGCAGCACGTGGCAGGTGGTCAGCGCGGTGATCGCCGGCGTGCTGGTGATGGCGTTCGTGTCGAACCTCTGGGTGGAGCGAGTCGGGCCGCCCCACACGCTCCTCGTCTACGCCCTGGTCGGCGGGAGCATCCTCGCCGGCTATCTTGCCCGGCCCACCACATGGGGTCTGTCGGGGCCCGTCGAGGCGCTGGTCGCTACGGCCCTTGCCACGCTGCCGTTGCTGTTCGCCGGCGCGGCGTTCTCGAGGGAGCTGGCGCGCGTGGGCGCTGCGACGCCGGTGCTCGCATCGAACCTGCTTGGCGCGATCCTCGGCGGCCTCCTCGAGTACAACGTCCTGTTCGTCGGCGTTCGGGCGCTAGGGTTGTTGGCCCTCGCGCTGTACGTGGTCGCGTTCGTCGCCGCGCTGCGCCGCCCATAGCTCGAGCAGCGGCGTCGCGAGGATCCGACGAAAACCCGGTTCGGGACCGAGCGATTCCGCACGTCCCGCCGGCAGGGCGACGAAGGCGGCCGGGAGGCTGCGCAGGTATTCGAGGCGCCAGGCGGCGGACGTCGAGAGATCGTAGAAGCGCTCCGACTCCCGGCCTCGAGTCTCCCGATCCGGCGTTAGCACCCAGTGCCCGAGGGCGACGTGGCAGGGTGTCAATCCTGCGACCAGGATGCTGAGGTTGATCGGGGCGACGAGCACGTCGCCCGGCCGGCAGCTTCGCTCGAGCGCGCGCACTGCGGCTTGATAGTCGCGCGGTGCGAAGAGCTGCGGGCTGGGATTGAAGGCCTGCCACAGGAGCAAGAGCGAGCTAGGGGCGAGGACGCCGGCCGCCACGGGAAGCCAGCGCTGATGCGTGCCCAGGGCCGCGAGCAGCAGCAGCACGGAGCCCAGGCTGTTGAGAAACTGGAAGCCGTAGCTGACGATCGCCGAGAGCCCGATCATGCAGAGCGCCGCGACCGCCAGCGCCCGGCGCAGCCGCAGGGCCAGTTCGCCGGAAGCGCCCCCCCACAGCCCGGACGCCGCGAGGATCGCGGCTGGCGCCAGGGCCCACGCCAGAGCCGCGGCGCCGGGCGACGCGATCGAGTTCTGCGCGCTGCTCCAGACGGCGAACGAGGGGTGGAGCGTGAACGCCAGCAGGTCGTAGAACAGGACGGGAGCGAGCCAGGCGAGATCGAGACACCCCCGTAGCCAGTGGCGACCCGGATCCGGCTTGCGCGCGGCCTCGATGCCGAGCAGCACAGCGGCCGTGACGCAGAACAGGCCGAGGTCGAACGGACGGATCAGCCCCAGGAGCGCCGCGGGCACGAGCCAGCGCTGACGCGAGCCACCAGAGCGCCATTCGACGAGCCCGAGGAGCGCCCACAGGAACAGGCCGCTTCCCAGAAGCGCATGCGGCCCGCCGGCCAGCCGCTGGTTCCACGGGAACAGGGTGGTGGCCAGGTCCGGCAGCGCCCACGCGCGGTCGCCCATCCAAAGCCGGAGCCATCCGAGCCCACCGCCCCCGAGCACCAGGGCGAGACCCCACAACAGACTTCGGCAGCCGCCAGCGAACAGCACGCGGCTCGCCGTCACGACGAAGCCCAACGCAGCCACGAAGCCCAGGGCATGGAAGCCCCCGACCGGACCGAGCCGCAGGGCGCGCGCCAGGACTCCCGCAGCGCCCCACTCCAAGTTGATCAGGAAGCCCTCCTGATCGCGGATGTCGAACTTGTTCCGAAACAGCAGCTGGCCGCGGCGCGCCTGCTCGACGAAGGAGAGGTCCTGATACAGGTCGTCCTGGTAGTGGAAGAAGCCGGTGAACCAGCGCCCCTTCGGTGGAAGCGCCGACGCCTGGAGGAAGGGCAGGATGGTGAGCGTCGACCAGACGGCGAACGCGAGCACGACTCGCGGCCAGGGAAACCGAGCGCTCACGGAGGCCCCGGCCGCGTCAGGCGGCGACCGGCACCCCGATGAGGGGCAGGCGAACTTCCACCTCGGTGCCGTGCGGCAAGATGCTCCGGAACGTGATGTCGCCGCTGTGCTCTTCGATGATGCGGTAGACGATGGCGAGGCCCAGGCCGGTGCCGCGCGGCGTGTCGGACTGGAACGGCTCGAACAGCGCACGCTGGGCGTCCGCATCGATGCCGCGGCCCTCGTCGCGGAACAGCAGCAGCGCGTCGTCCCCGGAGCGCTGCAGCTGCACATGCAGCAAGCCGCCCTGCGGCATCGCCTCGAGGCCATTGCGGGCCAGGTTCCAGAACACCTGTGCGATCCGGTCCGCGTCACCCATGCAAAGGAGCGGCCCGGGCTCGACGCGGAACTCGACGCTGTGGCGCTCGGAGACCTCCGGGCTGTTGCGGAGCAGCGTGACCGCCTCGCCCACGACCCGGGCCAGGTCCACTGCCTCCATCGGCCGGTCCGAGGGCCGCGCCTGGAAGAGGAACTGGTTGAGCGTCCCGGACAGGCGCTTCGACTCACGGGTGATGATGGCGAGGAGCCGCGCGTGGTCCTTGGGCACGTCCGGCTCCGCCATGAGCATCTGCGCCGAGCCGCTGATCGCGCCCAGCGGGTTGCGGATCTCGTGGGCCAGGTACGCCGCCATCTCTCCCACCGCGGCCAGCTTCTCCTTCATCCGCACCTCCCGTTCCAGGCGCTTGACGTCGGTGAGGTCCCGGAACACGAGCAGGAACCCGGCGTTGCGCGGATCGGTCGTCGCGAGAGGCGTCAAGGAGACGCCGAGGTCCACGTGCCTGCCGTCGGGGGCCACGTAGGCGACCTCGAGCCGCGCGAGGCCGTGACGCGCGGGCCGCCCCGCGAGGCGCCGCGGCTCCAGCTCGGGCGCCCCGAACAGCTCGGCCGTGGTGCGTCCTTCTCCATCGCCGGAGGCGAGGCCCAGGATCCGCTCGCCGACCTCATTGAGATAGAGGACGCGCCCCTCGGCGTTGGCGGTCGCGAGCCCGCTGTGGATGCTGTCCACGATGACCTTGTTGAACTCCTGGAGGTCGGCCATCTGCTCGGCCGCCTCGGACAGGCGCTGCCCGGCGCTCCTCAGGCTCTCGGCGAAATACGAGCCGATCGTCGCCACCGTCGCACAGGCCACGCCGGTGACGAAGATCGAGTAGATCAGGTGCTTCGCGGGCAGGAACGGCACCTCGTAGAGACCCTGGGCCGGAACCAGGCCCTCCCGGACGGCGAACACGAGGCTGCCGTAAAACACGGTCGCGAGGCCGGCGAAGACAAGACCCTGTCGGCGGAACAGCAGGACGCTGCCGGAGAGCACCGAGATCGGGTACAGCAGGGTGAAGCCGGCGCGCGTGCCGCCGGTCAGGTATACGAGCCCGGTGATGATCAGGAGGTCGCCCACCACCTGGCCGTACACGAGCGGCGTCCGGTACGACGTCAGCCGCAGCGCGAGAGCGTGCGCGATGGTCAGGCCATACGTCGCGACGATCAGGAAATAGAGCGGGTTGACCCGGAGCAGGGTCTCCGAGACCGTCTCGACGTAGATCGCGACCAGCAGCAGGGTCGTCACCATGACGACCCTGAACAGCATCAGGCGCTTGAGTTTCTTCTCGATCGCGACGTCCAAAAGGTCCCTCGGGGCCTCGCGCGGATCGGCCGCCGGGAGGCGAGCGGTTAGTGCGGCGTGAGCTGGGAGATGAGCGAGAACAGCGGCATGTACATCGCAACGATGATGCCGCCGACGGTGCCGCCCAGGAAAAAGATCATGACCGGCTCCATGAGGGTCAGGAGGTTGGCCACCGCCTGGTCGACCTCCTCCTCGTAGAAGTCGGCGATCTTGGAGAGCATCGCGTCGAGGGCGCCGGTCTGCTCGCCAACGCCGATCATCTGGACGACCATGGCCGGGAACTCGCCGGATTCCTTGAGGGGCTGTGCGATCGTCAAGCCGCTCTCCACTCCCTTGCGGACGTTCATGATCGCATCCTCGATGATCGCGTTGCCCGACGTCCTCGCGGTGATCTCGAGGCCGTCGAGAATCGGCACGCCCGAGGCGACGAGCGTCGAGAGCGTGCGGCAGAAACGAGCGACGGCGATCTTCTGCATCAGCTCGCCGAGGATGGGCATCTTCAGGATCACGCGGTCCACCACGCGCCGGCCGCCGTAGGTCGCGTAGTAGCGGCGGAAGGCGATCACCCCCACGATGAGCAGGATGATCAGGAAGGGCAGCAGCCTCACGAACCAGTTGGACATCCAGATGACGATGCGCGTGGGCAGCGGCAGCTCGGCGCCCAGGCCCTCGAACATCGATGCGAACGTCGGGATGACCTTCCACAAGATCACGCCGATCACGATCGCCGCGATGCAGACGACCGCGATCGGGTACACCATCGCGCCCTTCACCTGCGCCTGGAGCTTGACCGCCTTCTCGATGTAGACCGCCAGCCGCTTCAGGATCGTGTCGAGGATGCCGCCCGCCTCGCCGGCCGCGATCATGTTGGTGTAGAGGTCGTCGAAGGCCTTCGGATGCTTGCGCATGGCGTCGGCCAGGGATGCGCCGCCCTCGACGTCCATCCGGGTCTGCTGCAGGATCTTGGCGAAGGTCTTGTTCTCCTGCTGGGTCCCCAGGATCTCGAGGCACTGGACCAGCGGCAGGCCCGCGTCGATCATGACCGAGAACTGCCGCGTGAAGATGGCCAGCTCCTTCGCGGGCACGCCCCCGCCGAGCTTCGGGACGGCGAGCTCCTTGCCCTTCTCCTTGACCGACGCGACCAGGATCTGGTCGCGCCTGAGCAGCGCCATCACGGCTTCCTTGCTCTCTGCGACGCGCTCCCCCGAGACCGCCTTGCCGTCCCGGGTCTTGCCTTTCCAAACGTATGCGGGCATCCGAGCCTCCTGAATGGGGCCTGAGAGCGGCCCTACCGGGGTCTCACGGCCGGTCGGGCTCCGGACTGCGGTGTCGCGAGCCCGGCGCCGCGGTTGATCATGTCCTGCAGTTCCTCGGGGTTGCTGCTGATGCCGAGGGCGGTCTGGAGCGAGATCTGCTTGGCGAAATAGAGGCTGGCCAGGGACTGGTTGAAGGTCTGCATCCCGTACTTCTCCTGCCCTGTCTGCATGGTCGAGTAGATCTGGTGGATCTTGTCCTCGCGAATCAGGTTACGGATGGCGGCGTTCGGGATCATGATCTCGAGGGCCAGGCAGCGCCCGGTCCCGCTGGCCTTCGGCAGCAGCGACTGGCACATGACGCCCTCGAGCACCAGCGAGAGCTGGGCCCGCACCTGGGACTGCTGATGGGCCGGGAACACGTCGATGATGCGGTTCATGGTCGAGGCGGCGGAGTTCGTGTGCAGCGTCGCGAAGGTCAGGTGGCCGGTCTCGGCGATGCGGAGCGCGGATTCGATCGTCTCCAGGTCGCGCATCTCGCCGATCAGCACGACGTCGGGGTCCTCGCGCAGCGCAGCGCGGAGCGCGTTGGTGAAGGAGTGGGTGTCGGCGTGGAGCTCACGCTGGTTGACGACGCACTTCTTGTGAGCGTGCAGGTACTCGATCGGATCCTCGATCGTGATCATGTGCTCGTGCCGCTCGCTGTTGATCTTGTCGAGCATGGCCGCGAGGGTCGTGGACTTTCCCGAACCCGTCGGCCCCGTGACCAGGACGAGGCCGCGCGGCTTGTCGCAGATCCCTGAGACCACGGGCGGCAGCCCCAGCTCCTTGAAGCTGCGGATCTCGTAGGGGATCGTCCGGTACACGGCAGCCACCGCCCCGCGCTGGCTGAACACGTTGGCGCGGAAGCGGGCCAGGCCCTTGATGCCGAAGCTGAAGTCCAGCTCGAGGTTCTCCTCGAAGCGATGCTTCTGCGCGTCCGTCAGCACGCTGTAGGCGAGCTGCTTGGTCTCGACGGCCGTCAGCGGCGGGAGGTCGAGAGGGCGAAGCTTGCCGTCGACGCGGATCTGGGGAGGTGAGTTGGTCGTGATGTGGAGGTCGGTGCCTCCCATCTCGGTCATGGTCTTAAGAAGCTGATGCAGGCTGACGGCCACTTTCGCCTCCCTAGAGGACGGTCTCCCTCAGGACTTCCTCGATCGTCGTCGTTCCGCTCTTGATCTTCTGGAGGCCGCTCATGCGCAGCGTGAGCATGCCGTCATCGAGGGCCTTGCGCTTGATCTCCACCGCCGTGGCGCCCACCATGATCAGGTCGCGGATCCCCTCGCTGATCTCCATGACCTCGTAGAGGCCGATGCGCCCCTTGTAGCCGGTGCCGTTGCACACGCCGCAGCCGCGCCCCTTGTACAGCTTGAAGGTGCCCACCTCCTCGGGCTGGAAGCCGATCTCGATCAGGGTCTGGGACGGGATGTCGGTCACCTCGACCTTGCAGTTGTTGCAGACGCGGCGGAGCAGGCGCTGGGCCTGGATCAGGTTGACCGCGGTGCCGACCAGGAACGGCTCGATGCCCATGTTCACGAGACGCGACACTGTAGAGGGCGCGTCGTTCGTGTGGAGGGTCGAGAGCACCAGGTGGCCAGTGAGGGCTGCCTTGACCGCGATCTCCGCGGTCTCGTAGTCGCGGATCTCGCCGACGAGGATCGTGTTGGGGTCCTGGCGCAGGAACGAGCGCAGCGCGGCCGCGAAGTTGAGCCCGATGGCGTCTTTTATGTTGACCTGGTTGATCCCGGGCAGGTTGAACTCGACCGGGTCCTCGGCGGTCATGATGTTCGTGTCCGGCTTGTTCAGCGCCACGATGGCCGAATAGAGGGTGTTGGTCTTCCCGGAGCCGGTGGGGCCGGTGACCAGCACGATGCCGTAAGGCTTGGCGATCGCGCGCTGGAACCTCTCCAGCGAATGCGGCTCGAAGCCCAGCTTAGTCATGTCGAGCATGAGCTTCGATTTGTCGAGGAGCCGCAGCACGATCTTCTCGCCCCACAGCGTCGGCAGGCACGAGACGCGGAAGTCCATGTCGCGGCTCTTGTCCTCGATTTTCAGGCGGATCTTGATGCGGCCGTCCTGGGGCAGCCGCTTCTCGGCGATGTCCAGCTTCGCCATGATCTTGATGCGCGAGGTGAGCGGATCGCGCAGGCGGAGCGGCAGCGCCATCACGTTGTAGAGGACGCCGTCGATGCGGAACCGGACACGGAACTCCTTCTCGTAGGGCTCGATGTGGATGTCGGAGGCCCCGCGCTTCATCGAGTCGATGAGCAGGACGTTGGAGAGCTTGACGACGGGCGCCGCCTCGGACGACTTGGCGAGGTTGCCCAGGTCGATCTCGTCCTCCTCGGTCTTCACGGTCTCGATGTCGGCCTCCTCCTCGCCGATCGCGTCGATGTCGACCTCCGAGAGGCCGACCGAGGCCATGTCGTCGAGGCTCAGGGTCGGGCCCTCCATGACGTCCTTCAGCGAGGGGGCGTTGCCTCCCAGCAGGAACCCGCCCGACGCCGCGCCGCCCCCACCGTCCTGCCGAAGCTGCAGCGAGCGCGTGGAGCCGTAGTACTTCTCGATGGCTTCCTCGAGGGAGATCTCCGAGGCCACGACGGGCTCGACGTTGTAGCCCGTCATGAACTTGATGTCGTCCATGGCGAACACGTTGGTCGGGTCCGCCATGGCGATCGTCAGGGTCGCCCCCGAACGCGACAGCGGCAGGATCTGGTACTTGCGCGACGTCTCCGCCGGGATGATCTTGATGATCCCTGGATCCACCTCGAAGTGGTCCAGGTTGATCGAAGGCACGCCGTACTGCCGGGACAGCAGGCTGGTGATCTCTTCGTCACGCACGTAGCCGAGCGAGACGAACGCCTTGCCGAGCTTGCCCCCGTGGGCTTTCTGGTGGTTGAGCGCCTCTTGAAGCTGCTGGGGAGTCACCATGTTCTCCTTGACCAGCAACTCGCCGAGTTTGACGGGCATGAAGTTCGAGAAAACCTAAATTTGTCCGTAACTTAGTCGCGAAATGTTAGCCTCGCACGTGTGGAGTGTCAAGAGATTCCCCGGCGGCGGGATGCTAGCATACCCGCCGAAGCCCCCTGATGGCCCCCGCGACGCCGATCCCCCTCTCTCGCCCGTCCTACGACGAGCGCGAGATCTCGCGGATCCAGGCGGCGCTACGCGGCCGGACGGCGGGTGACGGGCCGTTCGGCCAGCGTGTCGAACGCCGTCTGCAAGCCCAGCTCGGCGTCGCGCGCGTGCTCCTGACCACCTCCTGCACCCATGCCCTCGAGTTGGCGCTCATGGCGCTGGGGCTGAGCCACGGGCAGGAGGTGATCGTCCCCTCCTTCACTTTCGTCTCGACGGCGAACGCGGTGCTCCGCGCCGGCGCTCGGCTGGTCCTCGCGGACATCGAGGAGGAAACGCTGGGCCTCGACCCGGCCGACGTGGAGGAGCGGCTCACGCCACGGACGGCTGCGCTGTTGCCGGTGCACTATGCCGGCATCGCCGCGCAAATGGGCCCGCTGCTCGAAATCGCGGCGCGGCGCGGCCTGAAGATGGTCGAGGATGCCGCCCAGGGGGTCGGCGCGTCGTGGCGGGGTCGGGCGCTCGGCGCACTGGGCGACGCCGGCTGCTTGAGCTTCCACGATACGAAGAACCTCTCCTGTGGCGAGGGCGGGGCCCTGGCGTTCCAGGACGAGCAGGCCGCGCGCCGCGCCGAGATCATCCGCGAGAAGGGAACCAATCGCAGCGCGTTCCTGCGGGGCGAGGTGGACAAGTACACCTGGGTCGCCGAAGGCTCGAGCTACGTTCTCTCCGACGTGCTGGCGGCGATCCTCGACGCGCAGCTCGACAAGCAGTGGGAGCTCGTCGTCCGTCGCGGGGCGATCGCCGCTCGCTATCGACAGGAACTCTCGGAGTGGGCGGGCTCGCGGGGCGTGCGCCTCTGCCCCGAGCCTCAGGAGCGCGTGCTCAACCACCACATCTTCTACTTGAGGCTTCCCGACCCAATCGCGCAGCAGCGCTGCCTGGAATCGCTGAAGGCGCGTGGCATCGGCGCGGCCTTCCACTACGTGCCGCTCCACTCCTCGCCCTTCGGACGCTCGCTGGGCCTCGCGGGCGGACGTTTCTCGGCCAGCGAACGCGTCGCCGCGACGCTGGTGCGCCTGCCGATGCACGCAGAGCTGAGCGATCCGGACGTCGAGCGCGTGATCGACGCCGTCCGCGACAGCCTCGACTGACCGTGGGCAGCACGCCCTACGTCAGCCTCGTGCTCGCCTGCTACAACGAGGAGGAGGTCTTCGACGAGAGCGTCGCGGAGATCCTCGAGACGCTTCGCGACCTCGGCCGGTCGTGGGAGATCCTCTTCGTCGACGACGTGAGCCGAGACCGCACCCGCGAGCTGCTGGCTCGAATCGTCGCGGCGCATCCCGGCGAGGACCTGCGCGTCATCCTTCACGAGAGGAACCAGGGCCGTGGGGCGACGGTCAGCGACGGCTTCCGCGCCGCCCGAGGCGAGATCACGGGGTACCTCGACATCGACCTGGAGGTCCACTGCCGCTACATCCCTTCCCTGGTCAGGGCCATCGAGAAAGGAGCCGACGTCGCCACGCTGCGGCGCGTCTACCTGTTCCGGGTCCGTGCCTTGGACCGCGAGATCATGAGCCGCGGGTACTCCTGGCTGGTGAAGCGACTCCTCGGCGTGCCGCTCCACGACACGGAGACAGGATACAAGTTCTTCCGCCGGAACCGCCTGCTGCCGCTGCTCGATCGCGTGCGCGACCCCGGCTGGTTCTGGGACACGGAGGTCATGGTCCGGGCCCACCGCTCCGGATTGGCGATCCGTGAGATCCCCGGGGCCTTCGTCCGGCGCTTCGACAAGACGTCCAAGGTGAGCGGCATCCGCGACTCGGTCGCGTACTTCATGAAGCTGTGGCGCTTTCGCGCCGCTCTCCGCCGTGGCGATGCATGAAGGCCCTCCACGAGATCGGTATCGCCAGAGCCGCGCGCTTCGGCTTCTTCACGCTGGCGCTCCTGCCCTATCGACTCCTGCTCTTCCCGCAGCTCCGGGCTCCCTACCTGCGCCTCCTCGGCGCACGCATCGGGCGACGGACCATCCTCCACGACGTGCGATTCTTCAACCTGTACCGGCGGGGCCTGCCGGGCTTCCGCGTCGGCAGCGAGTGCTTCCTGGGAGACGAGTGCTTGATCGACCTCGCCGATGAGGTCCACCTCCAGGACCAGGTCACGCTGGCGGAGCGCGTGCTCGTGCTCACGCACATGAACGTCGGCTACGCGGACCACCCCCTGCAAAAGCACTTCCCGCCCGTGGCCGCGCCCGTCACGCTCGAGCGCGGCGCCTTCGTCGGCGCCGGCGCCACCATCCTGGCCGGGGTGACCATCGGCGCGGGCAGCTTCGTGGCGGCGGGCAGCGTCGTGACCGAGAACGTACCTCCAGGAACGCTCGCGGCCGGGGTGCCCGCGCGCCCCGTCCGTGCCCTGGGCGGCTAGCCTGCGCGCTCCGCGAGCCACTTCTCGCGGTTCATCGCCCGCGCCAGCTTGCCGCTCGACGTCTTGAGCAGCCACTTCGGCCCCACCAGGTGGACGTAGGCGGCGGACACGCCCAGCTGTTCCAGCAGGGCCTGCCGGATGGCTCGGCCGATCGCCCGCCGGGACTCCGGGTCTTGGCTCTCCACCTCCGCGACGATGGCCACGAGCTCGGTGCCCTCCGCTTCGTCGGCGACGCCGAACGCGACGGCCCGGCCCGGATGCACGCCGGCGACGGCGTTGACGACGTCCTCGAGGTCGTGGGGATGCAGGTTCTTCCCGGCGGAGATGATCAGGTCCTTCTTGCGGCCCACGACGTACAGCTCGCCGTCGGCGCAGTAGCCGAGATCGCCGGTGCGATACCAGCCCTCGTCGAAGAGCCCCGCATCGAGATCGGGCCGGCCGTGATACCCGCTCAGCATGCAGTCGCTCCGCACCTGGATCTCGCCGACACGGCGCGCCTCGAATCCGCGCTCGACGCGAAGCTCGACGCCCGGGATCGGCGGACCACACGAGACGTAAACACCGGCCGTCGGGCCGCTCTCGGCCATGGACGCGGCCCACCCACTCTGCGTGAGCGCCGCGCGATCCACGCGGTCCAGGCGCGGCGGCCGCCCCATCGGAGTCTGGGTGACCGCGAACACGTTCTCCGCCATCGCGTAGCTGGCGCCCAGCTGCTGCGGCTTCACGCCGATCGACGCGAAGCGCTCGAGGAAGGCGCGCTGGCTCGAGTCGAGGACGGGCTCCGAACAGTTGATGAACGCGCGCACCCCTGCAAGCGACAGCCCCTCGATCTCGCGATCGAGTACGCGCCGAGCGCAGTGGCTGTACGCGAAGTTCGGCAGCCAGCACAACGTACCGCCATGCTCGTGGATCGCGCGGAGCAGGAGCGCCGGGCGCTTGACCCAGTCGAACGGGGACATGAGCACCAGCGGCAGGCCCTGCAGGAGGGGCAGCAGGAATCCTGCGATCAGGCCCATATCGTGGTACAGCGGCAGCCAGCTGACCACGACGTCGTCCTGCGCGAGCTGGAGGGCCTCGGAATAGCTCGCCACCTGGTTCAGGACGGCCCGATGCGAGAGCGCGACTCCCTTCTGCAGGCCCGTGGTCCCGCTCGAGTGCTGCAGGAACGCGATGTCATCGGCGGCGGCCGCGACGCGCGGGACGGCTCGGCCTCGATCGGAGCGCAGGTCGCCGAAGCCGACGACGGGGCAGCCGACGACTTCGGCGAGCACGGGCAGGAACGCGTCGCTCGCGACCACCAGCCGCGCGCCGGAGTGCCGGACGATCAGCTGCGTGCTGGCGCGGTAGGCGGCGGGATCGAGCTTCTCGGACGGCGCCGGGAACATCGAAGGCCGAGCGCCGAGCCGCAGCGCCCCCAGGAACGTGAAGACGGCGTCGAGGCCTTCGGGGTGCGCGATCACGACCACGTCCCGCGGCCGCACGCCCGCGGAGCACAGCGCCCGAGCGTACCGATCGGCAGCTTCGCGCAGGTCGGCCTTCGAGACCGTCTCCGAGTCCCCTGCCCCGGGCCTCACGTACACGATCGCGCGCGAGCCCTCCGCGGTGGCATCCGCGTCGAGAAGGTCCAGCAGCGTCGCGAACCTCGCTCGGCTCGCGAGCGTCAGCACGTCGGAGCCTAGCCCTGAAGGACCCGCGCCACGATCTGGTCGAGGGTGTTCATCCGCTCCACCGTCAGATCAGGGTCGGGAACGTAGACGTGCCACTCGCGCTCGACGAAGACGGCGAGCTCGGCCAGGGCGAACGAGTCGATGAGCCCGCTCGTGATGATCGGCTCGTCGTCGCGGAGCGGGTAAGACGCGTCGCGTACGAGGCTGCCCACGATGAAGGACTTCAGCTTCTCGCGCACCTGGCCAGGATCCATGTGCACCTCAGAACTGGAAGTAGAGAAACGGGCTGCGGCCGCCCAGCGCGAGCAGGCTGAGAACGAAGAGCGCTGCGAGCGACCAGGCCTGGCCGCGGCTGCGCCGCGGTCGCAGCAGAGAGCTCTCGGCCCGCGTGTTCGTCACGACCAGGAGCAGGCACACGGCAAGGCCGAGCGTCCCTCCCGTTCGCAACGCGCGCTCACCCCAACCGTGCAGCCCGAGCATCGCCTCCCAGATGCGCAGCGCCATCTCCGGCGAAGGACTTCGCAGCAGCACCCAGCCCGCGAGAACGGCCAGGAAGGTGATCGCTCGCGACGCCCACGCCGGCATCGGACGGCGCCACGCCGCGCGGAGCTGGGCATGTCCCGCCAGCAACAGTCCGTGGTAGAGGCCCCACGCGAGAAAGGACCAGGTCGTTCCGTGCCAGAGGCCGATCGCGACCATGGTCAGCACCAGGCATAGGCCGCGTATGCGGTCGGCCCGGTCCAGAGACGTGCTCCGCCTCAGGAGCGCTCTGCTCAGCGGCAGAAACAGGTAGTCCCGGAACCACTGGGACATCGTCATGTGCCAGCGTTGCCAGAAGTCGGCGATGTGCACCGCGGTGTAGGGCGCATTGAAGTTCTGTGGGAGCCGGAACCCGAGCAGGGCGGCGATGCCCGTGGCCATGTCCGTGTAGCCCGAGAAATCGAAATACAGCTGGTAGGCGTAGCCGAGTGCCGCCAGCCACGCGTCCCACAACCCCAGCCGTTCATAGTCGGCGAAGAGCGGCTCGACCGCCACTCCGAGCGGGTCAGCGACGAGAACCTTCTTCGCGAGACCCACGATCAGGCCGAGCAGCCCCAGCTCCAGCAGGGCGGCATCGAAGCGTCGCGGGGCCAGCCGCTGCCTCTCGAAGTCGTCGAAGCGGAGCAGCGGGCCCGCCGCGACGGTCGGGAAGAAGGTCGCGTAGGACGCCAGCGAAACGAAGGACGGCGCCGCCGGTGTGCGCCGGCGATAGACGTCCAGACCGTGGCCCACGAGGTTGAACGTGTAGAAGGAGAGCCCGAGCGGAAGCGCGACGCCGGCGGCGCTGAACCAGGGCGTCCCGGCCAGCTTGAACGCCAGCAGCACGGCCAGATTCAGCGCCAGCACGGCGAGCCCGAGTCTCGAGCGGGAAGGCGCGGGACCCGAGAGCAGACGAACGGCCCCGAACGTCAGGAAGGTCATCGTGAGGAGGAGGGCGAGCTGATGGAGACCCGCGAACGCGTAGAAGGACGTCCCCACGACGAGCAGAACGGAGGGCCGCAGCTCGTCAGCCGCCGCCCAATAGAGGAGGAGTGCCGTCGGCAGGAAGAGAAAGAGGAACGGATAGGTATGGAAGAGCACGCCGCTCAGATCAGGGCCGGCAGCATGACATCGAGCATCCGCCGATACGCCTGCATCGTCGGGTGAGACGCGTCGTAGAACATTTCGTCGCTTCCGCCGAAGCGACTCACATCCGTGAAGTCGTAGAACTTCAACGGAAAGCGGGCCTCCCAGGAGGCCAGCTGGTCCAGCAGCTGGGCCTTCAGGCGTCCGAAACGGCTCTCCCTCAAGTAGCGCGCGGTGGCTCTCGGGTGAAACGGCGGAATGTAGACGACCACGCGGGCTCGCCTGTCCCTGCACAGCTCCAGGAGCTGCTGCAACTGCGCGACGCTTCGCGGCTCGAGGCCGTCCGCGGCGAAGATCCCCGGATACCAGTTCCCTGCGAGCCCATCGTCCACGGCCTGTTCCAGCTTGGCGCGTTCCGTCGGCGGCAACTCAGAGCCCAGGACGAGGCCGTCGGCCGCGAACGTGAAACGGGGTGCGGGACGACCGCGGACGTCCAGGGCGAGCGTGCGCACGGACGCCCAGGTCTCCTCCAGGGTGAAGAGGCCACGATACGTCTGCGCGATCCCGGCGACGGACACGCCAAGCGGGTCATGACAGTTCGCCAGAGGCTCCTGACGCTCGGCCGGCTGCCCGACGCCCAGGACCTGCTCAACGCCGAGGCCCACGATCACGACGCCCGGGAAGCCGCCATCGCGACTGAAGCATCGGGCCAGGTCGAGGTAGTCGGCGAGCCGAGCCCCGTGCACGGCCGCATTGAAGGCGCGTCGTGACGTTCGGGCCTCGATGTAGGCAGGCTCGACCGTGAAGCTTCGAGACGATCCGAGCACGACGATATCCGGCCGCGGCCGACGCTGCTCGTAGAGGAAGAGCTTGGGGCCGCGCGTGCTGAAGACGATCGGCTCGAATAGGTGGGTTCCATATGTTCCGAAGGGATCGACCAGGAGGTTGAGCCCGGCCGTGGCCAGGAGAATCACGAAGCTCCTGATCATCAGTTCTTGAATGAATCCCTTCGACGTCGCGCCTTCGCGCAGTTGTAACGGCGTGGAACGAGGCATGACTCTCTCGCGGTCGGCCGAGCCGGGCGGTCATTCTACCTTGAGCGCTGAACGGCGCCGGCTCGCGCCCGCGCCTCGTGGATGGCCCCCGACCCGATGGAGTAACATCCGCGAGCGTTGGCGCCTCCGCTCCGGGTCGCTCCGCTCCTCTTCTTCTCCGGCTGCTGCGCCCTCGTCTACCAGATCGCGTGGCTGCGCGTTTTCGCGAAGACGGAGCCGCTGCGCTTCTCTATGCGGCTCGGGCCCGACGAGCCGTAGGCCCGGTCAGGAGAGTGCGCCGGCCAACACCCGTGGAACGCGCCGTCGCCGCCCTGCCCTGGCTGGTCGTGGCGGCCGTGGCCTCCCTCCCCTTCGTGCGCGGCGTGGCAGCCGGCCGCGCTTTCTTCTTCCGAGACCTCTCCCGCCAGTTCTTCCCGATGCGGCGCTTCGCCCTCGAGGGGATCCTGCAGGGCGAGCTGCGCTTCTGGAACCCGCTCCTGCACGAGGGCGAGCCGGTGAGCCTGCCGCCGGTGTCGTACCTTCCCGACCTCCTGCAGCTCGTGCGTCCCGATGAAAACGGCATGTCCCTGCTGTTGGCTTGTCACGTGCCGTTCGCCGCACTCGCCTTCATGGCCCTCGCCCGCAGCCTCGGCACTCCGGTCCTGGCGGCGGCGGGAGGCGGCCTCGTCTACGCGCTCGGCGGATTCCTCCTCTCGACGCTGAACCTCTACGTCTACGTCCAGGCCGCTGCCTGGGCGCCGCTGCTGGTTTTGACGCTGCGCCGCGCGGCCGAGGGACGACATGCCGTGGCGGCGGCTGCGGCGACGACGGCGATCGCCGTCTCCACCACCGGCGTGGAGATCGTGGCCCAGGCAGCCCTCGTCGGAATCGTGCTCGGCCTGGAGCGAAACGACCTCGCGCGTCGCCTGCTGCGGCTGCTGACCGCTCTGCTGCTCGGCATCGGGCTTGCGGCTCCCGCTCTTGCCGTGGTGCGCGCCGCTCTCGGCGGAAGCGCGCGAGAGCAGGGATTCCCGGTCGCCATCGTCCTCGCGCAGTCCCTTCATCCGCTGACCCTGCTCCAGGCACTGATCGGAAACTGGCACGGCGACCTCGGCAACCTGCCCAACCGTTGGTGGGGCAGCAATTTCTTTCCGCTCGGCTTTCCCTATTTCCTCAGCCTCTACGTCGGACCGGCCGCCCTGGCGGTGGCGCTCGTCGGCCTCGGGCACCCGGGAGCGCCGAGGCGGCGACTCGCTGCGTTGGCCGCCGCCGGTCTCGTCGTCTGCCTGGGTGCTCGCGCCGGCCTCGCGCCGCTCGTGACTGCCGTCCCGCTTCTCGGATTGTTTCGCTTCCCCTCGAAGGCGTTCTTCACGGTCCATCTCTGTCTGGCGCTGCTCGTCGCGCTTGGACTCAGCCATCTCGTCGCTGCGCGCGATCGCAAGGCATGGACGATGGCCGCGGCCGGCGCGCTCTTCCTGGGAGGGGCGCTCGCCCTCGCCCCAGCGCTGCCGGCGCTCGCACCCGCGACATCGGCATGGTTCCTCGCGGGATTCCTGCCACCTTCGTACGACGGAGCGCGCCGGATGGCCACTGCCGAGGCCATCCTGCGCGATGCCGCCGTGGGAGGCTTGCTGACGGTGTGTGTCGGGCTCATCGGCATCGCTCGAATCCGCGGCGGCGTCACGGCCGCCCGCGCCAGCCTGGCAACGGTCGCGCTCGTAGCGTGCGACCTCCTGAGAACCGGCGCCGGGTTGAACCCCATGGTCGAGCCTGGCTACTTTCGCCTCTCGCCCCAGATGAATTACGTGTCCGAGCTGTTGCGGCGGAAGGGCGGCCGCACGTTCGTGTGCGACCCGGAGTCGGGGCCCGAATACTTTCGCGCGCGGAGCGTCCGGAGTGAGCACGATGCGTTCACCTTCGCGACCTTCATGGAGACGCTGACTCCGGCCTACAACATGAACGCGGGCGTCGCCACGGCGTTGAGCCGCGACCTCACCATGCTCGTGCCCGTCGAGCGGGTGCTCGCGCCCGAGGAATCGGGCGCCGCGACGATACCGGGCGTGCTCGACCGGCTGCGGGAGGCTGGAATCAACTCGGTCCTCTGCCTGGAGCCGCTGCAGGACCCGAGGCTGCGCGCGGTGACGACCGTTGCGCCGGCTCGGATCGCGCCCGCGCGCATCCACGTGTATGAGCTGACATCCAGCCTTCCGCTCGTGTCGCTGGTCGCGGCTGGCGGTCCAGGTGGCGAGCCGCCCCTCGGGCGCATCGTCTCGAGCGAGGCCGCGCCAGGATCGCTACGCGTGGACGTCGAGGTGGACGAGCCGGTGCGGCTCCTGGTCCGCGAGGCCCGGGCCGCTGGCTGGTCAGCCCGTCTCGACGACCAGCCAACGCACCTCGAGCCGGACGAGCTCCGGCACCTCGCCGTCGCGATACCGCCGGGCCCGCATGCGATCCGCTTGACCTACAGGCCGCCTGGCTTGGCGGGTGCGTGCGCGATGAGCCTGGTGAGCCTCGGCATCCTCTTGGCCCTATGGCTCCGAGGGCGACGAGGCGGAGCCAACGCTTGAGAGCGGCTCTGTGCGCCGTCTTCTTCGTTTCGGGCGCGGCGGCCCTGCTGTTCGAGACGCTCTGGTTTCGCCAGGCGGGCCTCGCCCTGGGGAACAGCGTCTGGGCATCAAGCCTGGTGACGGCCAGCTTCATGGCCGGCTTGGCCATCGGCAGCGCCGTGGCGGCACGGCATGCCGACCGCCTGCGACGGCCGCTCGTGGTCTATGCGCTCCTCGAGATCCTGGTCGGCGCATCGGGGACGCTTCTTGTCGTGACGTTCCCGTGGCTGCCTGCCGTCCTGGCCCCTGGGCTCGGCCAGCTGGGCGACGTGACGTTCGCGTTGAACGCCGCACGTGCGGCCATCTCCTTCGTGGTGCTGCTGTTGCCCGCGACAGCCATGGGCTTGACGCTTCCCCTGCTGGCCCGGGTCCTCGCACGAGGCGGTCTCGGCTTCGGCTCGAACCTCGGGCTGCTCTACGGCTTCAACACGCTCGGCGCCGTCGTTGGCGCGGTGGCAGGAGAGGGGTTCTTGATCGAGGCCGTCGGCGTTCGCGGGGCGGGCTTCGTTGCGGCTGGCCTCAACGGCGCCGCTGCCCTGGCTGCGCTCGCCCTCGCGCGTGGCCGCGAGGCTCTGCGCCCGGGCGAGACCACGCCCGTTGGCCCTCCTACACGAACCGGGCTGCGAGTGATGGGTGCGACGTTCGCCAGCGGTGCGGCGCTCCTGGCTCTCGAGGTCGTGTGGTTCCGACTGCTGGCCCAGTTCTGCGCCGCGACGAGCTTCTCGTTCGCGGTGATGCTGGCGGTGATCCTCGTCGGCATCGCCGCCGGCGGTTTGCTGGCGGCTCAGCTGGCTCGAAGGCCCGCCGTGCTCGCAGCCATGCTGCCGTTGCTGGCGCTGCTCGCTGGCGTGGTCACGGTCGCGGCCTACACGCGAATGCCCGGCGTCCTCGACGCCTTGGGCGGACGCTATCTCTTTGCTCCGTCGAGCATCGCCCTGGCGGCGGCGGCGCTGATGCTGCCCACATCGATCGTGTCGGGCCTGTTCTTCACGGTCTCGGGAATGGTTCTCCACGCCGGCGGCCGCGGCGGCGCCGAAGGCCAGGCGGTCGGCCTCCTGACCCTCGCGAACACCTGCGGGGCCCTGGCGGGCGCCCTGATGGCGGGCTTCGCGCTCTTGCCGACGCTTGGAGTCGAACTGTCGCTGTTCGTCGTGGTCGTGCTGTATGGGCTGATCGCCGCGATCACGGTGGGCCTGGGCGGCGCACGCCCGCCCTTGCCCATCCTGAGCCTCCTCGTCGGAATGCTCGCGCTCTTCGGCCTCTCGGTGGCGCTGTTCCCGTTCGGCCTGATGCGGAACGACTTCCTGCGACGCTCGGTGACGCCCTTTCTTCGGGGCGGCAGCCGGCTCGTTCTCGTCCGCGAGGGCCTCACGGAGACGCTGTCGTACACACGCCGAGACCTCTTCGGGGAGCCCGTCGATCACCGCCTCATCGTGAACGGCTTCTCGATGTCCGGGAGCTTCTTCTCGGCTGCGCGCTACATGCGCCTGTTCGTGTTTCTGCCGGTGGCCTTGCATCCGCGTCCGCGCAACGCACTCCTGATCAGCTACGGCGTCGGCCTGACGGCCCAGGCGCTGACCGACACCGCCGGCCTCGAGTCGATCGACGTCGTGGACATCTCCGCCGACGTCCTCGACGCCGCGCGCTCGGTCCATCCCGTTCCGGGGCCGATGCCGCTCGACGATCCGCGAGTGCGGATCCACATCGAGGACGGGCGCTTCTTCCTGCTCACGACCCGCCGCAGCTACGACCTGATCACGGGCGAGCCGCCCCCGCCTCGGCAGAACGGCATCGTCAACCTGTATTCGAAGGAGTACTTCGGCCTGGTACGGCGGCGGCTGCGGCCCGGCGGCATAGCGAGCTACTGGCTGCCGGTGGATCAGCTCTCGATCGCGGAGACGCGCGCCATCGCGCGCGGTTTCTGCGACGTCTTCGAGGACTGCTCGCTGTGGACGGGGTCGGGCTACGAATGGGTGCTCATGGGCACGCAGCGTGCCGGGGGCCCGGTCCCTCGCGACGCATTCGAGCGGCAATGGAACGATCCAGCGGTCCGGCCCGACCTCGACGAGCTGGGATTCGAGCGACCGGAGCTGGTCGGGTCGACCTTCCTGGCCGATCGGAACGGCCTCCTGGAGCTCGTCGCTGGCGCGCCGCCGCTGGACGACGACCATCCGCTTCGTCTCGGCATGCGCTTTCCACAGGTGATCGACGCATCCTACGGGCGGCTGATGGAGACTGGGGCGGCGCGAAAGCGCTTCGAGGACAGCGCGCTGATCCGTCGGCTGTGGCCGTCCGATCTGCGTCAGTCCACCCTGGAGGCCTTCGGCGAACAGCACTGGGTGAACCTGGCGCTGCTGGCGAATTCGGGCCACCGCTCGATCAGCGCGCCCGAGATGCGAGAGATCCTCACCGCGACACGCCTCCGCGCACCCGTGCTGTGGAGCCTCGGAAGCAGTCTCCGCTCCCAGATGATCGCGCAACGGGCCCGGGCGGCCGGTCTCCAAGCGCCTCTGCTCGACGAGACGCTGGGCATCGGGGCGTTGGCCGAACGCCGCTACGCCGACGCGCTCGATCGGCTCTCCCGGGCACGTCACGACAGCCCGGCGTCCCCGCGCCTGAAGGCCCTCGAGGAGCTGGCGCGAAGCCTGGCCCCGTCTCCGCATTGACGCGAGCGCGACGCGCCCCGTATCATTGACCGTACACGAGGGCCCGATAGAGTTTTGGCCATCGTCGCGATCATCCCGGCGCGCTACGGTTCCACAAGGCTGCCGGGTAAGCCTCTCTCGGACATCCACGGCAAGCCGATGATCCAGCACGTTCATGAGGCCGCCTCGCGTGCGCGCCGAGTGGAGCGCGTGCTGGTGGCCACCGATGACATGCGCATCGTCGCCGCGGTGCGCGCGTTCGGAGGCGAGGCGATCCTGACGTCCACTCGGCATGCCACCGGCACCGACCGCCTGGCCGAGGCCGCGCAGAAGACCGACGCCAGCATCGTGGTCAACGTCCAGGGCGACGAGCCAATGCTCGACCCCACTGGAATCGACGCTGCGCTGGGGCCGATGCTCGACGACGCGAGCGTCGCGATGTCTACGCTCTCGCTGCCCCTGACCGACGCCGGCGAGATGCTGTCGCCGACCGTCGTGAAGGTCGTCACCGACGCGCGCGGCGACGCGCTGTACTTCTCGCGCAGCCCTATCCCCCATCTCCGCCTGGACCCGCCGCAGGACGACGCGGCGCGAGCCGCAGAGGCGATCCGCCGCGGCCTGCCGCGCAAGCACATCGGCCTGTACGTGTACCGCCGCGAGGCGCTCGCGCGCTTCGCGTCCCTGCCCCGCTCTCCACTCGAGGAAGCCGAGGGGCTCGAGCAGCTGCGGGCCCTGCACCACGGCATCCGGATCCGCGTCGTCCCCTTCCAGGGCCGGCCGGGCGTCGCCGTGGACACACCCGAGGACCTGGAGCGCGTCCGGGGCCTCATGAAGGAGAACGCTTGACCAAGTACATCTTCGTGACGGGCGGCGTCGTCTCGTCTCTGGGAAAGGGGCTCGCATCGGCCTCGATCGGCTGCCTGCTCGAGGGCCACGGCTTCCGCGTCGCGATGATGAAGTGCGACCCCTACATCAACGTCGACCCCGGTACGATGAGCCCGTACCAGCACGGCGAGGTGTACGTCACCGACGACGGCGCCGAGACCGACCTCGACCTCGGCCACTACGAGCGCTTCACCCACTGCGCCACGTCGAAGGCCTCGAACATCACGACCGGCAAGATCTACGGCAGCGTGATCGCCAAGGAGCGCCGTGGCGACTATCTGGGACGCACCGTCCAGGTCATCCCCCACATCACCGACGAGATCAAGTCCTCGATCCGCGCGGTCGCGAAGGATGCCGACGTCGTGATCGTCGAGATCGGCGGCACCGTGGGCGACATCGAGGGCCTGCCCTTCCTCGAGGCCGTGCGCCAGTTCCGGCAGGACGTGGGACGCGGCAACGCGATCTTCGTCCACCTCGCTCTCGTCCCCTACATCGCCACGGCCCACGAGCTGAAGACGAAGCCGATGCAGCACAGCGTGCGCGAGCTGCGCGCGATCGGCATCCAGCCCGACGTGCTGCTGTGCCGCACCGACCGCTACCTCTCCCCCGACCTCAAGGCCAAGCTCGCTCTCTACTGCGACGTGCCCGAAGAGGCCGTCATCACGGCGAAGGACGTCGACTCGATCTACGAGGTGCCCCTCGTGCTGTCGAGCGAGGGGCTCGACGCGATCGTCCTGAAGGCCCTCGGCCTCGACAGCCGCGGACGCGGCATGCAGCCCTGGCAGGACCTCGTCCACCGCATCAAGAACCCGAAGGGCGAGGTCGTGATCGGCATCGTCGGCAAGTACGTGTCGTTCGAGGATTCGTACAAGAGCCTCAACGAGGCGATGTCCCACGGCGGCTTCGCCCACCAGGTGAAGGTGGTGCGGCGGTGGGTCGAGGCGGAGGACCTGGAGCAGGGGGACGTCGACCGCAAGCTCGCCGGCGTCGACGGGATCCTCGTCCCGGGCGGCTTCGGAGCGCGTGGCACCGGGGGCATGGTCGCTGCGGCCGAGTTCGCGCGCCGCACCCGCACCCCCTACTTCGGCATCTGCTACGGATTCCAGTGGGCCGTCACCGAGTACGCGCGCCACGTGTGCGGCCTGGCCGGCGCGAACTCGACCGAGGTCGACGAGAACGCCGAGCACCGCGTGATCTACAAGCTGCAGGATCTGCTCGGCGTGGACGACCTGGGCGGCACGATGCGCCTGGGCGCCTACACGTGCGAGCTCGCGCCTGGCTCCAGGGCGGCCCAGGTCTACGGCGCCACCGAGATCAGCGAGCGCCACCGACACCGCTACGAGTTCAACAAGGCCTACGAATCGTGCCTGACGGAGAAGGGGCTCTTGATCTCGGGCAAGACGCCCGACGGCAAGTTCGCCGAGATCGCCGAGATCCCCGACCACCCCTGGTTCATCGCCGTACAGTTCCACCCTGAGTTCAAGTCGAAGCCCCTCGAGCCGCACCCGCTGTTCGCCGACTTCATGAGGGCCAGCCTCGCGAATCGCCGCGCCCGTCTGGAGCGAGGCGCGCCCGCAGCGGTGGGCGTTTAGTGGCGTTCCAGTTCGGCGGCGCCCGCTTCGGCGCCGGGTCGCTTTTCCTCATCGCGGGTCCCTGCGTGATCGAGAGCCCGAGGCACCCGGGGCGGGTCGCGGGCCGTCTCAAGGACATCACTGCCGAGTTGGGCATCCCCTTCATCTTCAAGGCCAGCTACGACAAGGCGAACCGCTCGTCCCTCGGTTCCTATCGCGGCCCCGGAGTCGAACGCGGGCTCGACATCCTCGCGTCCGTGAAAGCGAAGCACGGCGTGCCGATCCTGACGGACGTTCACGAGACGAGGGACGTCGAAAGGGCCGCGCAGGTGGCCGACGTGCTACAGATCCCGGCATTCCTGTGCCGTCAGACCGACCTCGTGCTCGAGGCTGCGCGCTCGGGCCGCGTCGTCAACATCAAGAAGGGCCAGTTCATGGCGCCCTGGGACATGAAGGGCGTGCTGGAGAAGGCCGCATCGACCGGCAACCGCAAGCTGATGGTGACCGAGCGCGGCTTCAGCTTCGGCTACAACAACCTCGTCGTGGATCCCCGCAGCTTTCCGGTGCTGCGCTCCTTCGGCTTCCCCGTCGTCTTCGACGTGACGCACAGCGTCCAGCGCCCCGGCGGCCTCGGCGACCGCTCCGGCGGAGAGGCCCACTTCATCGATACGCTGGGACCGGCGGGCGTCGCCGCAGGCGTCGACGGCCTCTTCATGGAAGTTCACGAGAATCCCGCGCGCGCCCTCTCCGACGGACCGAACGCCTATCGGCTTGGGCGCCTCGCGAGGCTGCTCCGAAGGCTGCTCCGCGTGCATGAGGCCGCGCGCCGCCGCTAGCGCGCGGGCGAGCTGCCGATCGTTTTCAAGACCTCCTCGGCGATCACGGCGTGCGCGCGTGGGTTCGGATGGGAATCCACCAGCCGGGGCGGAGAACCGCGAAAGTGGCCGT
Organism: Vicinamibacteria bacterium; assembly: GCA_035251085.1. Lineage (GTDB taxonomy): Bacteria > Acidobacteriota > Vicinamibacteria > Fen-336 > Fen-336 > DATFEN01. Next base: position 3,469 of record DATFEN010000175.1, on the reverse strand, counting down.
ACGCCCAGAGATACGCTTCGCTGAGAACGGGGACCTCGCAACCGGCGTCGACGGCTCGGCACAACGCCAGCTCGGCGTCGACGGCGGCTGCGTGTCGCTGCAGCTCGAGGCGGCGCTCGGCGCCAGGAGGCCGGCCCAGCAACACGATCAGCATCCTGGCCCCATGTTCGCGACACAGCTCGGCGATCTCGGAGTACACGTGTCGAATGACGGGCTCGGGATCCGCTGCAACGGCGGGCAGCAGGCGGAGCCGCTGGCCGGCTTGCACGTACGCAACCGCGGCGTCGTCGTGCACGAACAGCGGCAGGGCCGCACGGCGCAGGAACGACGCGTAGTCCGAGACGGTTCGCGGCGTATTCCGGAACTCCGTCAGCGGCAGGTCGAGCACACGATTGCCGAAAGGCGGCGGCTGAAGCCTGAGTCCGGCGCCGTCGGCGGCGAAGAACGGCGTCGGCATCACGCCGAAGAAGCTGTGCGTGTATCGGGCCTGAGCGCGCGCGACGAGCAGGCCGGAGTACTGGACGAGCACGATGTCCGGTGCGTGGCGTGGGATGAGGCGCCTCGCCAGGATCAGCACTTGCGACAGGCCGTAGCTGGGGCTTCCCGCATTGAGCGCCGTGCCGCCCAGAGCCCGCGCGACCAGGTGGGGGAAGGCGTCTTCGGCGAGACAAGCGGCGCCGTAGGTGAACGAGTCGCCCAGGGCCAGCACCAGAGGCCTCCGACCGGCGCTCGGACCCTCGGAGATGGGCACTCGGAATCCGTGCTGGTCGAAACGCGTGGGAATCGGTGGGCCGCCAGGGAGCATGTCGCCACCGACGGCGCCGGGGACCGGCGCGAAACCGAGGTCGCCGTCCGGCTTGTAGACACGCTGCGTCCAGCCCCGGCCCCCGTCCTTCAGAAAGCCATACAGCCGGTGGGCGCGCTGAAACGTCCAGACGCCATATGCCCCGAGGCTACCAAGAGCGAAAACGAGAGACCAGCTCGCGCCCGTTCGAAGCCAGCGGAATCGCCCACCCCGCTTCACAGGCCCGGGAAGCTGTGGCGCGTGGCAGGGGGTGAGCTCGCTGGGACGATCCGCTGCCGGGGTGAATAGCGGGCCTCCGCCGGCAGGGCCGGCAGTTCCATTGGCCACTCCTCGAGCAGTCGCATGCGTCCTGAGGGGTCGGCCTTGAACACGACGACTTCATCGAAGCGATAGGTCGTCGCCCCCGCCTTCCAAGCGTCCTTCAGCACCGGCCACGGCTCATGGCGCATCCCCTCGGGCGTCGGCCGGCAGTCGTAGAACAGGTGGGCCCTCGCGTTGGACACACACCCCGCGACGTGGGGGCCGTACACGAGTTCGAGGCCATGGTGGAAGGCGAAGGTCCCAATCCAGGTGGGAGGGCCCTCGATGAACAGCACCAGCGTGCCCGACCTGAAATCGGGTGCGATTCGAAGCATCTGTTCGAAAGCGCGTGTCTGCCGGCCGTAGGCCCCGACACCGTTCCAGTCGGCCTGCAGCCGGGACGTGCGAGCCGCGCCGCAAGCCATCACCCAGGCCCCCAGGGTGGCCACGACCGGCAAGCTTGCGAGGGGCGGGGCGACCTCCGCCACCAAGACGATCGAAGCTCCGAGGGCCATGCCGATGAACAGCGCAGCGACGAACTCCGTCCGCGAAGCCTCCCACAGGTTGGCAGCCACGATGAAGCTGCTATAGGCCGCGGCCGCACCGAGAAGACCGGCGGCGGCCGCCACTGCGAGCCGGCGCCGGCTCGCAGGAGCTTCGGAGCGCAGCATCCAAAGCGCGACGCCGATCACGATCGCGGTCATCACCGGCCGTGGCCTCAGGAGCGTCGCTGGTGCCGTTGCGGCGAGAGGCACGAGGTGAAGTCGGAACTGGAGGGCGAGGCGCGCGCCAAGACCCATCGGATCGAGATACAGCCCCAGCACTTTGTTCTGGTACCACGCGGGCGCCCTGGCGAGGAGCAGCGGCAGGCCGATGACCAACGCCGCAAGCGCCATGGCGCCCCAGTAAGCCGCAAGCGACCGACGCGGGAGGCGGACGCCGAGCGCAAGCAGCAGCGCCGGCGCGATCACGAGCACCGGCAACGGCCCCTCGTGGACGCGCGTCGTGACGAATGCGATCCCTACGGCCAGCATCACGCGCACCCAACGCCCCTGGCTGGTGCCGAGGAGAAGCAGCACCGAAGCCGTGGCGGCGGTGACGCCGGAGTAGGCCGACGAATAGATCGGGTTCAGACGCATCAGGTCGGAGGGCGCCCAGTTCGCGGCGAAGGCGCCCGTGAGAAGAGCCCAGTGCGGCCGTTCGGGGGCGAGCCGGAGAAGCAGGAGGCTGGTCAGCATGCCAGCGAGGACGAGGTAGTGCCCGTGCAGCAGCCACGAGGCTTGCAACAGGTGGGCTGGAAACATGGCCGCCGGAAGGTTGAAGAGCAGGCCCAGGGGCCGATTCGCATAGGGGATGTCGACCACGTTCCGGGAGACGAGGGAGAGGATCATCCACTCGTCCACGCCGCCGAAGTTCGTGGCGCTCACGACCGAAAACTGGACCCAGAAGGCGGCGTAGACGGCGGTGAGCACGATCGCGGTCTGCCCGCCGCGACCGCGCACCGCAGCACCAGCGGACATCGGGGCGCATTGTAGCGGAGGCTATACTCCTGGGCCGGATGGCGGCGCCGGAACCGCTCGGAACGAGGAGGCGCGCAGCTTTCGCGGCCGTGACGCTGCTGGTTCCGCCGGCGCTGCTGCTCGCGATGTTCGAGGCTGCGCTCCGTCTCCTCGTCCCCTCGGACCCTCCCGTACTTCGTCCCGGCCGCAGCGTCGCCGAGCTCCTCGCCGAGTCCGAGCGGACCGACGTGTCCCGTGCCACGCAGGGACGTTTCATGGGCTTGATCCGGCCGAGCCAGAGCAAGGAACGCGTCTACGAGCTGAAGCCGGGGCGCCTTTGGCTCTCCGAGGAGGCGCCGGTCCGCACGAACAGCCGCGGCTTCCGAGGCGGGGAGCTACCCGAGACCAAGCCGGCCGACACGATTCGCATCGTGGGCCTGGGCGACAGCGTGATGTTCGGATGGGGTGTGACCGAGGACCAGACCTACCTGTGCCGCCTGGAGAACGCGCTGAGGGCGGACGCCGGCGGCGAGCGCGTCGAGGTCCTGAACCTCGCGGTGCCAGGGTACAACAGCTCGCAGGAAGCCGCGGTCTTCCGGGACGAGGCGTTGCCTCTCTCTCCGGACCTGCTGCTCGTCGGCTACGTTCTCAACGATGCCGAGCCCGTGCTGTTTCGAGACGAGGCCCCCGAGAACCCGCTGATCGCCTCGAGCCGACTGCTGCAGCTCGCGCGGGACCTCGCGCGCGAGCGCCTGCCCGGCGCCAATGCGGCGCGTGACGCGATGGCAGTCGCCGTCCGCGACATCGGCCGGCGGGCCAAGGAGCGCGACATTCCGGCGATCTTCTTCATCTATCCCAATCGGGT
>DATFEN010000170.1:0-9142 GCA_035251085.1 Vicinamibacteria bacterium | reverse complement strand
CGGGCGTTGCTGGACGACCCAATCCGTTTCGCGATCCGCGCGTGCGCCGCGCCCTGCACCTTGGCATCGACCGGCACGCCCTCGTGGCCCGGCTCTCCACCGACGCCGAGCTGGCGTCACAGCCTGTCCCCCGCTCGGTGTTCGGCTTCCATCCCGGGCTGCCCGAACCGGCCTTCGACCTCGCCCAAGCGCGAGAGCTGCTGAGCGAGGCGGGCCTCGGCGCCGGCCTCGACGCCGTCCTGCTCACGCGGCACGTCCTGGAGGAGCCGGCACGCCTCGTGGCGCAGGACCTGGCCGCGCTCGGGGTGCGGCTGCGCGTGGAGGCTCGGCCCGACGCGGACTTCTTCGAGGCGCTGCGGGCCGGGGAGGCGAGCGTCTGGTTGGATCGCGTCGCCTGCATCAGCGGCGACGCCTACGAGTTGCTCGCGGACTTCCTGCACTCGCGGGACACGGCGCGTCGCCTGGGCAGCGCCAACGACTTCGGCTTCGCCGATCCGGAGCTGGACCGCGGCATCGAGCGAAGCGTCGAGATCGAGGACGACATGGAGCGCCGTGACGCCCTGAGCAAACTCCTGGCGCGCGTGATGGAGGAGCTGCCGCTCTTGCCGCTGTTCGTGGACCGCGACGCCTACCTCCACGACCCGGCGATCGCCTTCGTGCCGCGCTACGACGGCGAGATCCGCGCCTACGAAGTCGAGCGCGTGGCGCCGGGCGGCGGCTCGGAGCAGGCGGTGCGCACCTTGTCCGCGAAGCGCTCCGCGAGGAACGGGCACAGCTCCTGAGCCACGAGGTCGCCGACCGCATCGGCGCCCTCGTTCGTGAGGTGGACGAAGTCGTAGAAGTAGCGTGAGGACTTCGGCAGCCGCCGCGCCAGGTCCACGACGAAGACGCCTTGCTCGCGTCCGATCGCCCGGGACGTGTCGTTGTACAGCTCGAGGATGCGCCACGCCAGGCTGCCATTCAGCAGATGCTCGGGATCGTCGTCCACGGTCACCTTCGCCAGGTCGACGCCGGTGACGTCGTCGAGGCCCTCGCCGTACAGCGCGGGCTGCGTGACGAGCACGGGCTCGATCCCGCCCGCACGAGATGCGGCGACGAGGCGTTCCACGCGCTGGCGAAAGCCCGGCACGTAACGCTGCTCGTGAAGCAGGAGCGTGTTGCGGCGATACTCGGGCTTCAAGGGCAGCGGCGGAAGGCGGCGCAGGCGTACGTCGCCGTGGGTCAGATTGAGCTGCTCGGCGCGACGGCTGCGGCCGAGGTTGACCAGCGTGGCCACCACCGCGCTGCGGCGCGCGGCGGCGCCGACGAGCGCATCCCAACCGACCGAGCGGCCGCCCGCGACCAGGGCGCGGTCGCCGGCCTTCAAGTCCTCGCGCTCGACGTCGTTCAGCCCGACCAGGAAGACGACCAGGCTCGGGCGCAGCCTCACGATCCACTGATCGAGGAGCAGCAGGTGGCCGAAGGTGGAGTGGCCCTCCAGGCCCGCGTTGTTGACCCACACGTCCTGGAAGCGGTCGGCGAGCCGTCGGCCGAGGACGGCGGGCCAGTCCTTGCCATCGGACAGGAACCAGCATTCGGTCGTGCTGCCTCCCACAGCGAGCAGCGTCAGGCTGCGGCCGAAGTCGCGCGGCGGCTCCGGGCCGCGAAAGCCCAGCGAGTTCCGCGAGAAGTGGATCACGGGATCGAGGCGCGGGTTCCTCACGTTGGTGATGGTCTGGGAGACGTTGGCCTGCAGGACGATGCGGTCGCCCCAGAGCCGCGAGCCCAGCGGGTCGACCACGCGCAGGAACAGCTCGAGCAGCGCGACCGACAGCACGACCCCGAGCAGCAGCAACGCGCCCGTGCCGAGCGCGTTCCGTAGACGGCCCATCCGGCTCAGGCGGCGGCGCGCAGCGGCACGACCTCGCGCAACACGCGCAGGAACGCGCTCGTCTCGCTCGGAGTGCCGATGCTGACGCGCAGCCACGTGGGCAGGGCGGGGAAGCGGCGGCCGACGAGGATCCCGCGCTCGCGAAAGGCCTGGACCACGGGCTCGACATCCCGCCCCACGTCGATCATCAGGAAGTTGGCTTCGGACGGGATGTAGCGACGCCCGTCGCGGACGAGCTCCGCGCACAGCCGGCGGCGCGTTTCGTTGAGAAGCCCGCGCTGCCGCGCGATGCCGTCGGCGTCGCGCAGGCTCTCGCGCCCGGCGGCGAGCACGGCGGCGTTCAGGTTGCCCCAGTACCCGTGCTGGCGCAGCGCCTTCGCGTTCGCCTCCGAGGCCAGCGCGTAGCCCAGGCGCATGCCCGCCATCCCGTGGATCTTGGAGAAGGTGCGGGCGACGACCAGGTTGGGGAAACGGTCGAGCACTTCGGCCATCGAGCGGTAGGCCGGATCCTCCACGAAGTGGTGATAGGCCTCGTCCACCAGCACCACGGCCGCCGCTGGCGCCTTCTCGATGAACGCGATCAGCTCCGCTCCGCTGACGATCGTGCCGGTCGGGTTGTTCGGATTGCAGACGTAGACGAGAGCCGTGCGCGCATCGCAGGCCGCCGCCATCCGGCCGAGATCGTGGCGGAAGCGCTCGTCGAGGGGCACCTTCACGGCTTCGCCGCCATGGACGCCGGCATAGTCGAGGACGGCCTCGAAGGTTGGTTCCGCCGCGATCGCCGTCCGACCCGGCGCGAGGAACGCCGCGTCGGCCAGGCGCAGGATCTCCGAGGAGCCACAGCCCATCACGATGCGGGTCGCGGCGATGCCGTGGTGCTCGGCCAGCGCCTCGAGCATCTCCTCCTCGAGGTCGTCCGGATACCTTCCGGCCACGACCTGGGCGGCGCTCATGGCCTCGAGCGCCTTCGGTGACGGGCCGTAGGGATTCTCGTTCGAGTTGAGCTGGATCAGGTCGCGCGCGTCGGCCTTGGTGCGGCTCGCGTGGGCGAGGCTCGGCTTCAGACCGGCGACGAGGGCGCCGCCCACGGCGGCGAGAGAGGAGGTGAACCGGCGGCGGGAGAGGCTGGCTTGCCACATCCCGCGATGATACGCCGGGGCTGGGAATGCCGTCGCCGAGCGTGCGTTCTGGATATCGGGTAGCCTCGTCATGATGTCGATGCGCCGTGCGGTGTTCCTGGTGTTCGGGCTGGCGTGGACCGCGGCGTTCGCGTGGCGATCGGTCGCGGGCGCCGACCGCGTCGCGCCGCCCTTCCCCTCGTCCGAGGCCACTGCCTGGATCGGCGCCCCGCAGAGCCTCGTCGCACTGCGCGGCAAGGTCGTCCTGCTCGACGTCTGGACCTTCGGCTGAACCAACTGCGTCCGCACGCTCCCTTGGGTCAGGGGGGCTCACGAGACGTACGGGCCGCGCGGTCTCGTCGTGATCGGCGTGCACTCGCCGGAGTTCGGATTCGAGAAGAGGCGTGCGTTGCTCGAGGAGGAGGTCAAGCGCCACGACCTGCGCTACTCCCAGTACCTCGACAACGACCTCGCATATTGGCGCGCCCTGGACAATCAGTACTGGCCGACGACCTATCTCGTCGACAAATGCGGAAGGATCCGCTCGAAGCACATCGGCGAGATCCACTCGGATCAGAAGAGCGGCGACGAAGTCGGAGCGGCCATCGAGGCGCTCCTGGCCGAGGCGCCTGCCTGCCCCGCCGACTGACGAGTCAGGGCCGCCGCAACGGCCTGGCGAAGGATGCGTCCCATGCCTGAAGCGCCGGTTTCGGCTACAGGTCAGTGTCCACGAGTCCGAGCGTCGCGAACGGCGCGACGCCGGCCGGGAACGCCTTGAGGTCGAGGTCGGTGAAGGTGATCTGGAACCAACCCTGCGCCTGGGCCGCGTCCAGGATCTGGCCCCGGCGCTCGATGTACGTCCGGTGACGACGCGAATGCGGCCTCGGAGGGCCGGCCGCCTTCGATCACGTAGACCGTTCGTCGGGTCGATGCTGGCGATGGCCCAGGAGCGCGTAGAGCCGAGGCATCACCTCGGCATTGTGCGCTCAGCGGCCGATCACGCGCTCCTGGGTGACGCGGACGCTCGCGGAACTGCCGCCGGGCAGCTCGATCTCCTTGCCCTTGGTCGCGAGCACGGCGCCGCCGCCCGAGGCACCCCCCAGGACGGCGCCCTTCGTGGCGCTCCCGCCGGTGATCGCGCCAAGGATCGCGCCGGCTGCTGCACCGCCGGCGACCAGGGCCGCATCCCGCTTGTGGGAGTCCTGCGCTTCGAAGGTGAGCCCTGTCGTCTCGATCGAGTAGCGCCGCCCGCGCACGACGATGCGATCGAACGAGACATCGACGCGCGCCTTTCCCTTGACGCGCCCTGATTCGCTGGCCGAGGTAACGCGCCCCTCGAGGAAGCTGCCCCCGGGCAGCGCGATCGAACCGTCCGGGGCCGTGGCCTGCTGGATGCGGCCCACCACCGGGTCGCCGGCCCGGCTGGTCCTGGACGAGAGCGCGTTCTCGAGAACCAGATCGAGGGTCGTACCTTCGGCAATCACGAGCGCTGGGGCGGGCGTGGGTGTCTCTCGCTCCACCACCGGCGCCGGCCGATCGACCACCGTTTCGGGGTCCGACTCGACCTGAAATGCACGGGCGGGGGACGGAGTGACCTGCGCCGCTCGCTGCCGGGTGGGGGCCGGCACCGTTGGTGGCGCAGGTGCCTGAACGGGGCCAGCCGGTTGTTCGGCCTCGGCCAGCCGACGCTCCAGCTCTGCAACACGCTGCTCCAGCGCCTCCTTCTCAGTCTGATCTGAGCTCTTTGCCGCGCTGCAACCCGCGGCGACCACCGCGATCATTACGAGGGTCCGAGGTCTCCGAGACACTTCATACCTCCTGACGTTCCCACCTTGAGCAAGGTCGGTGCCAGGAAACCTCAACGAGAAGAGTTCCCATGTCGCGAGGCGACAACCACTTGCGAAGGCGTGATGCGTCTCACACGTGCTCACTGACCACTCGGGCGGACAAGCTCGGCACCGGACTGTCACGCTGGCCGCAGCCTCAGCATCCCAAGGGCGTGAAAGGTCCGTTCCATCCGGGAGAGCTGGCCATGCAGCGTCGAGCCGGCGTGCTCCAAGAAGCGCAAGCCACTGGCCGGATCATCAACGCGCAGCTGCCCGCTGGAGCCGAACGTTTCCTTTCGCGCCAGCGCCTCGCCGTCACCTCGAGCCTGGAGCCGAGCGGACGTGTCTGGGCGTCCCTCTTGACCGGCCACGCGGGCTTCATCGCTGCCGTGGATCCGCGGCTGTTGCTCCTCGCGGTGCATCCGAGCGACGCCGATCCGCTGGCGTTCACGCTGGCAGCGCGGCCCGAGCTGGGTCTCCTGGTCCTCGATCCGGCGACGCGGCAGCGAATGCGTTTCAACGGCAGGGGTCTGCTGTCGCCCGAGGGCGTCTTCCTGCGCGTCGACCAGGTGTATGGGAACTGCCCGAAGTACATCCAGAAGCGACGCCTCGAGGGCGACGACCTGCGGGGCGCCCAGGGCCCCACTCGGGTCATGGCCTCTCTCGACGCACTGCAGCAGGCGGCGATCGAGCGCGCGGACACGCTCTTCATCGCCAGCTTTCATCCCCAAGGAGGCGCCGACGCCTCGCATCGCGGCGGTCTCCCTGGATTCGTGCAAGTCCTCGCGCCAGACCGACTCGCGTTCGACGATTACCCCGGGAACGGCATGTTCAACACCCTGGGCAACCTCGCTGAGTATCCCCAGGCCGGCCTGCTGTTCGTGGACTTCGTGACGGGCGACCTCCTGCAAGCGACGGGGCGCGCCGATGTCGGACCGGCTTTTTCGGTCACGTTCCGGATCGACGAGGTCCGGGCGACCCCGGGCGGCTGCCCGCTGCGCTACGAATTCGTCGAGTACTCGCCGGCGAACCCGCCCCTGTCACACGAGGTCCCGGCCGGCATCTCAAGAAGGAAGCCGGACGCTCAGAGCGAAAGGAGCTCGAGATGACGAAGCATTTGGCGTGCAACGACGTCGTGAACGGCTGCGCCTTCACGGCCAGCGCATCGACCGAGGACGAGCTGTTGAAGCAGGTGAAGGCTCACGCCGCCGAGGCCCACGGCGTCAAGGAGGTCACCCCGGAGCTAGCCGCCAAGGTCCAGGCGGCGATCCAGAGCCGCTAGACTGGGTGGCGTGGACGTCCCAACCCTCGAGACGAGCGATGAAGGACTGGCCGCGCGCGCCGTGGCCGGGGACGAGCACGCCTTCGAGGAGATCGTGGCTCGCTACCAGGCCCGTGTCTTCCGGCTGACCTGCCGCCTGACCGGAAGCGACGCTGACGCGGCCGACGCGCTGCAGGAGACGTTCCTGCAGGTCTTCCGTCGCCTCGGCTCGTTCCGGAACGAGTCGCGTTTCTCGACCTGGCTGTACCGGGTCGCGACCAACGCAGCCCTGATGCAGCGTCGCGCCCGCGCCCGGCGCCCGGTCGAGTCCCTCGAAGCGTTCCTGCCGCGCTTCGACACGGACGGCCGGCACGCGGAGACACCCGCCGCGCTCCAAGTCGCCGCCCGGGCCGACGAGCTCATCGATCGGCGGGCGCTCGCCGAGAAAGCGCGGGCGGGGATCGAGCGCCTGCCGGACCTGCTTCGAGAGGCGTTCGTCCTGCGAGACCTGGAGGAGATGCCGACGGCCGAAGTGGCTGAAGTGCTGGGCGTCGAGCCGGCGACGATACGCCAGCGCGTTCACCGCGCCAGGCTGATGCTGCGCGGCTACCTGGGCGCCCTCGTGGGGACGGAGCCATGACGCGCGTCGTGTGCGCCTCGGGCGTCGAACTCTTGATGGAGTACCTCGAGGGCGAGCTGCCTGCAGACCTGAAGGCAGACCTCGAAGCCCACGTCGCCGGCTGTCCGCGCTGCGTGGCCTTCATCGCCTCGTACCGCGAGACCCCGCGCATCCTTCGGGAGGCAACCCTGGCAGCCCTGGCGCCCGACCTCGAGGAGTCGCTCCGAGCCTTCCTGCGCGCACGCCGCACCTAGTCTCGCCGCGGGCGGACGCCCAGAAACGCGCATGGCTAGAATGCACCATGACCTTGTGCGCTCTGGCCGCCCTTCAACTTCTTGCACTCTCGGCGCTGGCCGCGGAGACGCCCCCGTCGGTGGCCGCGCGCACGGCGGGCCTCGAGCGCCACGACGGCTTCGTGCCGTTCTACTGGGACGGCGTGAAGGGCCGCCTGCTCCTGGAAGTCGCACGGCCGGGAGAGGAGTTCCTCTACGGTGTCGGCATCGCCGGTGGCGCGGGCGTGATCGAGACGTTCCTCGACCGAGGACAGCTCGGCGGCGTGGGCCTCGTCCGATTCGAGCGCGTCGGGCCGCGCGTGCTTCTGCGGCAGCTTCAGACGACCCATCGGAGCGGCGTCCCGGACACCGAGCGCACGCGTGCGGTCGCAGAGTCGTTCCCGTCGGCGATCCTGGCGGCCTTCGACGTGGCGGCCGAGGATTCGCAACGCGTGCTGCTCGACGCCACCGAATTCCTGCTCCGCGACACGGTCGTCGTCCCGATCCTCGCGGCGTCCGGACAGGCCGGGTGGCGCCAGGACGCGGCGCGTTCGGCGTTCCGCTTCGAGCGCACCGGCGCCTTCCCGCTGAACACCGAGATCGAGGTGCTCGCCAGCTTCACGGCGGACAGCCCCGCGCAAGCGATCGCGGATGCCTTGCCCGACGGCCGCACGATGACCCTGCTGCTCCATCACACGTTCTTGCGGCTGCCGGAGCCGGGCTTTGCGACGCGGGGACAGGATCCGCGCATCGGGTTCTTCGCCGAGCGCTATCTGGACCACGCGGCGCCGTTCAGCGAGCCGCTGGAACGTTACCTCGCGATCCGCTGGCGCCTGGCGAAGAAGGACCCTCACGCCGCGATCTCCGAGCCCGTGAAGCCGATCCGTTTCTACCTCGATCGCGGCATGCCCGAGCCGGAGCGCAGCGCCGTGCGCGACGCCGCGTTGTGGTGGAACCACGCCTTCGAAGATGCCGGCTTCAGGAACGCCATCGTCGTCGACGACTTGCCCGAAGGAGCGACGTTCCTCGACGCGCGCTACTCGGGGATCGAGTGGATCCATCGCGCGGAGCGTGGCTGGTCCGTGGGCGAGTCCCGAGCCGACCCCCGCACCGGGGAGATCGTCCACGGCGTGGCGCGCATCGATTCCCACCGCCGGCGCACGACCGCTCGGATGTGGCAGAACACCCGACTTCCGGGGCGTGCCTGCGCCGCCGGCGACGATCCCGATTCCACATGGCTGGCGCGGCTCGGCACGGCTCCTTTCGAAGATGAACCAGGCCTCGTGCTCGCTCGACTCCGTTACCTGTCGGCTCACGAGGTCGGCCACGTGCTCGGCCTCGACCACAACTGGGCGGCCACCACCTTCGGCTGGGGCTCGGTCATGGACTACCTCGCGCCTCACATCGAGTTGAAGAGCGGCGCGCTCGACTTGTCCGACGCCTATCCCACCGACATCGGGTCGTACGACCGGCTGATGATCCGCTGGGGCTACACGCCGGACGCCGACGCCGCGGCCCTCGATCGCATCGTGCGGGACGGCTACGCGCAGGGCAACGTGTACCCGCTCACGAGCGACCCGCGCTGGGCCGAGTACGACTGGGGCGCCGACCCCGTGGCCTGGCTGCGCACGACACAGGACGTCCGTCGCGTGATCCTGGAGCGCTTCGGCCCGGAGCAGCTCGCCCCGGGCGAGCCGATCTACGATCTCGTGGCGCGCTTCAACCTGGCGTACCTCTACCACCGCTTCGGAATTCAAGCGGCTCAGCAGTACGTCGGCGGGCAGTTCCAGACGAACGCCGTGGCCCGCGACGGCCAGATACCGACGGCCTGGGTGCCGGCGGCCAAGCAGAAGGAGGCGTTGGAGCTGCTCGTCGCTGCGCTCGCTCCCGAGAACCTCGATGTGCCCGAGCGCATCGCGGCAGCGCTCGTCGCCCCGCCCAACCTGCGGCGTCCGACGCGCGAGCGCTTCGAATCGAGCGCAGGGTCGAGCTTCGACCCGCTCTCGGCCGCCCGCGCCCTGGCGGGGCTCGTCGTCCATCCGCTGCTCGAGCCGGAGCGGGCCGCGCGGCTTTCGCTCGCCACCGGTGCACAGGCCCTGACCCTCGACGACACGCTGGGCCGGCTGGTGGCGGCGACCTGGGGAGCGACGCCCGACGCGAGCGTGCGGCTGCGGGC
>DATFEN010000160.1:0-9806 GCA_035251085.1 Vicinamibacteria bacterium | reverse complement strand
CTGTACGGCGTGCCGGTGAGGGAGACGCCCTCCGAGCTGCTCTTGACGTCGTAGATCCCCGGCTCCTCCGCCGGGTTGTCGGGATCCGGGTCGGCGGGGACCACGTTCCAATCCGCAGCCTGCGTCATGGGATCCGCCGGGATGCTGCGAAGGTAGCCGTCGGCGACGAGCACGTCCAGTGAGCCGGGGTACTTACCCTTGTCGGCATAGTACTGGTCGATCCGGTCGCGGAACTGGAAGAGGTCCTCGCGCAGCACGGCCTCCTTGGCCTGGACGATCGCGGTCCGATAGTTGGGCAGTGCGATGGCCGCCAGGATGCTCACGATCGCGACCACGGTGATCAGCTCGATGAGGGTGAACCCCCGCTCCCGCACGCTCCCTTTTACCATTCCTTGTACTTCGTCCCGTCGAGGGCGGTCCCTTCGCTCTGTGAGTAGACGTCCCAGACGTTCTGCCCGCACCACGAGGTCTCGTCCGGCTCGTCCTGGTAGCAGCGCATCCCCCACTCCGCGGTGCTCGTCATGGGGTCGATGGGCACGCGCCTGAGGAACTTCAGCTTGTGGTCCAGGCGTCCGACCTGGCTCACGCCGACGACGAGCGTCTGCAGCGTCGGCGGGTAGCCTTCGCTGCCGAGCTTGACGTCGGTGCCGCCGATCTGGCCCGCGTCCACGGCGGCCTTGTAGCGATCGATCGCCTCGCGGATGTCGCGCAGCGAGCGGCGCAGCTCGATCTCGCGCTGGCGCTTCACGGTGACGCGGGCCAGCGGCAGGATCCCGGAGGCGAGGATCAGCAGGATCCCGGCCGTGGCCACGAGCTCCAGGTAGGTGTAGCCGCGCTCTCTACGCACCCGCGCGTCCCTCCCGGAAGTAGGCCGAGACCGTCACGCCGAGGCTCGCCTCGCCCGGCTGCGCCGCGCCGAGGGTGAGGGACTCGACGACCAGGAAGTGCTTCGACCGCTCGAGGCGCGAAAGGAATCCGACGATCTGTCGGTAGCTGCCCTTCACCGGGAGCGCCACCTGTACCGAGGCGGGCTGTCCGCCCTGCGCCGACGAGGGCGTGAACCTCTCGCTGCCCAGCTCGATGCCCTCCTCCCCCGCGGCCGCGTGGATCTCCTCGAGCGCGGGCAGCAGCGCGTCCTGCCGGGGCTCCAACAGCTCGCGGTAGAGGCGCTCCGCGTCTCGGCCGTTCCGTACGACCGTGTCGGCGCGCTGCTTCAACGCTTCGACCTGCGCGCGCTCCCGGTCGGCCTCGGCCCGCAGCGACGCGACCCGCCGGTTGAGGTTGCGGACCTGCAGGGCGCGCGGCAGCGTGAAGGCCAGGAAGGCCGCGACGTTCAAGGCCAGCAACACGAAGGCCGGCCGGCGCAGCCGCTCGCGCAGAGGAGGACCGATCATGGCGCGCCTTCTACGCCCGCGGCATTCTGGGCCGTCGCCTCCTGTGGCAGGTAGCGCATCTCGTACTGGAACTCGTAGCCCTGGGCCCCGGGATCCTTGCTCGTCGGGAGGACGTCCTCGAAGTCCGGGAGCGACTCGAGGGATTCGACGAGCTCGAATCCCTCGGCCGGCGTGCGGGCCACGGCGGTCAGCGCGAGACGCATGCCCCCCTTTTCCCAGCGCGGCGCGATCGACTTGAGACGCACGCCTCGGGGAAGAACGTCCTCGAGCCGGGCGAGCAGGCGCGTCCAGAGGAAGGCCCGGCGGTCCACCAGCTCCTTGACGGCGGTCCAGCGGGCCAGCGTCGCGTTGTCGGGTCCCGGGCCGCGCAGCGCGGACCCGGCTCGCCGCAGCTCGGCGACCTCCTGCTCGAGGGCAGCGCTCTCGGAGAAGAGCTCGACGGTCCGCGACGGCAGGAGCGCTGCGATGACCTGGGCGTGACGGATCGTGATGACGAGAAGGACAGCCAGGGCGAGAGCGAAGGCGAGCCCCGGCAGGCGCTCGTTCCGGAACGGCTGGCGGGCCAGGTTCAGGGGCGCGGTCATGCCACCCTGCGGAACAAGCTGGCGGCGGCGCCCGCCAGGCCCTGCGCCGGCAGCCGCGCCTCGCCACGGGTCCAGACGTCCACCACCTCGACGGGGACGCCCAGCGCCCCCTCGAGCCAGGACGTCACGTCCGGACGCGTCGCGGAAGCGGCGCGCAGCGTGACGCCGGCCAGGCCCGTGCCGGACAGCCGCTCGCGGTAGTACAGGAGCGTGCTCTGGATCTCGCGCAGCAGCTCGTCGGGCGATTCGGCGGCGGGGCCCAGAAGCGTGCGCGCCAGTGCGGGCGCCCCGGAGACGGCGAGCAGGAGCGACGCGTAGCCCTCGTCCCAGTTCACGATCAGCCGGTCGGCGCGCGGGCGCGAGGCCCGCACCGCGTCGAAGAGGACCAGGCCGGCGATCTCCACCAGGCCGGGGACGAGCCCGCAGTCCCGGCACGCGCCCTCGTACGGATCCAGGACGGCCGAGCTGGCGGCGACCACGACGACCGAATCGCCTTCGCGCCGGAAGGCCACGCGCGCCTCGCGGGCGTCGAAGGGCAGCGTCTTCCGGAGCCGGAAGCGGATCAGCTCGCGGACCTCGGCCTCGCTGCGGGCCTGGACCTCCGCGGCCGGCAGCAGCGTGATCCGCGCTGCGGAGTCCGGGAGCACGAGGGCGACGCGCGCGCCGTCCAGCACCCCCGCGCGCTCGCAGGCGGACCTGAGGGTGGCACGCAACGCCCCCCCGTCGGCGACGTTCGACTCGCTCGCGGACAGCCGCAGCGCGCCCTCGGCCAGCTCCATCGACGCCGCCGCGGCGAGGGCGAGCCGGCCGCCGTCGTCGGCGACGCGAACGACGCCGATGGCCCGCGGGCGCACCTCCACCGCGACCCGGGGCGGCTCGGGATCGACGAAGAGGCGGCGCAACAGCTCCCTCACGTCACCTCCACGAAAGTCACCTTGTTGATCTCCTGGAGCGTCGTCTTGCCGAGCAGCGCCTTCTGCAGGGCCGACTCGCGCAGGAACACCATGCCCTCGTCCTTCGCCGCCTTCTTGATCTCCGCGGACGAGCGCTTGGCAAGGATCAGCTCGCGCACCGAGTCGGTCACGTCGAGCAGCTCGCAGATCGCGGTGCGCCCCTTGTAGCCGGTGCCGCCGCATTCGAGGCAGCCGGCGCCGTCGTAGAAGGGCACCTCCCTGTACTGCACGGGGTCGAGGCCCGACTCCACGAGCAGCTCCGGCGATGCCCTCACCGTGCGCTTGCAGTGGCCGCAGATCGTCCGCACCAGGCGCTGGGCCTGCACGCAGTTGAGGGCCGAGACGAAGTTGTACGGCTCGATCCTCATGTTCAGGAAACGGCCCAGCACGTCGATCACGTTGTTGGCGTGGACGGTGGTGAAGACGAGGTGCCCGGTGAGGGCGGACTGGATCGCGATGTCGGCGGTCTCGGCGTCGCGGATCTCCCCCACCATGATCTTGTCCGGGTCGTGGCGAAGGATGGAGCGCAGGCCGCGCGCGAAGGTGAGGCCCTTCTTCTCGTTCACCGGGATCTGGGTCACGCCGCGGAGCTGGTACTCGACCGGGTCCTCGATGGTGAGGATCTTGTCCTCCTCGCTCTTGATCTCCGAGATCGCAGCGTACAGCGTGGTCGTCTTCCCGGATCCGGTCGGGCCCGTCACCAGGACCATGCCGTACGGCTCGCGGATGAAGCGCCGGAAGCGCTGCAGCTCCTTGTCCTCGAAGCCGAGAATGTCGAGGCGCAGCGTGGCGAACTGCTGGCTCAGGCTCTCCTTGTCGAGGATCCGGATCACGGCGTCCTCGCCGTGGACGCTGGGCATGATCGACACGCGGAAGTCCACGGAGCGGCCGCGGATGCGCACCCGGAAGCGACCGTCCTGGGGCACGCGCTTCTCCGCGATGTCGAGCTCGGCCATGACCTTGATGCGGCTGATGATCGTGGAGTGGTGCTCGCGCGCGATCGGCTTCATGGCTTGCTGCAGCACGCCGTCGATGCGGTATTTGATCACCACCGCGTCGTCGCGGGTCTCGATGTGGATGTCCGACGCCCGGCGGTTCAAGGCATCGAACACCGTCGAGTCCACGAGCTTGATGATCGGCGAGTTGTCCGCCTGGATCTTGTCGATCGAGAGCACCTCGTCGCCGTTGTCCTCCTCGCGGACGAGCTGGATCTTGAAGGACTCGCTGGCCTCCTCGAGGACGCGCTGGGTGCCCTGGCCGCGCTTCAAGGCCTCCTGGATGGCCGAAGGCGCGCCGACCGCGGGCTGGACCGGCGTCTGCAGCAGCAGCGACAGCTCGTCGACCACCGGCAGGTCGGTGGGGTCGGCCATCACCAGCACCAGCCGGCCGGCCTCGCGCCGATAGGGGAGGAAGTTGTAGCGGAACATCAGCTCGACGGGGACGGACTGGAGGATCTCGGGCTCGGGCGCGAAGCTCGCGACGTCCACGAACTCCAGGCCGTAGCGCGCGGCGAGGGCCCGCGCCTTCGCCTCCTCGTCCGAGGGATGGAGAAGCGTCTCCACCATCAGGATTGTCTCCCCTGCACGGCGGAGATGGCCTCGAAGAGCGGCAGGTACACCGCGATCACCATCACCGCGATCACGATCGCCATCACCACGAGCAGCAGCGGCTCGACCAGCGCGAGCAGCGTCTGCATGCGCGTCTCCAGCTCCTCGTCGATGAACTCCGCGAGGGACTTGAGCATGTCGGCGAGCCCGCCGGTCTGCTCCCCCACCTTGACCATCTCGAGGGCCAGGTTGTCGAGCATGCCGGTCGACTCCAGGGCTACGGTGAGGCTCTTGCCCTCGCGAATGAGGGGCACGCCCTGGCTCACCGCCGCCGCCAGCGCTCGGTTCCCGATGGACGCGCCGGTCACCTCCATGGCGTTGAGGAGCGGCAGCCCGCCGTCGAGGAGCGTCGCGAGCGTCCGGCTCAGCTGACTGGTCGCGTACATGCGCAGCAGCCCGCCGATGACCGGCAGGCGCATCAGCGCCCGGTCCAGCGCCACGCCGCTGCCGGGGCGGCGCAGCCAGAGCGCGCCGAGGATCCAGGCCGCGACCAGCGCCAGGCCGATGACGACGATGTTGTTCGACAGCGCGGTCCCGACTACGATGAGGATGCGGGTCAGCAGCGGCAGGTCGTAGTTGAGCCCCTCGTAGAAGCTCTCGAACTTCGGGATGATCACGATCAGCAGCAGCGCGACCAGCGCTCCCATCATCGTGAGCAGCAGCATCGGGTAGACGGCCGCGGCGAGCGCCTTCCGCTTCAGGCCTTGGTTGAGACGAAGGTATTGCACGAAGCGGCGCAACACCGTCTCGAGGGCGCCGCTGCGCTCGCCGGCGACGAGCGAGGCCGAGAAGATCGGCGGGTAGAGGCCGCCCTCGCCCTGGAAGGCGTCGGACAGCGAGGTGCCCGACTTCACGCGCTCGCGGACGTTTTGGAGCGACTGGCGGAAGACGGAGTCCCTCTGCCGCTCGAGCATCACGTCGAGGGACTGGTAGAGCGGCAGGCCGGCCTTGAGCAGCGCGGCCAGCTCCTGGCAGAAGACGAGTAGGATGTCCGTGCGGACGCGGCGCTGCCGGAGGCTCAGGTCGCCGAGGCCGAACCCCCTCCGGGCGGAGAACAGGTAGAGTCCCTGACGCTCGAGATCCGAGCGCAGAGACGCCTCGTCCGACGCCGTGAACGTGCGCTCGACGACGTCGCCGGCGGGCGTGCCCACCTTGCAAACGAACTCCATGCCGCAGGCCAATCTAGCAGAGTTTGCGAGGTGCGGCAGCCTCCAAAGGCGAGCCGCGCCGCTGGGGAGGGCTCAGAGCATCCGCGCGACCACGAGCGTCATATCGTCGTGGGCGGAGGCGCCGTCGGCCCAGCCCTGGACCTCGCCCAGCATCGAGTAGAGGGCGATCCGCGCGCTGTCCTTGCGGCTGCGCTGCGCAGCCGCCTTGAGCCGCTCGAGGCCGAACGCCTCGTCGCGCAGGCCGGTCCGGTCCGTCACGCCGTCCGTGTAGAGCACGAGCATGTCGCCGCGGCCCAGTGCCGCCTGGGCGCGCTCGTAGCGCGCGCCCTCGAGCAGGCCCAGCACTGTCCCGCCCCTGTCCAGATCGTCGATCGTGCCGCCGTCCCGCACCACGAACGGATGGTCATGGCCGGCATTCACATAGTCGAGACGGCCCAGGTCGAGGTCGAGGACTCCGAAGAACAGGCTTGCGAAGAGGCCTTTGGGCGTCACCTCCCAGAACAGACGGTTGACGCGCGACACGAGCTCACACGGCGTCGCGTCGCCCAGGGCGAGCTGCGTCCGCAGCCCCGCCTTCAGCGTGCCGGTCAAGAGAGCGGCGGGCACACCCTTCCCCATCACGTCGCCGAGAGCCAGGGCGAAGCGGCCGTCGGCCAGGGGCACGAGGTCGAAGAAGTCGCCGCCGATCTCGCGCACGGGAAGGAACTCTCGGGCCAGGTCGAAGCGCGGATGCTGGAGCGGAGGCGGCAGCAGGCTGCGCTGGAGGTGGGCGGCGAGGCGCAGCTCCTCGGTCATGCGTCGCGTCAGGGCCTCGGCCTGCTCCTGGGCGCGCTGCAGCTCCTCGTTCTTGCGCTGCAGCTCGTCCACGACGCCGCGTGCGCGAAGCGCGTTGCGGAGGCGCGCCAGCAGCGCCTCCTCGCCGCGGCCCGCGTTGACGAAGTCGTCGACGTGGTCGATCAGCTCGGCCACCACGTTGGTGCGCTGCGACTCGCGCCCCAGCACGAGGATCACCGGTCTGCCCGTGCGCAGCGTGTCCCCGGCCTTCTCGAGGAAGCGGCTCAGCGGTTCGGTCGGCTGGTAACCATCCACGAGGATGGCATCCACCTCGCCCGAGCCCAGGGCGGCCGAGGCGTCCTCGAGGCTCCCGGCACGCACGTGGAGGGCGGCCGCAACGCGGGGTCCCGAGAGCAGCTCCTCGGGGATCCCCACCGCGAGGGCGCGCGTGCGGGCGCGGGCCGAGGCGCCGCCCTGCGCCTCGGCTACCGCGGCGGCCCCTGGCGCCTTCACGACGGATCGACGAACTTGTAGCCGGAGCCGTGAATGGTCAGGACGTAGCGCGGCTCGGACCCGCTGTCGCCGATCTTCGCGCGCAGCTTCGCGATGTGGGTGTCCACGGTCCGCGTGGAAGGATAGTCCCCGTAGCCCCAGACGTCCTGCAGCAGCTGGTCCCGAGTCACGGTCTCGCCCTTGCGCTCGATCAGGTAGCGCAGCAGCTCGAACTCGCGCGGGGACAGCTCCAGCGGGCCCTCGCCCTTCGTCGCCCGATAGCTCTCGAAGTCGAGGTCGACGTCACCGAAGCGGTAGCGCGCCAGCCGCTTCTTCGCGCCGTCGGTGCGCCTGAGGATGGCGCGAACGCGCGCCAGCACCTCGCGGATCGAGAACGGCTTCGTGACGTAGTCGTCGGCTCCCAGCTCCAGCCCGACCACCTTGTCGATCTCCTGGCCGCGCGCCGTCAGCATCAGGATCGGCATCTCGTGGCCCTCGGAGCGGAGCATCTTGCAGACCTCGAGGCCGGAGAGCCGCGGCAGCATGATGTCGAGGACGACGAGATCGGGCTTGTGCTCGCGGGCGCGCTCGAGGCCGGCGGCGCCGTCGGAGGCCGTGATCACCTCGTAGCCTTCGAACTCGAAGTTGTCCCGGAGGCCCATGACCATGTCGGGCTCGTCCTCGACGATCAGGATCTTGCTCACGGGCGGCCTCGGCGGCTAGCTCTCAGCATTCAGCTCTCAGCATTCAGCGTACAGGGAGGGAGAGGGTGAAGGTGGAGCCGTGGCCGGGCGCGCTCTCGACGTCCACGCTGCCCCCGTGGGCCTCCATGATGTGGCGGACCAGGCTCAGGCCCAGGCCGCTGCCCTTGGTATCGTGGACCAGGCTGTCCTCCGCGCGGTAGAACTTCTCGAAGATCTTCTTCTGCTCCGACAGCTCGATGCCGATGCCGCGGTCGGCCACGCGGATCGACACGTGCTGGTTCTCGGCCCGCACCTCGATCCTGATGCTCTTCTCGTCGCGGCTGTACTTGATCGCGTTGTTGAGCAGGTTGATGAGCGCCTGGCCGAGGGCCTCCTTGTCGACCTCGATCTCGGGCAGGCCCTCCGGCACGTCCAGCTCCAGCGCGAAGCCCTGCTGCTCGATCTGGAAGCGGTAGGCGTCGACGACCTCGTGGATCACGCGCGCCACGTCGGTCGGGGCGAAGCGGTATTCCTTCCTGCCGGCCTCGATCCGCGAGAAGTCCAGGATGTTGTTGATGAGCTGGGTGAGGCGCTGGCTCTCCTTGTTGATCACGCGATAGTACTGGCGCGCCTTGTCGTCGCTGGGCACGCGGCCCAGCTCGAGGGTCTCGGCGAAGAGCCGGATCAGCGCGAGGGGCGTCTTCAGCTCGTGGCTCACGTTGGCGACGAAATCGCTCTTGAGGCGCGAGAGGTGCATCTCGCGCTGCACGTTGCCATAGACGAGGAACAGCCCGCCGGCCAGCATCACGTCGATGAAGCCGATGAGCGCCATCTTGCCCAGCGCCCAGCGCTGCACGTCCTGCTCGATCGAGCGGTCCTTGTAGCGCAGGTACAGGCGCAGGCCGCGGACCGAAGCCGCGGCCATCTCGCGCTTCACCTCGAAGCGGTCGTCGGGCGTCGCTGCCGTCTCGTAGACGCGCGTGCCGTTCGCCTCCGTGACCCGGATCACCCACGCATTCTCGGGGTTCTGGAAGTCCGTCTCGAAGAAGTCGCGCACCAGCTTCCGGTGTGCCTCGTCGCAGCCGAAGCGGAACTTCAGCACGCCGACCTTCTCGCCGCCGGGCGCGGTGAGCGGCAGCGAATCCTCGCCCTCCGAGAGCGTCGCGGAGTTCGAGGACGCGAGCGCCTCCTTCAGGACGTCCATGTCGCGCTGGCGCGTCTCGAGCGCCGCCGCAAGTCCCGCGACCGGCCAGCTCGCCTCGATGCGCAGCACGTCGAAGACGTCCGCCATCCCGGATTCCCTGAGCGCGGCGCGGATCTCCTTCGGATCGCCGAGCAGCAGCTTGTCGGTCCCGACACGGCGCGCCGCCTCCAGGGCCCACGCCTGCGCCTTCATCTCGAGGTCCTTCTCGACGTAGAGCAGGACCTTCTCGGCCTGCTTGTAGAGGTTCGTCTGAAGGGCCTCCGCATGCTTGGGGATCGAGTTGAAGCTCACGACCGACAGCGCGATGGACGGCAGCAGGACCGCGCCGACGAACAGCGCGATGAGGCGGTTCCGCGGCTCCGAAACCGTCTTCGTCAAAGTCGTCGGCGTCGACATCGTTCGCCGGAATGTACCACCCAGGCCGCGTGAAGGTTGCCCGTTTGCTGCAAGGGTTTGTGAAACGATGTCACACGGTCACCGGTATCGGAACAGCAGCGCGTGCACGAGGTTGTGTACGCCCAGCACCGCCTGGCTCAAGAGTAACCCCGACGCGGCCAGCCGGCCCATCCACCCATCGCCGAGAAGCCGCCACGCGCCCTCGGCGGCGAACCATGCGACGGCCGGTCCCAGAGCCAGCACATAGCGAACCTCGAGAGGGCTGATGACAGCGGGCAGTGCCAGTGCAGCCGCGCCACAGGCGAAGGCGCGCAAGTCCCGCTCGAGCTCGAGTCCCCCCTTGAATCGCGCGAAGAGCAGGAGGACGAGCACCGGGATCCCCAATTCGCGCAGCACGGTGGACGCCTGCTGCCACAGGGCTCCTCCGAAACCGATCGCCGTTCCCCGCCCCTGGCCGCCACCCTCCATCATTCGCGGGACTTGCGCGACGATCAGCCCGACGTAGTGGGCGTAGTAGCAGGCCGCGACGCCGAGGCCGAGCACCAGGGCC
>DATFEN010000223.1:0-7624 GCA_035251085.1 Vicinamibacteria bacterium | reverse complement strand
TTCGAATAGCCTGCCTGGCCGCTGCCGCCCACTCAAGCCTCCCTTTCCGGTCCCCGCGCGGTGTGCGGACAGATGTCGCGGAAGGGACAGCCTCCGCAGGCATTCCAGGACGGCTTCGCCGGGAACTCCCGGCGGCGGATCCGCGATGCGACGCCGCGCACGATCTCCTCGGTGCGTGTCGCCTCGTCGCGGGTCGGCTTTCTCCCGGCAGCGAGCCCCGACTCGAGGAAGCGCAGCTCCACCCAGTCGGGGAGCCGGCCCGTGGACCGCTGCCAGGCGAGGGCGTACAAGTCGAGCTGGAGGCTGTCGCGCACGCGCTGCTCCGCCTTGTCCTGGTCGGCGACCGCGCCGGTCTTGAAGTCCAGGATCGTGACGTGGCCAGCGTCTTCGATCACGAGGTCGTATCGGCCCACGACCTTGGTGCGATCGAGGTAGAACGCAAAGTCTTGCTCCACGGCGGTGGGTGACCAGGGCGCGCTCCCCTCCTGACGGTAGAAGCGCCGCAGCGTCTCCTCCCCAGACGCCAGGCGGCGCTCTTCGTGCTCGCGCGAGAGGAAGCCCTCGGAAACCCAGGCCGCGCGGAACGTCGCCAGCAGGTCGCCTTCGGTGAAGCCGCGGCCTTCGATGCGGGCTCTGAACATCTGCTGAACCGCCTTGTGGATGGCGCTGCCGTAGACGACGCGGTGATGTGCCAGGAGCGGCACGCGCAGCACGCGCACGTAGCGGTACTTCAGCGGACAGGTCTCGTAGTCGTCGATGGTGCTGAACGACAGCACGAGCGTCTCGTCCGCGGACATCGGCCGATCCGGGCCAGCCTCGGGCTGCGGCACGGGCTCCTGCCGTGCCAGCGCCTCGAGGGCCTGGCTCCTGCGCGCCTGGGGGTGCGCCGACGGTAGATCGAGCGCCTCGACCACGAAGCGCGACAGCTTGCGTGTGCGCGCGTTGCCGTAGTCGCCCGCCGACGTGAGCACCAGCTCGTCCTTGGCCCGCGTCATCGCCACGTAGAAGAGGCGCCGCTCCTCCTGCATGTGCGCATCGCCGCCGCCGAGCGCCTCCTTGACCAGGGCGTCGGGCAGCGGGATCGACTCCCCGCGGCGGCGCAGCGGAAACTTCTGCTCGACGCCCGCGACGAGGAAGACCACGGGGAACTCAAGGCCCTTGGCCTTGTGCACGGTGAGGACATGGACTGCGTCCTCGTCGGGATCGACCTCGGCGATCGCCGGGTCGTCACCCGCCTCGCGCAGCAGGTCGAGGTGCGCGACGAAGGCCGGCACGCGGTCGTGCTCCGCTACGTCGCCGTAGGCCTTCACGGTGTCGAAAAAGCGCGCGATGTTCCGGACCTTCGTCTCGTTCCCGCGGGTGGCGTCGCGCGAGAGCCGGGAAAGCCAGCCCGACTCCTGCAGGAAGCGGTACAGCACCTCGCCCGTGCGGAGACGCGGCACGTCCTTCGCGGCACGGTCGAGGTCGGCGATGAGCCGCGCCCCGGCGTCACGCGTCGCGCCCGACACGGAGGCGAGCTCTTCATCCCGCGGCAGGCCGCGGAGGACCTCAAGCAGCGGACGCGACTTGCGAGCCGCGAAGCGATTGAGCCGAAGCAGATCGACCTCGGGCAAGCCGTAGAGCTCGGAGGCGGCGAGGTAGAAGACGGACACCGAGTCGTCGGGGCTGGCTAGCGCGCGCAGGAACGAGACCAGCAGCCGCACCTCCTCGCGAGCGTGGAGCCCGCGGCTGCCGCTGAAGCGGTGCGGGATGCCGCGCACGTTGAGCGCCCGTAGGAACGCGTCGGCATCACCGTTGCTGCGCACGAGGATCGCGAAATCGCGGGGGCGTCGGCCTTCGTGGAGTTTCGTCTCGATCGCGGCGGCCACGCCATCGGCCTCGGCCGAGCCCGTGTCGAAATGCAGGTGGCGAACCGCCGCGCCCCCCGATCGCTGCGACCGCAGCCGCTTGTCGATCCCGGCCACGACCTCGAGGCGATACGGGTTGTTGTAGGAGATGAGCCGCGCCGCCGCGTCGAGGATCGGCTGCGTCGAGCGATGGTTCTCCACCAGGACGACCTCGCGGCCGCCCGGGTACAGGCTTCGAAAGGCCAGCAGGTTCGCAGCCGCCGCGCCGCGCCAGCGATAGATGGCCTGGTCGTCGTCGCCGACGACCGTGAGGTTCGGCTCGTCGCCGGCGAGGAGCCGCAGCATCTCGAGCTGCGCGTGATTCGTGTCCTGGAACTCGTCCACCAGGATGTACCGGTAGTGACCGCGCAGCTTCGCGAGAAGCGCCGGACAGCGGCGCAGTAATTCGAGGGTGCGGGAGATCTGGTCGCCGAAGTCCACCACGCCGGCCTCGGCCAGCAGCCGTTGGACCGCCGCGTAGAACGCGGACAGCTCGAGCTGCTTCTCGGCCTCGTCGCGCTCCTCTGCGGTCACGGCGTGTCTGGCGAGCGCAGTGGCATAGGCGTGGTAGGACTCCGGCGAAACGTCCTCGTCCTTGGCTCGGCTCAGTAGCCCGAGCAACGCGTCGAGGTGGCGGGTGGGGTCGCCGAGTGGCAGGAAGCGCTCGAGCGGCAGCCGGAACAGGCGCTCGCGCAGGAAGATGATCTGCTCGGGCCGCGTGAGCACGCGGAACTCGGCGTGCATCCCCGCCTCGGGCGCGGCCTGGCGCAGCACGCGGTCGCCGAATGCGTGAAAGGTGGAGATCCAGGTCTCGGCGTAGCCGTACGGAATGAGCTGGTCGACGCGCTCCGCCATCTCGACTGCTGCCTTCTCGGTGAAGGTGAGCGCCAGGATCTCCTCGGGCCGGGCGCGCTTGCTGGCGATGAGGTGGGCGATGCGGCGGGTGAGCACGGTGGTCTTGCCGGTTCCGGCGCCGGCGATGATGAGCAGCGGCCCGCCGCCGTGGAGCACGGCTTCGCGCTGAGCATCGCTCAGACCCTCGAGGATGCGCTCATCGGCTGCCGGAAGCCGATCGTCGACGACGGCGCTCATCGACGGCATTCTAGTGGGCGCACACGGCCGCAGAGGTCCGGAATCGCGCTAGGCTCGAGTCCCGCCGCAGTAGCGCGTGAGAAGGGCCTCGGCCTCATCGAGCACCTCGCCCAAGCGTCGATCCGAATAGCCCGCGGGGGCATAGGCCACGACCAGCGTGCTCGTCGTCTGCAAGGTGATGCAAGTGCGCGCCGAATCGGAGGTCGGATTGCCGAAAGGGCCGCGGGCATCGACCAGGACCGGCCGCCCTTCGACGCTGACCGGGCCCTTGCGGATGCCTTCGTAGCTCTCGCCGGGCTGGCCACGACGGAGCGTCACCGGTGCCTCGACCTTCCCACGATCGTAGAGCCCGAAGGGCAACTGTGCGCGCAGCGAGGCCAGGTTGAGGGCGTCGACGAGCGTGTTGATGCGATACAGCGCTTCGCCCTTGAGCGCGCGGCGGAGCAGCGCTTCGTTCGACGGGCGCGTCTTCGTGGGATCGATGCCGAGGGCCTTGTACAGCCCGCGGGCCTCCTCGATGCCCGGGACCGATCCGCTCGAGACACCGGCATGGCGAGTCGCGAGCTCCGCGCAGTACGCGTCGACCTCAGCGATGAGGGCCGGGTCCGAGGCGCGCACAGCGACGCCATCCAGCACGAGCACACCGAGCCGCACACGGCCCGCGAGCTCCGGCGCGACGGCCAGCTCGATCGCGCTCACCGCGTCGCGGTCACGGTGATCCGGGCCGAAGCAGCACGGTGGACGATCTGCCCGTCGAACAGCGTCATCTGGCACTCGAGGTCCTTGATCTCCGCGGGCGGCGCGGCGTAGAGGTCCTTGTCCCAGACTGCGATGTCGGCGCGCTTCCCCACCGCGATCGATCCGATGCTGTCCTCGAGGAACATCTGGCGCGCGGCCCAGATCGTGTAGGAGCGCAGGGCAGTGCGGATGTCGACTGCCTGGTCCCTCCCATAGGGATTGGATCCGTACACGCCGAGCAGCGTCTCGCGAGCCATGGCGGCCCACAGACCGAAGCGGGCCGGGAATGGTGTCACGCCGAAGTCGGAGCCGCCGGCCCAGCGGATGCCCCGGTCCAGATACGAGCGGAAGGGATTCAGCCTGGGACAGCGCTCAGGCCCGAAGTTGCCGGCGTAGGTGTCGCCGATCCACCACATGAAGGTCGACGAGGGCTCGGGATAGGCCGCGTCGTAGGTTCTTTGCAGCTCCGCCATCCGGCCGAGGGCGCGGTCGGTCGGGATGTTGGCGT
The DNA here is from genome assembly GCA_035251085.1 of Vicinamibacteria bacterium. Lineage (GTDB taxonomy): Bacteria > Acidobacteriota > Vicinamibacteria > Fen-336 > Fen-336 > DATFEN01. Next base: position 3,400 of record DATFEN010000223.1, on the reverse strand, counting down.
GGATGATCCCGTGGCGAAGTCCGGCGACCGGTTTCTCTTCGAGCGCCAGCGCATACGAGTCGACGACCCAATCGATGGCGCGATCGCCGATCGCGTGGGTGCTGACATGGATTCCCGAATCGTGATACAGGCGGATCTGTTCCCGGCGCAGATCAGGATCCGCCGCCGGGTAGCCACGGTTCCCCACATCGACCTCGCTCCAGTTCCTGTTCCACTCGTCGTGGAGCCAGGCGGTCCGGGCCCCTCCGCTCCCATCCATGTAGAGCTTCACGCCCCCCGAGACGAGGTGCGCGTCCCCCGTGCTCCGATACGGCTTCGAGAACGGCCCGATCCTCTCTGCGATCTGCCGTGTTTCCTCGAGCGACTCGCCTCCGTGCCAGAGCGCGAACACCCGGACGCTGAGCCCGCGCTCGGCCAACAACCGCTGGTACGCGTCCCAGATCTCCGGTCCGATGCCGGGATCCTTGAGCCCGGTCATGCCTTCCCTGTTGAACTCGCGCGCGAGAGCGCGGATCGACTCGCGCCGCTGCTCCTCGGACATCGGCGGAATCAGCCGCTCCACGAGAGCCTGGGCCGCCTCCTTGAGCACGCCCGTCGGCCTGCCTTGCGCGTCGCGATCGATCGTCCCGCCCGGCGGGTCGGGGCTGTCGCGCGTAATGCCGGCTTTCTTCAACGCGACGCGATTCGCGACGCCGTAGTGGCCCATCGTGTGGGAGAGCCATACGGGCCGGTCCGGGACGACGGCATCGAGGTCGCCGGCCAGGATGTAGCGCCGCTCCGCCAGCTTCCCTTCGTCCCAGCCGCGGCCACGGATCCACTCTCCCGGCTTGGCGCGCTCCGTCTGCAGCCGCGCGACGACATCGCCGACGCTCTTCACCCCCGGGTAGCTCAGATCGAGGACGTAGAGCCTGTCGACGGCGCCATCGGCGAAATGGCAGTGCGCGTCGAGCAGGCCGGGAGTGGCCGTCAGGCCGTGGAGGTCGATCCGCTCCGTGCCGGGCCCCGTGAGCGCCAGGACCTGGGCGTTCGTGCCCACGGCCAGGATCCGGCCGTCCTTGATCGCGACGGCCTCGGCAATCGAGTCGGCGGCGTCGATTGTGATGATCCTGCCGCTCACGAGTACGCGGTCGGCGAAGACGCCCTGGCGATTCGGGCCGAGCGGAGCGCCGGCGAGGAGAAACGCTGCGACGAGCCGGAGCCCACTCATGGCTTGGCGTGACGCGCGGGGAGGTCCATGGCGCCGCTATTCTGGCTCAGTAGCGAGCGAGCGCCTCGACGACCGCGTCGATGGCCTCGACGGCGTCGCGGCTGGGCGCCGTGTGATGGTTCACGACGATGGAGAACGCGAAGCGCGCGCCGCTCTTCGCGTGCACATAGCCGGCCAGCGCGTTCGACTGGCGCAGCGTGCCGGTCTTGGCGAAGGCGCGCCCCTCGGCGGCCGTGCCCTTCAGGCGCCTCTCGAGCGTGCCGTCCACTCCGGCGACCGGGAGGCTGTCGCGGAAGGCGGCCGACAGCGCGTGCCGGTCCATGGCCACGAGGAGGTCGACCAGGTCGTGAGGTGTGACCAGGTCGGTGCGGGACAGGCCGGAGCCGTCCTGGAGCGACGCTCCCTCGCCGATGCGGTGCGCCTTCAGGAAGTCGGCGACGGCCTCGCGGCCGGCGGCAACGCTGCCCTCTCCTTTCACGCGCGCCCCGAGCAGGCGCAGCAGCATCTCGGTGTACAGGTTCTGGCTCGACTTGTTGATCTCCTTGACGATCTCGGCGAGCGGCGGCGAGTCGCAGCCGGCCAGCACTCGCGCTCCGGGCGGCAGCGCGTCGAGCGCAGACGCCGCGCCCAGCGCTACGCGGATGCCCCGCGTCTCGAGCGCCTCGACGAACGCGGTCGCGGCATAGCGCGCGGGATCCTCGAGCGCGACCTCGAGCTTCTCGGGCTCCGCACCGAGCGGATGCGTCCCCGAGAGCCGGACGAGGTTCGACCCCAGGTCGCGCTCCAGCCGCAAGTCGCTAGCGGAGCCAGCAGGGCTCGTGGTCGCGGTCGACACGACGGCGTAGTAGCGCGATTCGGGCTCGCGATCGACGACGACCGGATCTCCGACTTGCTCGCCGGCGCCGACCTTCAACGCGGCGCAGTTGTCCCGCCAGGCGAGGGCCGAGACCTCGGCGCCGTAGCACCAGACGAGATCGGCCCACTCCCAGTCCTCGCCCCGCCGGTTCTTGAAGAGGCCTTCGTGGCCCACCAGGCGACCCTCGATCCGCTTGACTCCGGCGTCGCGCAGCGCGTCCGCGAGAACGTCGAACCCGGTGCGGCCGTCGGCTCCGGGCCGCGCCAGCAGGGGGTCCCCCCGTCCGACCAGGTACACGTCGCCGAGCAGGCGACCCAGCGCGTCGAGGCGGCCGGCGCTCTCCAGCGTGGTGCGCACGGTGGCGTCTGACCCGAATGCGTCGAGGGCCGCCGCCGTCGTCACCAGCTTCAGCGTCGAAGCGGGCGTCATGTTCTTTCGCGCGTTGCGCTCGTAGAGCACGCGGCCGCTCGTCAGGCTGCGCACCTCTACCGCCCAGTACGCGGCGGCGAAGGCGGGGCGGTCCAGCGCGCGCTCGACGACCCTCTTGAGCGCGCCGGGCGAAAACTCCTTGGCGGCGAGGGCCGGAGCGACCAGGGCCATCGCCCCGGCGATCACGCCCGCGCGCATGCTCTCGCGACCGTCTGGCGGACCTCTTCGGCGAGCACGTCTGCATCCTCGGCGCTGCGGCCGGACGTGGCTACGGGAGGGTGCGCGACCAGGTGCACGACACCCGCCCGAACGCTGAGAACGCCCCTCGGCACCACGGCCTTCACGCCCACGAGCGAGACTGGCACGACGGGCACGCCGGCGTCCATGGCCAGGCTGAAGCTGCCGCGCTTGAAATGGCGCACGCTGCCGTCCCGGCTGCGCGTGCCCTCGGGGAACACCACGACGCTCGTGCCCTTGCGGATGCGCGACGCGGCGCGCTCCAGGCTGCGACGGGCCTTGAAGGCATTGCCGCGATCGATCGCGACGTGCCCGCCGAGGAACAGGAACCAGCCGACGAAGGGGACCAGGGACAGCGACTTCTTGTGGATGATCCGGAACGAGATCGGCAGGTAGCCGAACAGCAGAGGGATGTCGAGCGCGCTCGCGTGGTTCGCCGCGTACACGGCGGGCGTCGGCGCGCCCGAGCCCTCCTCGACGAGCACGCGGACGCCGCAGGCCCAGAGCACGATGCGGCCCCACAGGCGCGCGATCGCGTGGGCGCTGCGTCCGCTTCGATCGAACAGCCCGCCGAGCAGCGCCGGCCCGCCCAGCACGAGGGTCGCGGCGAGGATCACCGGCAGCGCGACGAGCGGGCGCAACGCCGGGGGTCAGTCGCCCTTGGGAGCCGG
>DATFEN010000131.1:0-12979 GCA_035251085.1 Vicinamibacteria bacterium | reverse complement strand
AGGAAGCCCTGGATCGTGATTCCACCGTCGACGTAGAGATGTCGGGCGCCACTCGCGGCGAGGCGCGAGACGATCTCCGCCGGCGGGCCGCCCATCTGTTCGACGATGCCTCCGCGGACCGCCGAAAGGTCGACGCCGTGACCGCTCAGAACCACGACCCGCTTGTCACCGTAGGGCCACGTCCCGAACGTCAGGACCGTATCGAACGTCTTGCGACCGATCACGATCGTGTCGACGCTCTCGATGAACTCGTCATAGCCGTGGGGTTCGCCGCCCCCTGCCGGCAGCCAGTCGAGATCGCCGTTGGGCCGCGCGATGAATCCGTCCACGCTGGTGCCGACGAAGACCGATGCCTTCACATCCCCATACTAGACCTCGCCCCGACCCCATAGCCAAGCGGCGCCGCGGACGCCGCTGGAATCGCCGTGCATTGGAGGGAGGAGCCGAGTGTCCACGCGATCCGAGAACACGTGGCGAGCCCAGAGGCGGGGGACCTCCTCATAGAGTCGCGCGATCCGCGAGAGGCCGCCGCCGAGCACGATGGCATCGGGATCCACGATGTTGATCACTCCGGCCAGGCCGCGCGCCAGCCGGTCCGCGTAGCGCGCCAGCGTGGCGAGGGCCGCGGGATCCCCCGCGCCGGCGGCGGCGACGACGTCCTCGCCGGTTCGTGCCGTGCCGCTGGCGCGATGATGGTCCGCCGCGAGGCCCGGTCCCGAGAGGAACGTCTCGATGCAGCCCTTCCTGCCGCAATAGCAGTCGGGTCCTGGCCGTTCGTCGTCCTTCGGCGCGGGGAGGGGATTGTGTCCCCACTCGCCGGCGATGGCGTTCGCCCCTGGGAGAACCCGGCCGTGAACGGCCAGGCCGCCGCCGACGCCGGTGCCCAGGATCACGCCGAACACGACCGGGGCGCCGGCTGCTGCGCCGTCCACGGCCTCGGACAGCGCGAAGCAGTTCGCGTCGTTCGCCAGCCGCAGGGGACGCCGCAGGCGGGTCTCGAGGTCCTCGTGCAGGCGGCGCCCGTTCAGCCAGGTCGAGTTTGCGTTCTTGACGAGGCCGGTGGCGGGGGAGACCGCTCCCGGCATCCCCAAGCCGACGCTGCCTCGCTCGCCGGACTCGGTCTCTATGGACTCCACCAGGCTGGCGACAGCCTCGACGGTTCCCGCGTAGTCGTCCCGCGGCGTCGCCAGCCGTCGGCGCAGGCTCTCGCGCCCGGCGTCGTCGAGCGCGAGGGCTTCGATCTTGGTGCCGCCGAGGTCGATCCCGATCCTCACGCTCGGAACACCTCGGCCGCCGCCGCCACGGTGTTGAAGTGGATGGCCACGGTATCGGCGGGACGCTCGGCATAGCCGCCGGCCAGCGTCGCGGCGATCGGCACCCGCGCCTCACGCGCCGCTCGGAACACCAGGCGGTCCCGCTCCGCGAGCCCCGCCAGGCTCAGGCGCAGGCCGCCGAGGAGGTCGTGCTCGTAGGGATCGGCGCCCGCGAGATAGAAGAGGACGTCGGGCCGAAACGCGATGGCCTCGCGCAGCGGATCCTCCAGAGCCGCGAGGTACGCCGCGTCGCCGGTGCCGTCGGGCAGCCCCACGTCTATGCTGTTTGCGGGCTTGACCGCGGGGTAGTTGTTCTGCTGATGCAGGGACACCGTGAAGGCCTCCACGTCGCCCGCGAAGATCGCGCCGGTGCCGTTGGCCTGATGTACGTCGAGGTCCACGATCGAGACGCGGCTCGCCTCACTGCGAGCGCGCAGACCACGCACCGCGACGGCCACGTCGTGGACGAGACAGAAGCCCTCCCCGTGGTCGGGGAAGGCGTGATGGAAACCGCCGCCCAGGAGAATCGCGCAGCCGTCTCGCCGCGCCAGACGGCCCGCCAACAGCGCGCCGCCCGCGCACAGCCACACGCCCCGCACGAGCGCCTGCGACCACGGCAGCTCGAGCGTGAGGACCTCGTCCGGCGTGAAGTCCCCGGACTTCAGCTTGCGCACGTACTCTGCGGTATGAACGCGAAGGACGTCCGCGTCCTGCGCCGGTTCGGGACGGACGAAGTCCGCCTCGTCGGCGAGCCCCTCGGCGAGCAAGCGCTCGCGCAGCAGCTGGTACTTCCGGGCCGGGAAGACGTGCGGCCCCAGATCCGCCATGAAATCGCGATGAAACACGAGCTCGAACGGCAGCACGCGCGCGGATTCTACCAGCGCGCCTGTTAGCATGGTCCGATGATCGATGGACGTCGTGCCTGGCCGGCGGCGGTCGTGGTGGTCGCCCTGATCGCGGCCGGCTCGGCTCTGTACGTGTTCCGCTCGCTCACACAGGCGCCCGGCGAGATGCTCGACAAGGGGCGCGAGCTCGCGGGCGAGATCCGCCGCGTCGCCGAGGCGTTTCGGACCGGCACCCTCGTCACGCGCTTCGCGAGCGAGGCCACGCGGCTCAACGGGACCTCGCGGTTCCAGTTCGCCGAGCTGCTGCAGTCCGAGATCTTCGAGCGGACGGATGCCACGACGCTCTTCTGGGGTCAGCTCCAGCTCCCGGACGTGATCGTCGAAGCGCGCGCGCCCGTGACCTACACGTACTTCGTGGACTTCGAGAAGCCGTGGAGCTTCCGCCTCGAGGGCGCGATCTTCGAGACGACGGCACCCGGGATCGAGTTCAACGCTCCCGCCCTCGACGCGTCCGCGATCCGCTACGTCGTCCAGAAGGGGAGCCTGCTGCGCGACGAAGCCCTGGCCCTGGAGCGGCTGAAGTCCGGCCTGACCCAGCTGTCGCGCGTGCGAGCTCGCGAGCACGTCCCCCTCGTGCGCGATACGGGCCGCTTGAAGATCGCGGAGTTCGTCGAGCGCTGGCTGCGCGAGCGCTTCGAGGACGGCGCCGCGCATCGCGTGCGAGTGCGCTTCGCCGACGAGGACCAGTCGCCCGCCTGAGCGCGGTCGATCCCTAGGCTGCGGCCAGCGCCGCGATCTTGAGGAGCTTGTCCTGCTGGCCGAGCCGATAGAAGCGGCGCGCCTCGCGCCGCAAGTCCAACAGCCGGGCACGGCGCAGGAACTCGCTCTCGAGGTATCCGCAGTAGGTCCAGGCCAGGCGGCTGGCTTCGCGGTAGCGTTCGACGTCGTCGCCGTCGAGCTCCTCGCGCAGCCGATAGCCGCGGAACAGCAGGTCGCGGAGCCGTCGAGACACCGCACCCTCGTTCTGCACCGAGAGCAGCGAGACGGCCGTCAGGTACTTGTCCACCTCGCCCTGCAGCTCCAGCTCGAGCTGTGTGATGCTGCGTCCGCAGCGGGCGCAGAAGAGGACGTAGAGGAAGTGGCTGACCTCCTCGGTCAGCGTGCACAGCGCGGCGAGGTTCGTCCGGTCGAGCCGCACCCGCGGGTCGGAGCGCGCGACGCCCTCGCGCACGTCGCCGTCGAGGACCACGCCGACGCGCAGCTCATCGCCCCGCTGGGCGACCAGGGTGCGGCTGCCGCGCGGAATCGCCTCGGGCGCGTTCTCGTCGACGAGGAAGTCCGAGACCGGCGCCTCTTCGTCCAGCGCGTAGAGCGACTCGAGCCGGCGCTGCACGTCGAGCAGGACCGCGCTCAACACTGGCGCTCGTCTCCCGCGGGTGCCGTCGGGTTGATCCCCTGCTCGACGAGCAGGAGCGCGGCGCGCCGGCTGCGGGTGACGAGCCAGCGCTCGTAGAGCTTGACCAGGGCCACGGGCTTTCTGAGGCGGGTCGCCTCGGAGACCTCTGCGAGGACGTCGGCGAACTCGCCGAAGCGCTCGCCGAGCTCGCCGAAGACGTTGGGACCGAACGGAAGCGCCTCTTCGCTCGAGAGCCGCGCGTAGGCCCGGCCCCCGAGGGTACGGTAGTAGGCGGCGTCGGCCAGCTTGCCGTCCAGGCTCTCGGCGAAGAAACCCGAGACGAACAGCGCCGAGTCTCCGAGCAGCCGCAGCAGGCGAGCGCGCTCGAAGCGAGCGGCCTCCATCGCGCGGACGTACAGCATCGCCAGCGGCGTCTCGTCGAAGCCGGGCTCGGGCCCGGGGAGCGTGTCTCCGCGAACCGCGCCGCTCAGCAGGTTGACGAGGTAGTACTCGGTGAAGGCCGAGGTGGAGATTCGCTGGTGCTCCATCGCCCTCCCCAGCTGCTCCCGGAAGAACTCGAGCGGCGTCTCTTCGCCCACGAGGCTCTGGGCCATCCTGCGCCTCCTCGCCGGCCTCGGGCCGGCCTCGATACCCTTCAATGCACAGGGCGTGCTAGCAGTGACGCCTGACGAGCGCTCATCGACTAGTCGCTTGCGAATCAGCCACTTGCACATGAATTCCGGGTCGTGAGGGAGTCGGGGGCTCGTATCTCTTGCGTCACGCTGGGTGACGCTTTCTCGTCCGGGTGTCGATGCTACGACGCGGACGCCGAGCGGTTGCTGCGCGGGCGCTGAGCCGTCAGGCGCCGGCGCGCCAGCCGCGACCGAGCAGCGCCCCGTGATCGACCATGATGCAGCGATCCATCACGACCGTGATCCCCGCGGCGACGGCGCGAGCCGCGGCGGCCTCATGGACGCAGTCGAGCTGGAACCACAGGGCGGGCGCGTTCGCGGCGATCGCGTCATCGACCACGTCGGGCAGCGCCTCGCTGCGGCGGAAGACGTCCACGAGGTCGACCCCCCCGGGGATGTCCTGGATGCCCCGGTAGACGCGCTGCCCGAGGATCGTCTGTTCACGCGGGTAGACCGGGATCACCGCGTAGCCGCGCTCGAGCAGGTAGCGCGCGACGCGGTTCGAGTCGCGGTGCGGCTTGGGCGAGAGCCCGACGACCGCGATCCGACGCGCCGTCTCGAGCAGCGCCCGGATCCGGTCGGCGTCCGGGTTCTCGTGGTTCACTGGACGAAGGTGACCTTGTTGATCTCCCGCAGCGTCGTGATGCCCGAGAAGACGCGGTCGAGGGCGGACTCGCGGAGAAAGGACATGCCCTCCTCGCGGGCGGCCTGCTTCAGCTCGGAGGCGGGCCGCCGCTCCAGGATCATCTGGCGGATGCGGTCGGACATGTCGAGGACCTCGGCGATGGCCGTGCGCCCCCGGAAGCCGGTGTAGGCGCACTCCGCGCAGCCCGGCGCGTCGTAGAACGACTGGTCCGCGTACAGCTCCGGGTCGAGCCCCGACTCCCGCAGGAGCTGGGCCGTGGCCGGCGTCTCCACCTTGCACGCTGTGCACAGGACGCGGACCAGGCGCTGCGCCATCACGCAGTTCAGCGCCGAGACGAAGTTGTAGGGCTCGACGCCCATGTGGATGAAACGGCCGATCACGTCGAAGGTGTTGTTTGCGTGGACCGTGGTGAAGACGAGGTGGCCCGTGAGCGCCGATTGCACTGCGATCTGCGCGGTCTCGGGGTCGCGCACCTCGCCGACCATGATCTTGTCGGGGTCGTGGCGCAGGATCGAGCGCAGGCCGCGGGCGAAGGTGAGCCCCTTCTTCTCGTTGACGGGCACCTGGGTGATGAGGTGGATCTGGTACTCGACCGGGTCCTCGATCGTGATGATCTTGTCCTCGTGCGTCGCGATCTCGGAGAGCGCCGCGTACAGCGTCGTGGTCTTGCCCGAGCCCGTTGGGCCGGTGACCACGACCATGCCGTAAGGCTCGGTGATGTATTTGCGCAGCTTGCGCAAGTCGCTCTCCACGAACCCGAGCACGTCGAGGCGCAGGTTCCGGAACTCCGCGTTGAGCGACTCCTTGTCGAGCACGCGGATCACGGCGTCCTCGCCGTGGATCGACGGCATGATCGAGACGCGGAAGTCGATGGTGCGCCCCTGGACCTTGAGCCGGAAGCGGCCGTCCTGGGGCACGCGCTTCTCGGCGATGTCCAGCTCCGCCATGACCTTGATGCGGCTCAGGATCGTGTCGTGATGGCGCTTGTCGATCGGCTCGACGGCGGGATGGAGCACGCCGTCGATGCGGTACTTGGCGAGGACCTCGCGGTCCTTCGTCTCGATGTGGATGTCCGAGGCGCGCCGTTCGATCGCCCCGACCACGAGCGAGTCCACGAGGCGCACGATCGGGCTCTCCGCGGGCAGTGCCGCGAGGTCCACCGCCGCGGTGTCATCCTCGGGAACCAGCTGAAGGCGGAGCGCCTCGCTCGCGCGCTCCAGGAGCATCTCGCCGCCTCGGTGCCGCCGCAGCAGCTCGGCGACGCGCTCGGCGGGCGCGATGCGCGCGTCGATCGCCTGTCCGAGGTGGAACTCGGCCTCGTCGACCTTGAGCGGGTCGTCGAGGCCGCCGAACGCGAGCACCAGCCGATTGCCCTCCCGGGCCACTGGCACGCAGTGGAATCGCACCAGAACTTCGAGTGGCACGATCGACCAGAGCGCGGGGTCCGGCGGGAGGTCGAGCGGATCGAAGGGCAGGCGCAGCTCGTCGGCGCGCCGCTGGGCCGCCGCGGCGTCGTCCTTCTGCGGAACGTGAGTATCCGCCATCGACCCCGCTGGATCGTACCATCGCAGCCGCGCTGTCCGGGATCGCACGCCGGACCGTTCGTCGCCGAACACCCGCCGCGGCAAGCGTGTTCGCTAACTGAAGCGTCGTCCGATCTTTAGCCGCAGCGCCGCGTTGGCATCCGTCTCGCACGGGGTTGCCCCCATGCATGATCTCGTCGAGGCTGTTCGCGCGCTCCGTCGCGCACCGCTCTCGTCCCTGGTGATCGTCGCGACGCTGGCCCTCGGCATCGGGGTGGGCACGGCGATCTTCAGCGTGGTGAACGCCGTCCTGCTGCGCCCGCTCGAGTATCGCGATCCGGAACGACTCGTCCACCTTCGCGGCCGTCTCACGACCGACGGCGTCGAGAACGCGCTCATGCCCGGAGGCGTGTTCAGCGCGGTACGCGAAGGCTCCACGCGACTCGAAGGCGTGGCGGGCGTCGCGTCCATTCGCCAGAACCTCACGGGAGCCGGGCAGCCGATCCAGGTGCAGGTGGGCTGGATCTCGACGAACATGTTCCGGCTCCTCGGTGTGCGGCCGGCCCTGGGCCGGGACTTTGCCGTGGACGAGCCGCCGGGACGCCTCATCCTCGGACACGAGTTCTGGTCGCGACATTTCGCCGGGGCGGACGCCGCCATCGGAAGCAGCGTTTCCCTCGACGGGCGGCTGTACGAGATCGTCGGCGTCATGCCGCCCAGCTTTCGCCTGCGGCTCCCGCGCTTGCCCTCCGAGGTGGACGTGTGGAAGGCACCGGACGACTGGTGGCAGAACGGCGACGTGTGGTCCCGAGACGACATGAGCGCCGGCATCCTGCACCTGCTCGGTCGCCTGGCGCCGGGCACGACACCAGCGCAGGCGCAAGTCGAGCTGGACGGGCTCGCCGCGCGCCTGCGCGAGACGAACGCCGAGCTGCAGCGGGCCGGCTTCGCCCTGGGGCTCGACCCGCTTCACGGCGCCGTGGTCGGCGGGGTGAGCACTCAGCTCTGGCTGCTGTTCGGCGCCGCGGGCTGCGTGCTCCTCATCGCATGCGCGAACGTGATGAACCTGCTGCTGGCTCGGGGCCAGAGGCGCGCGCGGGAGATCGCGGTGCGCCTGGCCCTCGGCGGCTCGCGGTGGCGCATCGCGCGGCTGCTCGTCCTGGAGGCGCTCGTCCTCGCTCTTCTCGGCGCCCTGCTCGCGGTGCTGCTGGGCGAGCAGGGCATCCGCGTGCTCCGGGCGCTGCAGCCTGCCAACCTGCCGCGCTCGGACGCGATCGCCCTCGACGCGACGGTGCTGGGCTTTGCGCTTCTGGCTGCGCTCGCGTGCACGCTGATCTTCGGTCTCGCGCCGGCGCTCAGCGCGACTCGGCGCGACCTCACGGCCGACCTGCACGGTGGACGGACCACCGCGGGCCCGCGCGGCCGCGGGCTGCGGCGCGCCCTCGTCGTGGCCCAGCTCGCCCTGAGCCTCGTGCTGCTGCTGGGCGGCGGCCTGCTCGCGGCGAGTCTGCTCCGCCTCCAGGCGGTCTCGCCCGGGTTCGATCCTGATCGCCTTCTGACATTCTCGGTCTCGCTGCCGGGGGCGCGCTACGAGCGCCCGGTCCAGACCGACCGCTTCCTGCGCCAGCTCGAGGAGGCCGTGGAGACGCTTCCAGGCGTCGAGTCCGCCGCGGCGGTCTGGCCGCTGCCGCTCTCGGGCATGCGCTGGAGCGACCAGTACGTCGCAGGCGCGGTGGATGCGGGCCGGCGCGCGTATGCGGAGCTGCGTCTCGCCACGCCCAACCTGTTCGAGACGCTGCGGACGCCGATCCTGGAAGGGCGCAGCTTCGGCCCCGCGGACCCGCGGCACGCCGTCGTCGTGAGCCGGCGCCTCGCGGAGCGCGCGTGGCCCGGCCAGAGCGCCGTGGGCCGCAGCGTCCTGGCGAGCCCGTGGGGCGGAGCGCCGGAGTCGTTCCAGGTGGTGGGCGTGGTCGAGGACGTGCGCTTCCGGGCCCTGCGCGAGCCTCCCGGCGAGACGCTGTACTTCGACTCGCGCGGCTGGTCGTGGACCGACTGGGAGATCGACGTCGTCGTGCGCGCTGCGGGCGACCCGCGGTCGCTGATCGCGCCGATACGCGCCGAGATCGCGCGGCTCGACGCGCTCGTCCCGATGGCCGAGGTCCGGATGATGGGGGAGTACTTGGCGGCCGACCTGGCCGCCAATCGCTTCGCACTGTTCCTGATGGGCGCCTTCGCCGCCGTCGCCCTGCTGCTCGCGCTGATCGGCCTCTACGGCGTGGTGTCGTGCGTGGTCGCCGAGCGGACTCGGGAGATCGGGATCCGCCTCGCCTTCGGCGCCACGCGCGCGCGGATCGTGGGCCTCGTCGTCGGCGAGGGTGCGCGCGTCGCGCTCTGCGGAACCCTGCTGGGCGTGGCCGGGGCGGTGGCCAGCTCACGCTTGCTGTCGAGCCTGCTGTACGGCGTCACGCCCGGCGATCCACTCGTCTTCGGCGCCGTCGCGTCCTGCCTGGTTCTCGTGGCGCTGGCGGCCTCCTACCTGCCGGCGCGCCGCGCAGCGGCACTCGACCCCGTCCGCACACTGCGAGCCGAATAGCGCCGCATCAGGCCACCCGGCGCGGCAGCAGCGGGTTGAGGTGCATGGCCAGGTCGTAGACCGAGCTGCCGCAGGCCGCCGCCAGATCCTCGGGCCGCGAGCCGTCCTGGGCGTCAAACAGCGCCGCGATGTCGCCGACCGCGACGCGCGGCTCGGGTCCGATCTCGACGATCGAGTGGCTCGCTGAGACGGAGGCGATCAGCGGATAGAGATGCTCGCCGATGCGGACGCGTCCGCCCTTGGCCGCGACTCTCGGCAGGCCATCGGCGTGGCCGACCGGGAGCGTCGCCACCCACACGTCGCGCTGCGCGACGTACGCGCGGTTGTAGCCGGCGCTCTCGCCCGCGCGGAGCCGCTTGACGTAGATCACGCGCGCCTTCAGGCTCACCGCGGGCTTGAGGTCGAGAAGCGCGGCGCCGCGGAAGTGCGGCTCCGAGTACATGCCGTAGAGCGCCATGCCCGGCCGCACCATGTCGAGGAACGCGTCCGGGTGCTGGAACAGGCCGAAGCTGGACGCGGCGTGGCGCTTGCCGAGACGAACGCCTTCGCCCTCGAGCGCGGAGCACAGGGCCTGGAAGCGACCGAGCTGCTCACGGTCGAAGGCGGGGTCCTCGGCGAACGTCATCATCACGCCTGCGATGCGCACCGAGGGCCGGCCAGCGAGGTCCCGGATGAGCGGCGCCGCCTGTGCGTGGGGGACGCCGACACGACCGATGCCGGTGTCGACGCAGACGTGGACAGCGGTCGGGGCGCCGCGGCGTGCGGCCAGGCGGTCGAGCACGTCGCCGATCGGCGTGTAGACCATCGGCATGATGTCGCGGCCGACCGCCGCCGTGAGCCCCTCTTCGTCGAAAGGCCCCATCAGCAGGACCGGCTTGCGAATCCCCGCCTCGCGCAGCGCCAGAGCCTCGGCCAGCTTGACGACGGCGAAGCCGGCGACGGCCGCCGCCGGCTCGAGGATCCGCGCCACGTTCACGACGCCCAGCCCGTAGCCGTTGTTCTTGACGACGGCGAGGATCGGCCGCGGTGCCACGCGTCGAGCGACCTCCGCGACGTTATGGGCGAGGTTGGCTGCCGAGATCTCGATCCAGGGATCGAAGGACGAGTGCTCGACAGGCTCCGCGCGTGCTCGCGACGCCAGGCTCAAGGCTGCTGTCGCTGCCCCTGCCTCGAGGAACGCCCGTCGTGAGATCGCCAAGGCCGATCAGCGTCCTTTCGGCTGTGCCTCGTAGACGACCTTCCCGCCAAGGATCGTGTACAGCACCTGAGTTTCGGTCAGCTCACGCGGGGCACGCGAGAAGATGTCCCGGTCCAGCACTACCAGGTCGGCGAGCTTGCCCTCCTTGAGCGAGCCCTTGCTGTCCTCCTCGAAGGTGGCATACGCGTTGTTCCAGGTGAAGAAGCGGACCGCGTCCTCGAGGGAGATGCGCTGGCGTGGGAACCAGCCTCCCTCCGGCTTTCCGTCGAGGGTCTGGCGGGTCACCGCTGCGTAGATGCCGAGCAGCGGGTTGATCGGGTAGTAGGAGGCGTTGGTGCCGGGCCAGTCGGAGCCGAAGCTCATCGCGGCGCCGCCGTTCATCAAGCCCCGGAACGCATAGGCGTTCTCCGCGCGCGCCCCGATGCGCTCCTCCATCCAACGCATGTCGTCGATGGCGTGGTAGGGCTGCACCTCGGCGACCAGGCCGAGGCGTCCGAAGCGGCGCTGGTCCTCGGGCTCCATGACCTGCGCGTGGATGACACGGAAGCGGCGGTCCCGCGGCGGATTCTCCGCGAACACGCGCTCGAAGGTGTCGAGCAGGATGCGGTTCCCGCGGTCGCCGATCGCGTGGATGGTGGCGGTGAAGCCTGCGCGGTCCGCGTCGCGAATGAGCCGATACAGGTTCCCTTCGGGGAACATCACCGGGCGCAACCGACCGTAGGAGTCGGGCGCGCTCGCGTAGGGCTCGAAGAAGAGCGCGCTGGAGTTCCCCATGATGCCGTCCACCCAGGCCTTGAGTCCGCCCAGGCGGATCATGTCGTCGCCCCAGCCCCCGGCGACGGTCGGCACGCCCTTGTCGCGGATGTGGTCCCGCACGCGCTCCCATTCCGACAGCCACATTCGCGCCCAGACCCGCGTCGTGAGCTCGCCGGCCTTGTGAAGGTCGTGGAAGAGCTGGAGCTGGTCGAAGTTCGCGACGTTGTCGTGAATCGTCGTGACGCCCCAGCGACGCGCTTCCTCGAGCGCCCGCAGCGCTTCCGCCCTTCGCTGCGCGTAGGCGGGCGCCGGGATGACCTTGCTCACGAGCTGCGCGGCGGTTCCACGGAGCAGGCCGCTCGGTGCTCCATCGGCGCCGCGCAGCACCTGTCCACCCTCGGGGTCGCGGGTGGCCGCCGTGATCCCCGCGGCGCGCAGCGCGAGACTGTTTGCGAGGTGGAGCTGGCCGTCGAAGCGGCTCACGAGCGCCGGGTGGTCGCCCGTGACGGGATCGATGAGGTCCTTGGTGGGCAGGAACTCGGGCGGCCGCGCCGCACCCGCGGCGACGCCCGTCGAGCCCTTCGCCCACGGCCCGTAGGCGCCCCAGTCGCCACCCACGAGCCACGCGCCCGCCGGCAGCCGCGAGGCGGCCTCGGCCACGCGCTTGCGGAACTGGATGGGCTCGTCCACCTCGAGCAGGTTGAGCCCGAGCAGCAGCCGGCCCGCCGAATCGAAGTGCGTGTGGTTGTCGATGAATCCGGGCAGGACCAGGCGGCCATCGAGCTCGAGGACCCGCGTGCGCCCGGCGCGCACGAGCGGGCGCACCTCCTCGGTGGCGCCGATCTTCACGATGCGATCGCCGCGTAGCGCGATGGACTCGGCCCGCGGCTGCATCGGCTCCAGCGTGTAGACGCGCGCGCCGACCAGGACCAGGTCGGCAGGCTCTGCCGAAGGTTGCGGCTGCGCGGCCAGGGGCAGGGTCGCGAGCGCGACGGCGGCGATCGACAAGCCTCGGGAGGTCATGGCGTCGAGAGGATACTTGAAAAAGTCGGGACCCGGCGGACAATACGCCATGCTCAACGTCAATCGGTCACGCTCGACGTTCTTCGCGTTCCTCGCGGCCGTCTCGATCACCGTAGGAGCGGCCGTAGCACAGCCGCAGAACTCCCAGCCCAACCCCTATCGGACCGTCGACGGCTGGGCGAAGATGCCCGAGGGCCGGACCTGGGGATCGACCAGCGCGGTGGAGGTCGACCCCGACGGCAAGTCCATCTGGGTGGCGGAGAGGTGTGGCGCCAACAGCTGCGCGACGTCGAGCCTGCCGGTCGTCCTCAAGTTCGACGGCTCAGGCAAGCTGGTGACGAGCTTCGGCGCCGGCCTGTTCATCTTCCCCCACGGCATCCACGTGGACGCGGCCGGGAACGTGTGGGTGACCGACCCTCGGGGGACGGAGGGAAAGGGCCATCAGGTCTTCAAGTTCAGCCCGGACGGCAAGGTCCTGCTCGTGCTCGGGAAGGCGGGGGTCACGGGCAATGGGCCGGATACTTTCAACCAGCCCTCCGATGTGGTCGTCGCCGCGAACGGCGACATCTTCGTGGCCGACGGTCACGACGAGGAGTCGAACCACCGCATCGTCAAGTTCTCCAAGGACGGGAAGTTCATCAAGACGTGGGGCAAGAGGGGATCCGCGCCCGGCGAGTTCGACACCCCCCACGGGATCGCCCTCGACTCCAAGGGACGGCTGTTCGTCGCCGACCGGAACAACAATCGGATCCAGATCTTCGATCAGGACGGCAAGTTCCTCGAGGAGTGGAAGCAGTTCAGCCGGCCGAGCGGGATCTACATCGACAAGAACGACGTGATCTACGTCGCCGACTCGGAGTCGAACTCGAAGACCAACGCCGGCTGGAAGCGGGGCATCCGCGTGGGCAGCGCGAAGGACGGCAAGGTCACGGCGTTCATCCCGGACACCGAGCCCGATCCCGAGAAGGTCGTGACCAGCAACGCCGAGGGCGTG